>NZ_BCBH01000013.1:0-139079 GCF_001320525.1 Pseudomonas sp. NBRC 111131 | reverse complement strand
AAAAAAGCCGGCCCACAAGTGGGCCGGCTCCATAACAATCCGCGAGGATTATTACTTGCGGCTGGCTTTGTCCAGCATGCGCAGAGCGCGCTCGTTGGCTTCGTCAGCGGTCTGCTGAGCCTTCTGAGCGGCAGCCAGAGCGTCGTCAGCCTTACGGTAGGCTTCGTCAGCACGGGCTTGAGCGCGAGCTGCTGCGTCTTCAGTCGCAGTCAGACGAGCTTCGGTTTCTTTGGAGACGCTGCTGCAACCGGTAGCCAGAACTGCGGCCAGAGCCAGAGCAGAGAATTTCAGAACGTTGTTCATCGTGTTCCCCTTCAAGGACTTTCTATTAAATAGCCATCTCTCGGAAAAGAGAAACTGGCCGGCGTACATAGTACCCATTACTTGTAGTAAGTAAACTGACAGAGCGCAAGAACTGCAAAAAAAATGTTGCCGTCACGGTGCCCGACAAGATTTGTAGGGCATTTGTGAAAACGCCGTGCAGATGGCGCAAGCGATTGTAGTACGGGAACTTTTTTGTTGAACTAAAGGTGACTTTAACTGTCGGTTAGCGTCTTAAGCCCAAGAGCATCCGGCTGTTGTTGCGGGCATGGCGGGGCAATGGGCCAAGCCACTCGCCCCTGCTACTTTTTAACCGCAACCACCTTGAGCAATCCCGCCTGGCACGCCTACTATTTGAGGTGCTTGCCCTGGTAGAACGATTGCAAGCGAGCCGCGGTCCAAGGGGCAAGAGGTGGCGTAGAGGTTCCTCCGCCGGATAAACCACCATCGGTTAAGGTAAAGGTCTGCCGAAAAGACCTGCGAGGAGTAGTGATGAGTGAAGCGCTGACCATCCACCATGACCAGGCCGGTCATCAGTTCGAGACCACTGTGGACGGTCATCGTGCCTACCTGACGTACATGGACTTGGGCAAGCAGACGCTGGATATCTATCGCACCTTCGTGCCCAACGCCCTGAGGGGGCGCGGTATCGCTGCTGCTTTGACCGAAAAGGCCCTGGAGTATGCCGACCAGATGGGTTACACGGTGATCCCGTCCTGCTCGTACGTGGAGCGCTACATGGAGCGCCAGCAGCGCCATTCGAGCAAGGCCTGACGCCGCGTAGCGCGCACATGCAAAAACGCCGGGCATTGCCCGGCGTTTTCATTGGTGGCCCCGCTTAGCCGCGCTTGCGCTGCGGCAGCACATCCTTGAGTTTGGCATGCATGCTGCGCAGGGTTTTCTCGGTGGCGGACCAGTCGATGCAGGCATCGGTGACCGACACGCCGTACTGCAGTTCGTCCAGATTCTTGGGGATCGACTGACAGCCCCAGTTCAGGTGGCTTTCGACCATCAGGCCAATGATCGACTGGTTGCCTTCGAGGATCTGGTTGGCCACGTTCTCCATGACCAGCGGCTGCAGGGCCGGGTCCTTGTTGGAATTGGCATGGCTGCAGTCGACCATGATGTTGGCCTTGATCTTGGCCTTGGCCAGGTCCTGTTCGCACAGCGCAACGCTGACCGAGTCGTAGTTCGGCTTGCCGTTGCCGCCGCGCAGCACCACGTGGCCATAGGGATTGCCCTTGGTGGTGACGATGGACACGCCGCCTTCCTGGTTGATACCCAGGAAACGGTGCGGCTTGGACACCGACTGCAGGGCGTTGATGGCCACGGTCAGGCCGCCATCGGTGCCGTTCTTGAAACCGACTGCCGAAGACAGGCCTGAAGCCATCTCACGGTGGGTCTGGGATTCAGTGGTACGGGCGCCGATGGCCGACCAGCTGATCAGGTCTTGCAGGTACTGCGGGGAAATAGGGTCGAGCGCTTCGGTGGCGGTCGGCAGGCCCATTTCGGCCAGGTCCAGCAGCAGCTTGCGGCCAATGTGCAAGCCATCCTGGATCTTGAACGAGTCATCCAGGTACGGGTCGTTGATCAGGCCCTTCCAGCCAACCGTGGTGCGCGGCTTCTCGAAATACACCCGCATGACCAGGTACAGCGTGTCGGAAACTTCTTCGGCGAGCACCTTCAGGCGCTCAGCGTATTCGTGTGCGGCCTTGATGTCATGGATCGAGCACGGGCCGACCACGACGAACAGGCGATGGTCCTTGCCGTCGAGGATATTGCGCACCACTTCTCGGCCAGCAGTCACGGTCTGCAGGGCCTTGGCGCTGAGGGGGATTTCCTTCTTGAGCTGATCGGGGGTGATCAAGGTCTCGTTGGAGGCAACGTTAAGGTCGTCGATCGGTAAATCAGCCATCGTGTTACTCGTCAGGTCACGGGTGCCGGCCGCCAGCAATCCCCGTGCGGCCCAGCAGCAAGAATGTTCGCAGCGGGGAGCGGAACCTTAACGCGTTACAGGGAGCGCGACAATGGGGTTGCCTGCCGAGGGTGCGCAGAGAGCGCAATCCGGTGTAAAAAAGCCCACCGACCTTTATCTGGAGATCAGCATGGACCCTCGCACACCGCGCATCGGCATCATCGGCAGTGGCGCCATTGGTGGCTTTTATGGGCTGATGCTGGCGCGTGCTGGCTTTGACGTGCATTTTCTGTTGCGCAGTGAGTATGCGGTGGTGCGCGAGCAAGGCCTGAAGCTGGACAGCGCTGTGCATGGGGCTGTGCAAATGACCGTGCAGGCCTATGCCAACGCTGCCGATATGCCGCCCTGCGACTGGCTGCTGGTGGGCGCCAAGGCCACCAGCAATGCCGAACTGGCACCGCTGATCGCCCAAGCCGCAGCACCCGATGCCAGGGTGCTGCTGTTGCAGAATGGGCTGGGTGTCGAGGAGCAGCTACGGCCGGCCTTGCCCGGTCACCTGCATCTGCTCGGCGGCTTATGCTTCATCTGCGTCAACCGCCAGGCCCCTGGTGAAATTCGCCACCAGGCACTGGGCGCCGTCAACCTGGGGTATCACAGTGGGCCCGCCAGCGATGGCGGTACCGCCATCGTCGAGGAGGGTGCGGGGCTGTTCCGGGCCGCAGGGATCGATTCCCAGGCCATGGAAAACCTGGGCCAGGCACGCTGGCAGAAGCTGGTGTGGAACGTGCCCTACAATGGCCTGTCGGTGCTATTGGGCGCCAGTACCGCGCCGCTGATGGCCGATGCCGACAGCCGCGAGCTCGTGAAGGCGCTGATGGCCGAAGTGGTACAAGGCGCGGCGGCCTGCGGCCATCCGTTGCCGGCGGGCTATGCCGAGCACCTGTTCCGGATCACGGAACAGATGCCTGACTACTGGCCAAGCATGTACCACGATCATGTCGGCAAACGGCCACTGGAGCTGCAGGCCATTTACGCCGAGCCGCTGGCCCGGGCCCAGGCAGCCGGCTGTAGCTTGCCCCGTATGCAGCAGCTTTATCAGGCGCTGGCGTTCATTGACCGCAGCAATCGGGCCGGCTGAAACCTCTGCAACCCGCGGCGGCAGTGCGCCAGACGGCAACGCGAGCGTCTGGCGCACTGCTAAGCTGAAGCTTGCTCTGCCGCAACGGCAGTCGAGGAGGTCGAATGATCCGCTCCATGCTGTACGCCACCGACCTCGGTGTCTATGCCCCGTTCGTCATGCAGCACGCCTTGGCCCTGGCGCGCACCTTCGGTGCGGAGTTGTACCTGATCCATGCTGTCGAGCCGATGGGGCAGTTCGCCGAATCCCTGCTGCAAAGCTATCTCGATGAGCAGACGCTGGATGAGCTGCACAGTGAAGGCGTCAATACGGTAATGGCAAATATCGAGCAGCGGGTGCTCGAGAATTTTCGCGACGAACTGGGCGAGGACGCAGACCTGGCGGTTATCAAGGCGGTGAGGGTGCGCCAGGGCGACCCGGCCCAGGTCATCCTGGAGCAGGCTCAACGGCTGAGTGTCGATCTGTTGATTTTCGGCAGCCACAGTGCGGGCGCCGGGGTGGATGTGCCCATTGGGCGCACCGCGGTGCGCTTGCTGCAATTGTCACCGGTGCCGGTGTACATGGTGCCCCTCTCGCAGCACCTCGGCCGTAGGAAAATGTGAAGCTGGCAGTAGGGTATTTCGGAGATCCGTGTAACAAAATAGTTCTAGTTTTATTTCCAGAACCACTAATATAGTTATATCCCGTCGCTGCCTGCTGCCGCTGACTTACCGCTGATTTGAGGGAAACCTATGAAGCTTCAACAACTGCGCTACATCTGGGAAGTGGCGCACCATGACCTCAACGTCTCCGCGACGGCGCAGAGTCTGTACACCTCGCAGCCGGGGATCAGCAAGCAGATCCGCCTGCTTGAGGATGAACTGGGGGTTGAAGTCTTCGCTCGCAGCGGCAAGCACCTGACCCGTGTCACCCCAGCGGGCGAGCGCATCATCAACACCGCTGGCGAGATTCTGCGCAAGGTCGAGAGCATCAAGCAGATTGCTCAGGAATTCTCCAACGAGAAGAAGGGTACGCTGTCCATCGCCACCACCCACACCCAGGCGCGCTACGCGCTGCCGCCGGTGATCAGCAGCTTCATCAAGCAGTACCCGGAAGTGGCCCTGCACATGCACCAGGGCTCGCCTATGCAGATCGCCGAAATGGCAGCCGACGGTACCGTGGATTTCGCCATTGCCACCGAGGCGCTGGAGCTGTTCGGCGACCTGATCATGATGCCGTGCTACAAATGGAACCGCTGTGTGGTGGTGCCGCAGGGGCACCCGTTGACCAAGCTGCCGAAGCTGACCCTGGAAGCGGTCGCCGAGTATCCGATCGTGACTTACGTGTTTGGTTTCACCGGCCGTTCCAAGCTCGATGAAGCCTTCAACCACCGTGGCCTGACGCCCAAGGTGGTGTTCACCGCGGCGGATGCCGACGTGATCAAAACATACGTACGCCTGGGCCTGGGCGTGGGTATCGTGGCCAAGATGGCGGTGGATACCAAGCTCGATGCCGACCTTGTGGCCCTGGATGCCAGTGAGCTGTTCGAGGCCAGCATCACCAAGATCGGCTTCCGCCGTGGCACCTTCCTGCGGGGGTTCATGTGCGATTTCATCGAGAAGTTCGCGCCGCACTTGACCCGTGAAGTGATGGCCAAGGCCATCCAGTGCCATAACAAGCAGGAACTTGAAGAGTTGTTCGAAGGCGTTGAGCTGCCGGTGCATTAACCGCAGCTACACACCGCCCGTGACAAGAAAGAGCAGCCCTAGCGCGGGCTGCTCTTTTTTTGGCTGCAGCGCTGCTCTTCAGGCTTTGCTGATCAGGTTGCCGGCATGCAACCCGCATTCTTTCTGGGTTGACTCTTCCCACCACCAGCGGCCTTCGCGCTCATGCTGGTTAGGCAATACCGGGCGGGTGCAGGGCTCGCAGCCAATGCTGATGAAGCCGCGCTCATGCAGGCTGTTGAACGGCAGTTCGAGCATGCGGATGTAACCCCATACTTCAGCGCTGGTCATCTGCGCCAACGGGTTGAACTTGTACAAAGTGCGCTCCGGCGTGGAGAACGCGCCGTCGATTTCCAGTGCCGCCACCTGGCTGCGGGTGCCCGGGCTCTGGTCGCGGCGCTGGCCGGTGGCCCAGGCGCTAACGGTGGCGAGCTTGCGCCGCAGGGGTTCGATCTTGCGGATGCCACAGCACTCGCCATGGCCATCCTTGTAGAAGCTGAACAAGCCCTTTTCCTTGACGAACGGGTCCAGCTTGGCGCGGTCCGGGCTGAGAATTTCGATCGGCAGCTGGTACTGCTCGCGCACTTGGTCGATGAACCTGTACGTCTCCGGGTGCAGGCGGCCAGTGTCCAGGCTGAATACCTTGACCTGCTTGTTCAGCTTCCAGGCCATGTCGACCAGCACCACATCCTCGGCGCCACTGAATGAGACCCACAGGTCGTCGCCGAAGTGTTCGAAGGCGAGCTTGAGGATATCCTGCGGGGACTTGTTGGCGTAGGTCGCGGCCAGGGCGGCGACGTCGAAGGGTTGGCTCATCAGGCGGTTTCCATCTTGGCTGTGGCGCTGTGCGCTCGTAATGAGGTGATGGTAACAAAAAATGCCGGGGCAGACGGGCTCAATCGGCGCCGTCCGCTTGGTGGGCAGGGGCGCCCGGGCGGGCTCAGAGCTGCTGCAAGGTCTGCATCAATACCCGCACCTTGGCGATCGATTCCTCGTATTCGGACTGCCAGTCCGAATCCGCCACCACCGCACCGCCCCCCCAGCAATTGACCTGCCCATCCTTGATCAGCAGGCTGCGAATGGCGATTGAGCTGTCCATTTCTCCGCGTACATCGATGTACAGCAGCGAGCCGCAGTACAGGGCGCGGCGCGTAGGTTCCAGTTCGTCGATGATCTGCATGGCACGAATTTTCGGTGCGCCGGTGATCGAGCCGCCGGGGAAGCTGTCGCCGACCAGGTCCAAGGCATCTTTGCCTGCGGCCAGTCGCCCGGTGATGCTGCTGACCAAGTGGTGAACGTTGGGGTAGCTTTCCAGGCTGAACAGCTCGGGGACCTTCACCGAGCCCGTCTGGCAGGTGCGCCCCAGGTCATTGCGCAGCAGGTCGACGATCATCAGGTTTTCCGAGCGGTCCTTGGGGCTGTTGCGCAGCGCCTCGGCATTGCGCGCATCGATGACCGGGTCTGCCGAGCGTGGTCGGGTACCCTTGATCGGGCGCGTCTCCACCTGGCCTTGGCTGACGCGAATGAAACGCTCCGGAGAAAAGCTCAGCAAGGCACTGCCATCGGCCAGTTGCTGGTAGCCGGAGAACGGTGTCGGGCAGGCCTTGCGCAGAGCCTGGTAAGCCCACCATGGGTCGCCTTGGCAGGGCGCACGAAAGCGCTGGGTGAGGTTGATCTGGTAGCAATCGCCGGCCTGGATGTAGCGTTGCACTTGGTCGAAGGCAGCCTGGTATTGCTCAGGCGTCAGGTCACCTGTCATGGCAGAGAGCAACTGGAAGCTGCTGTTTGCAGCGCTGTCAGGTGTCTTGAACAGGGTAACCAGACGCTCGCGTTGTTCGGCGGCCAGGCTAGGGTGGAACACCAGTTGGCTGGTGGCCAATTGGTGATCGGTGACCAGCGCCCAGTCATAAAGGCCAAGCTGTGCATCCGGTAGGCCAAGATCGTCGTTGGCCAGGCTGGGCAACTGTTCCAGGCGCCGGCCGAAATCGTAGCTCAGGTAGCCGATGAGGCCGCCGGCAAATGGCAACTCGACGCCGGCGGGCAGTTGCGCATTGCCCAGTTGTGCCAGGCCGTCACGCAAACGCTGCAGGAACGTGCGACCGTCCTCACCGGGCTGGGCTTGCAGGTGCTGCAGCGGCCAGGCGCTGAGCAGATCGAAGCGGCCGCGCTCGGCACCGGGGCGGGCACTGTCGAGCAGGATCGCGCCGGGAGCCTGGCGCAGGCGGGCGAAATAGGCGGCGGGGTCGGGCTGGTAGGGCAGGGGGTAAAGCGTACAGGTCGGCATCAGTGTGGACGGCGATGTAAAAGCGAGGAGGGCGATTGTAGACCTGTGTAGGAAATGCGCCTAGCACTGGGCGCGACATTCAAACAGTGTGTGGCGCCGTGGGGCTGCTCGGCAGCCCCTTCGCGGGGCCAGCCCGCTCCTACAGATAACGCGTTAGCCACGCAGCCTGTGCTGACTCAGCGCGGATGCACGTGGCCGAACAGGCTTTGTGCCACCCGCACCCGCTGCTCCGCATCTTCGGTCACGCCGTCCTTGGACAGTGCCTCGATGTGCGCCTCGATGGCATGGGTGCGTTGGGTCAGCCCGGTGTCATTGGCAATCTGGATGTTCAGGCCTGGTCGGGCATTGAGCTCGAGGATCAGTGGCCCCTTTTCTTGGTCCAGCACCATGTCCACGCCGATATAGCCTAACCCGCACAGCTCATAGCAACCGGCCGCCAGCTTCATGAAGCCGTCCCAGTTGGGCAGTTGTACACCGTCCACGGCATTGGTGGTATCCGGATGCTTGCTGATGATGTTGTTCAGCCAGGTGCCGCGCAGGGTCACACCGGTGGCCAGGTCTACCCCTACACCGATGGCGCCCTGGTGCAGGTTGGCCTTGCCGCCGGACTGGCGGGTCGGCAGGCGCAGCATGGCCATTACCGGGTAGCCCATCAGCACGATGATACGGATGTCCGGTACCCCCTCGTAGCTGATGCTCTTGAAGATCTGGTCCGGGGTGACCCGGTACTCGATCAGTGCACGATCGCGATGCCCGCCGAGCGAGTAGAGGCCGGTGAGGATGCTCGAGATCTGGTGCTCGATCTCTTCGTGGCTGATGATCTTGCCCGACACTGTGCGGTAGCGGTCCTCGAAGCGGTCGGCTACCACCAGGATGCCATCACCGCCTGCGCCTTGCGCCGGCTTGATGACGAAATCGTTGCGCCCGCCGATGATCTCGTGGAGCTTGTCGATCTCTTTCTCGGTTTCGATGATGCCGTACATCTCCGGCACGTGAATGCCGGCCGCGAGCGCGCGTTCCTTGGTGATGATCTTGTCGTCGACGATCGGGTACAGGCTGCGCTTGTTGTACTTCAGTACATAGTCCGCATTGCGCCGGTTGATACCCATGATGCCCCGGGCCTCCAGGGCTTTCCAGGTCTTGATCAGGCCGAACATCAGGCGTCAGCCTTCTTCAGGAAAGCCTTGAAGCGCACGAGCTCGGTCAGGCGGTAGCCGCGGTAGCGACCCATCGCCAGCATGAAGCCCACCAGAATCAACAGTACCGCCGGGAAGGTGAAGACGAAGTACACCAGCTCCGGCACCATCATCAGCAGGTGTGCCAGGGAGGCTGCGAACAGGGTGCCGATGGCCACTTTCATGGCATGGCCGCCGCCACGTTCTTCCCAGGTGATCGACAGCCGCTCGATGGTCATGGTCAGGATCACCATCGGGAACAGTGCCACCGACAGCCCGCGTTCCAGGCCCAGTTTGTGGCTGAACAGGCTGATGGCGGCAATCAGCACCACGACGAAGGTCAGCACCACCGACAGGCGCGGCAGCATCTGCAGCTTGAGGTGCTCAAGGTACGAGCGCAGCGACAGGCCCAGTGCGGTGATCACCGTGAACAGCACGATGCCGAAGCCCAGTTGCGTCTCGCGGAAAGCCAGGGCGATCAAGACCGGGGTGAAGGTGCCCAGCGTCTGGATGCCGATCAGGTTGCGCAGTACCAGGATCACCAGCACGCCGATCGGGATCATCACCATGATCATGAAGGTCTGCTGGGTCTGCAGCGGCAGGCCATACAGCGAATACTCGAGGAAGTCGGCGTCGGTGTTCTCGTCGGTCAGCTTGGCCAGGCGGATGGCGTTCATCTCGCTGTTGTTCATGCTGAAGGTGACATTGGCCTTTTTGCCGCCATCGACGGTGATCAGGTTGTCGTCACCGGTCCACCACAGCAGGCGATCGTTGGGCAGGCCCTGCTCGCCGGTGTCCGGGTTGAAGTACAGCCAATCGCTGCCATTGAAGCTGCGCAACCACAGTTCGGGCGTTTGCGGGGTATCGGCCACCAGGCGGATGGTGTGCACCTTCTCCATCGGCACATGGGCGATGGACAGCAGCAGGTCGATCACCTGAGCCTTTTTCATCGACGAGGTATCGCCGGCCAGCAGCAGCTTGACGTTATCGTCGTTGAGGTTGTTGACCCGCTTGATGGTTTCGCTGACGAAGGTCTCGACGTCGGCCGAATGCTGGCGAATAGGCGCCATCAGCGCTTCGGCGGCGATCTTCTCGGGCCCTTCGACCGCCAGGCTGTCACGGAAGGTTGGCCCCTTGATAGTGGTTTTTTCATTGCTGTAGCGCTTGGTCAGCACCAGGCGGTAGTAGAGGGTCTGGTTGCCGCTGGCACGGCGTGCCGACCAGGTGACCTTGCGGTTGCCGTCGGCGCGGTTGACGCTGACCCCGTAGTTGTTGGAGATGAAGCTCTCGTTGAGGCTGACGTAGTCGCGGTTCAGCGGGGGCACGAACATCTGCACCTTGACCGGGTCCTTGGTGCTGGCGACGAACTCGACCTTGGCGTCGATGTTCCACAGGTCATCGGTTTCATCCTCGGTCACCGGGATGCCGAGAACGAGGATCTGATAGGCCGTGACCGCCACGCCGAGCAGCACCAGCACGGTGATCAGGACTTTCAGATGGAGGGTAAGAGAGCGCATCGGGATTACTCTGCTTTGGGAGCGTCGGTGGCACAGGCAGGTTTGCCGGCCGCGTATTTAAGGCTTGGGTCGACCAGCGCGTCGAAGTGCTTGAGCGCCTCGGAGCCGATCAGCAGCGGGAACTGGAAAGCGCTGCGGTCGGTGAGGTTGACTTCGATGGTGCGCCGGGCCTGGCCCATGCAGATTTCGAGTTCGATGACCGGGCGTGCGGTGTAGGCCTTGCCCGACTCCGCATCATAGTCGCCTGCCCGGCGCTTGATCTTGCTGACACGCGCCAGGGGGCGTTCGATCGGGTGCGAATGGGCGGCGTCGATGGCCAGGTAGAAGCGCACCCAGCTTTCGCCGTTGCGCTTGAAACGCTTGATATCGCGGGCGCTCAGGGACGCGGTCTTGGCGCCGGTATCGAGCTTGGCGGCCACTTCCAGGTCAAGGTCGCCAAGGCGGGCATATTCGTTCAGACCATACACGGTCTTGCCCGCCGCCTGGCCAAGGGCCGGCAGCAGGGAAAGGCATAACAGCAATAAAACGGGTGTAAGTCTCATAGTCCTGGCGCGGTGCTGTGCAAGATTCGGGGCAAGGCGACTGGCAACTACTGCGCAAGCTTCCTCGTTAATCTGTCAACAACATGAATTGATGACAAATACACTGTCCATACTCCTTCGGAGGCGCGGCATTCTATCACGCCGATGTCTTGACGCCAGCGCGTCGCGATCTGACAGCGCCGCCGGCGCATAAGTTCGTTCTTAGACGATTGTCGACAATATTGATTTTGTCTTTGACTAGAGCCGCTTGATTCGTTAGTTTCAGCTCAAGAGATTATCAAGGTGTCGACAATATGCTGGACCTCAGCACCCCCAGCGCCACCGCGGCAGACGAAACGGAAACCTTGTCCGAAAACGTCTTCCGGCGCATTCAGGCCGCCATCGTCAAGGGTGATATCGCCCCGGGCAGCAAGATCTCCGAGCCGGAGCTGGCGCGCACCTATGGCATCAGCCGAGGCCCGCTGCGCGAGGCCATCCACCGGCTGGAAGGCCAGCGCCTGTTGGTGCGGGTACCCCATGTAGGTGCGCGGGTGGTATCGCTCAACCATGGCGAACTGATCGAGCTGTATGAGATCCGCGAGTCGCTCGAAGGCATGGCCTGCCGCCTGGCTGCCGAGCGCATGAGCCAGGTCGACATCGACGAATTGCGCCGTGTGCTCGATACCCACGAGCGTGATGCCGCCTTTCAGGCCGGGCAGGGCTATTACCAGCAGGAAGGCGACTACGACTTCCACTACCGGATCATCCAGGGCAGTGGCAACCAGACCCTGGTCAAGATGCTCTGTGGCGAGCTTTACCAACTGGTGCGCATGTACCGCATCCAGTTCTCTGCCACGCCCAACCGCCCACACCAGGCGTTCGCCGAGCACCACCGCATACTCGATGCCATTGCCGACCGTGACGGCGAGCTGGCTGAGCTCCTGATGCGCCGCCACATCGGCGCGTCCAAACGCAACATCGAGCGTCACTACCTGGACGCCAACAACAACAGCCCACGAGGTGAGAAATGACTGTGAAGAACACCCCCGGTCAGCGTTTTCGCGACGCCGTTGCCGCCGAACACCCCCTGCAGGTGGTTGGCGCGATCAATGCCAATCATGCGTTGCTGGCCAAGCGCGCGGGCTTCAAGGCCATCTACCTCTCCGGCGGCGGTGTTGCCGCAGGCTCGCTGGGCCTGCCGGACCTGGGCATCACTGGCCTTGACGATGTGCTGACCGACGTGCGCCGCATCACCGACGTCTGCGACCTGCCGCTGCTGGTGGATGTCGACACCGGCTTTGGCGCCTCGGCCTTCAACGTGGCTCGCACGGTGCGTTCGATGAGCAAGTTCGGCGCCGCGGCCATCCACATCGAGGACCAGGTCGGTGCCAAGCGCTGCGGTCACCGGCCGAACAAGGAGATCGTTTCGCAGCAGGAGATGGTCGACCGCATCAAGGCCGCAGTGGATGCCCGCACCGATGACAGTTTCGTGATCATGGCGCGCACCGATGCCCTGGCGGTGGAAGGCCTGAACGCGGCGCTGGACCGCGCTGCAGCCTGCATCGAGGCCGGCGCCGACATGATCTTCCCGGAAGCCATCACTGAGCTTTCGATGTACAAGACCTTCGCCGACCGGGTGAAGGCGCCGATCCTGGCCAACATCACCGAATTCGGTGCCACGCCGTTGTACACCACCCAAGAGCTGGCCGAGGTCGACGTGTCGCTGGTGCTGTACCCGCTGTCGGCGTTCCGCGCCATGAACAAGGCGGCCGAGAATGTCTACACCGCGCTACGCCGTGACGGCACCCAAAAGAACGTGATCGATACCATGCAGACCCGCATGGAGCTCTACGATGCCATTGGTTACCACGCATTCGAGCAGAGCCTCGATGCGCTGTTTGCGCAGAAAAAAGGTTAAGCCTTTACCAGCCCTTTTGCCGGCAGCCCGGCGATAGGGCGGGGATAGCCACCCGAATTAGCCAGAAAGATATCCATAACAAATTCAAGAAAGGAGAAACACCATGGCCGAAGCAAAAGTTCTCAGTGGCGCAGGCCTGCGTGGCCAGGTAGCCGGCCAGACTGCGCTGTCGACCGTCGGCCAGGCCGGTGCCGGCCTGACCTACCGGGGCTACGACGTGCGCGACCTGGCGGCCGGTGCCGAGTTCGAGGAAGTGGCCTACCTGCTGCTATACGGCGAGCTACCGAGCAAGGCCGAGCTGGACGCGTACAAGCACAAACTCAAGGGCCTGCGGGACCTGCCGCAGGCACTGAAAGAGGTACTCGAGCGTATCCCGCTCAATGCCCATCCGATGGACGTGATGCGCACGGGGTGCTCGGTGCTGGGCACCCTGGAACCGGAACTGACCTTCGAGGCCCAGCGCGACAAGACCGATCGCCTGCTGGCATTGTTCCCGGCGGTGATGTGCTACTGGTACCGCTTCACCCACCATGGCGTGCGTATCAACTGCGCCAGCGACGAGGACACCCTCGGCGGCCACTTCCTGCACCTGCTGCACGGTAAGAAGCCGAGCGACCTGCACGTCAAGGTGATGAACGTTTCGCTGATCCTCTACGCCGAGCACGAGTTCAATGCCTCGACCTTCACGGCCCGTGTTTGCGCCTCGACCCTGTCCGACCTGTACTCCTGCGTCACGGCGGCCATCGGTTCACTGCGCGGCCCGTTGCACGGCGGTGCCAACGAAGCGGCGATGGAGCTGATCGAACGTTTCCAGAGCCCGCAGGAGGCCACCACCGAGCTGTTGCGCATGCTCGAGCGCAAGGACAAGATCATGGGCTTTGGCCATGCCATCTACAAAGAGTCCGACCCGCGCAACGAGGTGATCAAGGGTTGGTCGAAGCAGTTGGCCGACGAGGTGGGGGACAAGGTGCTGTACCCGGTCTCGGAGGCCATCGACAAGACCATGTGGGAGCAGAAGCGCCTGTTCCCCAATGCCGACTTCTACCATGCCTCGGCTTATCACTTCATGGGTATCCCGACCAAGCTGTTCACCCCGATCTTCGTCTGCTCGCGTCTCACCGGCTGGGCGGCGCACGTGTTCGAGCAGCGCGCCAACAACCGCATCATCCGCCCGAGCGCCGAATATGTCGGCGTCGAGCAGCGCGCGTTCGTGCCGATCGAGCAGCGCTGATACAGGCCCTGTAGCGAACCGGTGGGAGCCGGCTTGCTGGAGATGAAGGCGTCGCCTGATGCGGCCCGATCGCCGCCAAATCGACTCCCACAGTGATCGCAGCGTCTGTGAGCCTTATCCACGACCGTACCGTGACCGAGCCTGATAACGATATGAACACTGCATACCGCAAGAACCTGCCAGGCACTGACCTGGATTATTTCGATGCCCGCGCCGCGGTCGAGGCCATCCAGCCAGGCGCATACGACGGCCTGCCTTATACCTCCCGCGTGCTCGCTGAAAACCTGGTACGCCGCTGCGACCCGGCTACCCTGAATGCCTCGCTTGGTCAACTGATCGAGCGCAAGCGCGACCTGGACTTCCCATGGTTCCCCGCCCGCGTGGTGTGCCACGATATCCTCGGCCAGACCGCATTGGTCGACCTGGCCGGTCTGCGTGACGCCATCGCCGAAAAAGGGGGCGACCCGGCTGCGGTCAACCCGGTAGTGCCGGTGCAATTGATCGTCGACCATTCCCTGGCGGTCGAGTGCGGCGGTTTCGACCCGCAGGCGTTCGACAAGAACCGCGCCATCGAAGACCGTCGCAACGAAGACCGCTTCCACTTCATCAACTGGACCAAGAAGGCGTTCAAGAACGTCGATGTCATCCAGCCTGGCAACGGCATCATGCACCAGATCAACCTGGAGAAGATGTCACCGGTGATCCACAACGACCGTGGCGTGGCCTACCCGGACACCTGCGTCGGCACCGACAGCCACACCCCGCATGTAGACGCCCTGGGCGTGATCGCCATCGGCGTCGGTGGCCTTGAAGCCGAAAACGTCATGCTTGGCCGCGCTTCGTGGATGCGCCTACCGGAAATCGTCGGCGTCGAGCTCGGCGGCAAGCTGGCCCCGAACATCACTGCCACTGACCTGGTGCTGGCCCTGACCGAATTCCTGCGCAAGCAGAAAGTGGTCGGCGCCTATCTCGAGTTCTACGGCGAAGGTGCTCGCGCCCTGACGCTCGGCGACCGTGCGACCATCTCCAACATGGCCCCGGAATACGGGGCGACCGCTGCGATGTTCGCCATCGATCAGCAGACTATCGATTATCTCAAGCTGACCGGCCGGGAAGAACAGCAGGTCAAGCTGGTGGAAACCTACGCCAAGGCCACGGGCCTGTGGGCCGACGCCCTGGTCAAGGCCGAGTACGAGCGCGTGCTGCACTTCGATCTGTCGAGCGTGGTCCGTAACATGGCTGGCCCGTCCAACCCCCATGCCCGCGTCGCCACCAGCGAGCTGGCGGCCAAGGGAATTGCCGGCGCCTGGGACGACGTGCCGGGCCAGATGCCTGATGGCGCAGTGATCATTGCGGCCATCACCAGTTGCACCAATACCAGCAACCCGCGCAACGTGATCGCCGCTGGGCTGCTGGCGCGCAACGCCAACAAGCTTGGTCTGGTACGCAAGCCCTGGGTCAAGTCGTCGCTCGCCCCTGGCTCCAAGGCCGTGCAGTTGTACCTGGAAGAGGCCGGGCTGGAGAAAGAGCTGGAACAACTGGGCTTTGGTATCGTCGCCTTCGCGTGCACCACCTGCAACGGCATGTCCGGCGCGCTGGACCCTGTGATCCAGCAGGAGATCATCGACCGCGACCTGTATGCCACCGCAGTCCTGTCGGGTAACCGCAACTTCGACGGGCGTATTCACCCCTATGCCAAGCAGGCGTTTCTTGCGTCGCCGCCGCTGGTGGTGGCCTATGCCATCGCCGGCACCATCCGCTTCGACATCGAGAAAGACGTACTGGGCGTGGTCGATGGCCAGGAAATCCGCCTCAAGGACATCTGGCCAAGCGATGAAGAGATCGATGCGGTAGTGCGCGCGGCGGTCAAGCCGGAGCAGTTCCGCAAGGTGTACATCCCGATGTTCGCCATCGAGGAAGACCGCGGGCCGAAAGTGGCGCCGTTGTATGAGTGGCGCCCGATGAGCACCTACATCCGCCGTCCGCCGTACTGGGAAGGCGCGCTGGCCGGTGAGCGCACCCTACGCGGCATGCGCCCGCTGGCGGTGCTGCCGGACAACATCACCACCGACCACCTGTCGCCGTCCAACGCCATTCTGCTCGACAGCGCCGCAGGCGAGTACCTGGCGAAAATGGGCTTGCCGGAGGAGGACTTCAACTCGTATGCGACCCACCGTGGCGACCACTTGACGGCGCAGCGCGCCACCTTCGCCAACCCCAAGCTGTTCAACGAAATGGTGCGCAAGGAAGACGGTAGCGTGAGGCAGGGTTCGCTGGCGCGGATCGAGCCAGAAGGCAAGGTGACTCGCATGTGGGAAGCCATCGAAACCTACATGGCGCGCAAGCAGCCGCTGATCATCGTGGCCGGTGCCGACTATGGCCAGGGTTCGTCCCGCGACTGGGCGGCCAAGGGCGTGCGCCTGGCCGGTGTGGAGGCAATCGTGGCCGAGGGGTTCGAGCGTATTCACCGTACCAACCTGGTGGGCATGGGCGTGTTGCCGCTGGAGTTCAAGCCAGGCACTGACCGCAAGACCCTCGGCCTGGATGGCAGCGAGACCTATGACGTGCTGGGTGAGCGCAAGCCGCGTGCAACCCTGACGCTGGTGGTAACCCGCCGTAATGGTGAGCGCGTCGAGGTGCCAGTGACCTGCCGTCTGGACACTGCCGAGGAAGTGTCGATCTACGAGGCGGGTGGGGTGTTGCAACGCTTCGCCCAGGACTTCCTCGAAGCGACCGCATAGTTGCAGGGGGCTGCAACGCAGCCCCAAGGGTTATCTGCATATCAGACAGGACAACCAAGCAATGGCTCATGTACCGCAAACAAGAATTCCCGCCACCTACCTGCGTGGCGGTACCAGCAAAGGCGTGTTCTTCCGCCTGCAAGACCTGCCCGAACGGGCCCAGGTCCCAGGCCCGGCCCGCGACGCGTTGCTGCTACGGGTAATCGGTAGCCCTGACCCGTACGGCAAGCAGATCGATGGCATGGGCGGCGCCACGTCTAGCACCAGCAAGACCGTGATCCTGTCGAAAAGCCTCAGGCCTGATCACGATGTCGATTACCTGTTCGGCCAGGTGGCCATCGATAAGGCGTTCGTCGATTGGAGCGGCAACTGCGGCAACCTGTCCGCTGCGGTCGGCTCGTTCGCCATCAGCAACGGCCTGGTCGAGCCGGCACGTATCCCGCGCAATGGCACTGCCACCGTACGCATCTGGCAAGCCAACATCGGCAAGACCATCATCGCCCATGTGCCGATCACCGAAGGCGAAGTGCAGGAAACCGGCGACTTCGAACTCGACGGCGTGACGTTTCCAGCAGCCGAAGTGCAGCTTGAGTTCCTCGACCCGGCGGCTGACGAGGACGGCGACGGCGGCGCGATGTTCCCTACCGGCAACCTGGTGGATGACCTGGAAGTGCCCGGTATCGGCACGTTCAAGGCCACCTTGATCAATGCAGGCATCCCGACCATCTTCGTCAACGCGGCCGATATCGGCTACACCGGCACCGAGTTGCAGGATGCGATCAACGGTGACCCACACGCGTTGACCCGTTTCGAGACAATCCGCGCCTACGGCGCCGTGCGTATGGGCCTTATCGAGCATGTCGACCAGGCAGCCGGGCGTCAGCATACGCCGAAGGTGGCTTTCGTTGCGCCGCCAAGCTCCTACACTGCGTCCAGTGGCAAGGCCGTTTCGGACACTGATATCGACCTGCTGGTGCGTGCGTTGTCCATGGGCAAGTTGCACCACGCAATGATGGGCACTGCCGCGGTGGCCATCGGGACCGCTGCCGCCATCCCGGGCACGCTGGTCAACCTTGCCGCTGGCGGGGGCGAGCGCAGCGCCGTGCGTTTCGGGCACCCCTCCGGCACCTTGCGGGTCGGGGCCCAGGCGCGGCAGGTGGAAGGTGAGTGGACCGTGACCAAGGCAATCATGAGCCGCAGCGCACGGGTGCTGATGGAAGGCTGGGTGAGGGTGCCTGGCGACAGCTTCTGACGCACCACTGGCGCTTGGTTTTGGCTGAGTCGGGCTGCCCAGCAGCCCTAATTCACAGGAGCTGCAGATGAGCGCCAACGTCGACCTGAATGACCGCCCGGACTATGACCGGGTATTGCAAACCCTCGCTGACTATGTGCTCACCTACCGGGTCGAGTCCCCTGAAGCGCTGGACACCGCGCGCAATTGCCTGATGGACACGCTCGGCTGTGGCTTGCTGGCCCTGCGTTTTCCCGAATGCACCAAACTTCTTGGCCCGCTGGTGGAGGGCACCGTGGTACCCAACGGCGCGCGTGTGCCGGGCACGTCCTACCGGCTTGACCCGGTCAAGGCCGCCTGGGATATCGGCTGTGCCGTGCGCTGGCTGGATTACAACGACACCTGGCTGGCGGCCGAATGGGGCCACCCCTCCGACAACCTCGCAGGCATCCTGGCGGTGGCTGATCACCTGTCACAACGGCGCGTGGCCAGCGGTGAAGCGCCACTGGTCATGCGTGATGTGCTCCAGGCCATGGTCATGGCCCATGAGATCCAGGGCGTGCTGGCGCTGGAGAACGCGTTCAACCGCGTCGGCCTGGACCACGTGCTGCTGGTCAAGGTCGCGTCCACTGCCGTGTGTGCCAGGTTGATGGGGGCCAACCGCGAACAACTGCTGTCGGCGTTGTCCCATGCCTTTGTCGACGGCCAGGCGTTGCGCACCTATCGCCATGCCCCTAACGCCGGTTCGCGCAAGTCCTGGGCGGCGGGCGACGCCTCCAGCCGCGGCGTGCGCCTGGCCGATATCGCGCTGCGTGGCGAGATGGGCGTGCCGGGTGTGCTGACGGCGCCGCAATGGGGGTTTAACGACGTGTCGTTCAGCCACACCAACAAGGACCTGGCGCTCAAGCCTGCGGACCAGCAGGCACTGCGCCTGCCGCAACCCTTGGGTAGCTACGTGATGGAAAACGTGTTGTTCAAGATCAGCTTTCCGGCCGAGTTTCATGCCCAGACGGCCTGCGAAGCGGCAATAATCCTGCACCCGCAGGTGCGCAACCGGTTGCATGAAATCGACCGCATCGTCATCCGTTCCCAACAGTCGGCTATCCGTATCATCTCCAAACAGGGCCCACTCGCGAACGCGGCCGACCGTGACCACTGCCTGCAGTACATGGTGGCGGTGCCGCTGATTTTCGGGCAACTGGTGGCCGAACACTACGAGGACGCCTTCCATGCTGCGCACCCAAGCATTGACCGCCTGCGCGAAAAGATGGAAGTGATCGAGGAGCCGCGCTTCAGCCGCGAATACCTGGAGCCGGACAAGCGCTCGATCGCCAACGGCTTGCAGGTGTTCTTCAAGGACGGCAGCAGTACCGAGCCTGTGGTGGTGGAATACCCGCTGGGGCATCGGCGCCGGCGCGGCGAGGGCATACCCTTGCTGGAGCGAAAGTTCAGGGAGAACCTGGCAACGCGGTTCGCGCGGCAGCGCTGTGTGGATATTTTCGAGCTGTGCGAGGATCAGCAGCGGCTGGAGGATACGGCGGTGCACAGGTTTGTGGATTTGTTCGTGATTTGAGAGTGCCCTTGGCCAACGCCAAGCCCTTGCAGAACCCACAAAAAAAGCCCCGGCATCACTGCCGGGGCTTTTGCTTGCTACTTACAATCGCTTACGCCTGGACCACTGGGATCTTGGCGTTGGCTGCCGCTTCACGGAACTCGGCAATCTGGTCGAAGCTCAGGTAGCGGTAGACGTCGGCAGCCATGCTGTCGATGTCCTTGGCGTACTGCATGTACTCTTCGACGGTCGGCAGCTTGCCGATGATCGAAGCGACTGCAGCCAGCTCGGCCGAGGCCAGGTACACGTTGGTCGCGTCGCCCAGACGGTTCGGGAAGTTTCGGGTCGAGGTGGAAACCACGGTCGAACCGGTCTGCACACGTGCCTGGTTACCCATGCACAGCGAGCAGCCTGGCATTTCCATGCGTGCACCGGCCTTGCCGTAGATGCCGTAGTAGCCTTCTTCGGTCAGCTGGTGGGCGTCCATCTTGGTTGGCGGAGCCAGCCACAGACGGGTCGGAATGCCGCCCTTGACCTTGTCCAGCAACTTGCCGGCAGCACGGAAGTGGCCGATGTTGGTCATGCACGAACCGATGAACACTTCGTCGATCTTCTCGCCCTGTACCGAGGACAGCAGGCGGGCATCATCCGGGTCGTTCGGCGCGCAGAGCACAGGCTCCTTGACGTCGGCCAGGTCGATTTCGATGATCTCGGCGTATTCGGCATCGGCGTCGGCCGACAGCAGCTCAGGCTTGGCCAGCCAGGCTTCCATGGCCTGGGCACGGCGCTCCAGGGTGCGGGCATCGCCGTAGCCTTCGCCGATCATCCAGCGCAGCAGGGTGATGTTGGACTGCAGGTATTCGGCGATGGCCTTTTCCGGCAGCTTGATGGTGCAACCGGCAGCGGAACGCTCGGCCGAGGCGTCGGACAGCTCGAAAGCCTGCTCGACGGTCAGGTCGTTGAGGCCTTCGATCTCCAGGATGCGGCCGGAGAAGGCGTTTTTCTTACCCTTCTTCTCGACGGTCAGCAGGCCCTTCTGGATGGCGTAGTAAGGGATGGCATGGACCAGGTCACGCAGGGTGATGCCGGGTTGCAGTTTGCCCTTGAAGCGCACCAGGATCGACTCTGGCATGTCCAGCGGCATGACGCCGGTGGCGGCGGCGAAGGCCACCAGGCCGGAACCGGCCGGGAACGAGATGCCGATCGGGAAGCGGGTGTGCGAGTCACCACCGGTACCGACGGTGTCCGGCATCAGCATGCGGTTCAGCCAGCTGTGGATAATGCCGTCGCCTGGGCGCAGCGACACGCCGCCACGGGTGCGGATGAAGTCTGGCAGGGTGTGGTGGGTGGTGACGTCGATTGGCTTAGGATAAGCCGCGGTGTGGCAGAACGACTGCATGACCAGGTCGGCGGAGAAGCCCAGGCACGCCAGGTCTTTCAGCTCGTCGCGGGTCATCGGGCCGGTGGTGTCCTGGGAACCGACGGTGGTCATCTTCGGTTCGCAGTAGGCGCCTGGACGCACGCCCTGGCCTTCTGGCAGGCCGCAGGCGCGACCGACCATTTTCTGTGCCAGGGTGAAGCCCTTGCCGGAATCGGCAGGTTGTTCTGGCTTCTTGAACAGGTCCGAGGCACCCAGGCCCAGCTCGGCGCGGGCTTTTTCGGTCAGGCCACGGCCGACGATCAGCGGGATACGGCCGCCAGCGCGGACTTCGTCAAGCAGTACTTCGGTTTTCAGCTCGAAGTTGGTGACCAGTTCGTCGCTGTCGTGACGGCGTACTTCACCTTTGTATGGGTACACGTCGATGACGTCGCCCATGGCCAGGTTGGTGCAGTCGAACTCGATCGGCAGGGCGCCGGCGTCTTCCATGGTGTTGTAGAAGATCGGGGCGATCTTGGTGCCGAAGCAGAAGCCACCCGCGCGCTTGTTCGGCACGTAGGGGATGTCGTCGCCGAAGAACCACAGCACCGAGTTGGTAGCCGATTTACGCGAGGAGCCAGTACCGACCACGTCACCGACGTAGGCGACCGGGAAGCCCTTGGCCTTGACCGCTTCGATCTGCTCCAGCGGGCCGACCGAACCAGGCTGCTGTGGCTCGATGCCGTCGCGGGCCATCTTCAGCATGGCCAGGGCGTGCAGCGGGATGTCAGGGCGCGACCAGGCGTCCGGGGCAGGGGAGAGGTCGTCGGTGTTGGTTTCGCCTGGCACCTTGAACACGGTCAGGGTGTATTTGTCGGCGATGGCCGGGCGCGAGGTGAACCACTCGCCAGCAGCCCAGGACTCCAGCACGGCCTTGGCGTGGGCGTTGCCAGCCTTGGCTTTTTCGGCCACATCGTGGAAGGCATCGAACATCAGCAGGGTGTGCTTGAGCTGTTCGGCCGCGACGGCGCCCAGTTCGGCGTCATCCAGCAGCGCGACCAGCGTTTCGATGTTGTAGCCGCCCTGCATGGTGCCCAGCAGTTCGGTGGCGTGCTTGCGGTCGATCAGAGGCGACGTGGCTTCGCCCTTGGCGACGGCGGAGAGGAATGCAGCCTTGACGTAGGCGGCTTCGTCCACCCCTGGCGGAACGCGGTTGGTGATCAGGTCTACGAGGAAGGCTTCTTCGCCGGCCGGCGGGTTTTTCAGCAGCTCGACCAGGCCTGCAGTTTGTTCGGCGTTCAGCGGCTGGGGCACGATACCCAGGGCGGCACGCTCTTCGATGTGTTTGCGGTAGGCTTCAAGCACAGTTATTACCCTCATCAGTGGTCCCTAAAGGGAGTCCGGGACGCTCATCCAGCATTCAATGCACCCATGCGCAATCACGGCTTTTTGAGCCGCCCAGCCAGGGTCGCAGAGAATCCTTACAGAAGCTGCTTTCAAAGTTTTACGCCTGCAGAACGGGAGCTGATGAGGGCTGGCGCGGGCATGCGAGGGTGCATGGCCCGGGCCAACGCCGTTCTACCGGATGAACTGTGCTCGTGACGCTTTGAAAACAGCTTCCAACGGACATTGTTGCCTTGAAAAGGCGGGATGATTCTACGGCAAAAAAAGCCCGAACGTAAGGCGGCGAACATGACTTTAACGAGTGACCCTGGTTAGACAAAGGGCTAACATGGGCCTGTGTTCCACCGCCAAGCCGTTGTTTTTCCATGTCCAACTCGTCCATCAAGACCCCTTGCGTCGGCCTTTGCTCTACGGTGTACGGAGACACGGTCTGCCGTGGCTGCAAGCGTTTCCACCATGAAGTGATCCATTGGAACGGCTACGACGATGCGCAGAAGCGCGCCGTCTGGCTACGCCTCGAGCAGCTGTTGGCGCAGGTGATGATGGCCAAGCTCGAGGTGTTCGACAAAGGCCTGCTGCGCCAGCAGTTGCAGCAGCGCTCGATCCGCTTCGTCGAGCAACAGTCTGAGTATTGCTGGGCATACCAGCTGATTGCCCGCGGGGCGCGGATGATCCGCGATCTGGAAGCGTATGGGATGGTCTTGCTGCCCGAGTTCCGCGATTGGGACCTGCCGCAGCTGCGCGATGCCATCGACCGTGAGTTCTTCCTGTTGTCCGAAGCGCACTACCAGCGCTACATCGCACCCGCGTTCCTCAAGCAGACCTTGGAGTGAGGTACTTCCTGGTGCCTGGCTCACCCGCCGTTGCCTAGGGTAGAAGCTCAATGGCCTGACTGAGGAGAGTCAGCATGAGCGAGTACATCTTCAACCCCCGTGAAACCTTTCTGGCCCGCTGCTGGTGGCAGGGCTCGCGCATCAGTGTCGGGCCGCAGACGTGGGCCGATGCGCAAGACCGGTTGGCGGCTCTTTGGGTCGAATCAGGCAGCCAAGGTGCCCGCGGGCATTGGGACAGGTACCTGCAGAGTGAAAAGGATGGCGTGCTGGAAAAGCACCTCGCCCCGTTGGATTACCCGTCATCGACGCAGCAATACTACGAACTGTTCTGGTTTGGTGCCTACACCAAGGGCAGCGTCAGTGATGAAAAAACACGCTATTACGACATCAGGCCGGCAGACCGGGTGTGGACCCTCTCCAACTGGGTGCTGGACGGCAACGCCAGTTTCCTGTCGGGCTACGTTGGCATCTGGGCAGCCGATGCGCCAGCTGCCGCCCTACGCAAACCGCAAGGCAGCCGGCTATGGACGATCGATGGCCTGGGCCGGGAGTTGAAGCGGGGCGAGCGGCAATTCAACCTGCAGTGGGTGACACCGGATGGGGGCGAGCTCAAGCGCTTCAGCTATTACGGGGATCACTTTTTCAACACGCGCAAAGGCGAGGCCGGTTTGATTGCCATGGAAATACTCAGCATTCCTCACCACTTCGAGGAAATCTGAGTGCCAGCCAACCTGAGCGCCGCGCGGCATCAGGTTGGCTGAACGTGGGCTCAATCGCCGGTGTACTCGCAGCCACTGGTGCAGGTCTCGTGGATGCGCACCTTGGACAATTCTGGAAGTAACGGCTTGACCTGCTCCCAGATCCACTTGGCGATGACTTCGCTGGTGGGGTTCTCGAGGCCGGGGATGTCGTTCAGGTAGTTGTGGTCCAGCTGCTCGTAGATCGGCTTGAAGATGGCCTTGATCTCGGAAAAGTCGCGTATCCAGCCAGTGTGCGGGTCGAGCGGGCCGGTCAGGTGCAGGCCGACCTTGAACGAGTGGCCGTGCAGGCGGCCGCACTTGTGCCCGGCGGGCACGTTGGGCAGGCGGTGGGCCGATTCGAACGTAAATTCCTTGAAGATTTCCACGCTGTCAGAACTCTGTGTGTATCAATGATGCGCGCAGTCTACCAGCATGGCCGCTACAAGGCTTGCAACTGATCCTGCAGCCGCCCGGTGGTGATCAGCTCTAGCAGTTCGTCGCCCAGGCGCTGGCTTTCGGCGATGGCTTTGTACCAGTAGCGTTTGCGGCTCGGGGCGTCGCCCAGGAACCGTTTGAAATCGTTGCGGTCGGGCAGTTTGCCGAAGGGCAGGGCGGCCAGGTATTGCGGCGACGGCGTCAGCAGCAGCACGTTCTGCAGGCGCGTGGCATCGCCCTTGCGCCACGGCAGGGCCTTGTCGAACCAGCCGGGCACCACCTTGTCGGTGAAGTGGGGGTAGAGCACCAAGTCGTCGCCGCGGTAGGGCAGGTCGAGGTGATAGTCGAGCAGGCCACCGTCACGGTAGGTGCCGGTACCCACACCGGGGATGTCGCGTACGCCTTCCATCACCATCGGGATCGAGCCCGAAGCGAGCAGGGCATGGCGCAGGTTGGTCAGGGCCAGGGGCAGGCAACGTGAGGGGAAGTCGGTGAGCGCATCGAGCGGTGGTGCAGCGCGCTCGTCGTGCAGGATGATACGTTCGAAGTGCCGGCTCAGGCGCGAGCGGCCCAGCAGATTGTTTGCGATCACCGAGCCCAGGCCCATGCCCAGACGGCCGCGATGGTCGTGGGCCAGTTGCCCATGGCTCTTGACCACCAGCACGTTCAGGCGATAGTGCGGGTTGGCGAGGATCTGCCGGTCGCGGCCCTGCAGCAGGTCGTCGAGCATCTGTTGGCAGCTGCGACTGATCTCGCTGGGCGTGACACCCTTGGCGAAATCCTGCTCGGTATACAGTTCGCCCAGGCGCCGGATGCCCTCGACCGGATCGTCGAGGCAGGCACTGGCAAAGCGCCACGAGCCGATCGAGGCGCCAATCAAGGCGCGCTGACGTGGCGCCGATGGCAACCATTCGCCGAACAGCGCCAGGTCCAGGCCCTGGATGCCCAGGGGCTTGGGCCCACCCGCCGCGCCGGGCAGCACACCGACATCGGCCGCCTGCAGGCCGCGCTCGCGGATCTGTCGCAGGGCACGCTGGCCGGCCTTGAACGTCAAGGCGGGAAATTTGATGTGAATGGCGCTCATGGAAGACCTCGGGGCCGGCTAGCCGGACAGTATAAGGCCTGAACGCGACCGTCGGCTGCGCTATCATGGCGCCAAATGTTTTCAGGTTGAGTTAAGGACCGGTGGTTAATCTTAACCCCGTAGACCCATTGCACATCTCGCTGGAGAGACCCCATGAAAACGTTGACTGCCCTGTTCACTGCCGCTGCACTCGCTTTCGGTGCCAACATCGCCCTGGCCAAGGACGTCCAGCCTGACGAAGTGGTCAAGCTGGTCAACGAAAAGACCATCAAGTCGCTGGATGAGCTCAAGGCCGCTGCCGTGGCCAAGCACCCCGGCGCCACCGTCAAGGATTCCGAACTGGAAAACGAATACGGCCGCTACATCTACAAGGTCGAGCTGCGCGACCCACAGAACGTCGAATGGGACGTTGCCCTGGACGCCAAGACCGGTGAGGTGCTCAAGGACGAACAGGACCACTGATGATTCACTTACCCCGGCCAGCGCGTTACCTGGCGCTCTCGCTGCTGGCCGTCTGCTCCCTGGCCGTTGCCCGTGACCTGGACCAGGATGAAGCCCTCAGGCTGCGCCAGAAAGGTATCATCCTGCCGCTCGAACAACTGCTTGAGACCGCCCTGGGGCGTTACCCCGGGGCGCGTCTGTTGGAGGCCGAGCTGGAAGAGGACGATGACCGCTACGAATACGAAGTCGAGCTGCTGACCCCGCAAGGCGTGGTACGCGAGATCAAACTCGACGCCAGCACCGGTGCCCTGCTCAAAGACGAGGAAGACGACTGAATGCGCATGTTGCTTGTTGAGGACAACGTTCCCCTGGCTGACGAACTGACTACTGCCCTGCAGCGCCAGGGCTATGCCGTCGACTGGCTGGCCGATGGCCGTGATGCGGTGTACCAGGGACAGAGCGAACCCTACGACCTGATCATTCTTGACCTCGGCCTGCCGGGGTTGCCGGGTTTGGAGGTGCTGGGCCAGTGGCGTGCCGGTGGCCTTGCCACGCCGGTGCTGATCCTCACCGCGCGGGGTTCCTGGGCTGAGCGTATCGAAGGGCTGAAGGCCGGAGCTGACGACTACCTGAGCAAACCCTTCCACCCCGAAGAGCTGCAGTTGCGCATCCAGGCGTTGTTGCGCCGCGCCCGCGGCCTGGCCAACCAGCCGACGCTCGAAGCGGCCGGCCTGCACCTGGATGAAGGCCGCCAATGCGTGAGCCGCGACGGGGTGGATATCCAGCTCACCGCCGCCGAGTTCCGCCTGCTGCGCTACTTCATGCTGCACCCGCAGCAGATCCTGTCCAAGAGCCACCTGGCCGAGCACCTGTACGACGGTGAAACCGAGCGCGACTCCAATGTGCTCGAAGTCCACGTCAACCACCTGCGTCGCAAGCTGGGCCGCAGTGTCATCGAGACGCGCCGCGGGCAAGGTTACCTGTACGCCGGGCACAGCGAATGAAGTCGATCCAGGCGCGCCTTAGCCTGGGCCTGGTAGCCGTGCTGGTGGTCGTTGGGGTGGTGCTCGCGCAGCTCACGTTGTGGCTGTTCGAGGCGGGCATGCAGCGCTACCTGGAAAACGGCCTGCGCAAGGAGAGCGAAAACCTGCTGGTGGCGCTGGTGCGCGGGCCAGCGGGCTTGCAGCTGGATGAACGGCGTATCTCCGCGGCTTATCAGCGTCCATTTTCGGGCTACTACTTCCGAATCGATTTCGACCAGGGTACCTGGCGCTCGCGCTCGCTGTGGGACCTGGATATGCCCAAACCCTCAGCGCAGGGCCTTTCCGATAGCCACGAACTGGGCCCGGAAGGGCAGCAACTGCTGGCGTTGCGTGCCGACTACCGGCGCTTGGGCCAGGACATTTCGATCACCGTGGCCCAAGACTATTCCCCGGTGCGCGAGGGCTTCAGGCGCCTGCAGCAGATCGGCCTGGGCATGGGGCTGGTGGCGCTGGTGCTGGTGCTGGTGCTGCAACGTATCACCGTTACCCGCTCGCTGCGGCCATTGGAACGCGCTCGCCAGCAGATTGCCCAGTTGCAGCAAGGCCAGCGCTCACAGCTCGATGCCCAGGTGCCCAGCGAATTGGCACCGTTGGTGGACCAGATCAACCATCTGCTGAGCCATACCGAGGACAGCTTGCGCCGTTCACGCAATGCCTTGGGCAACCTCGGGCACGCGCTGAAGACACCGTTGGCGGTGTTGCTGAGCCTGGCGGCCAGCGAGCGTCTGCAGGCCCTGCCCGACGTGCGTGTGCAACTGCGCGAGCAGCTTGAACAGATTCAGCAACGCCTGGCGCGCGAACTGAACCGCGCGCGTTTGGCCGGCGATGCGCTGCCCGGCGCGCAGTTCGACTGTGACGCTGAATTGCCGGGGTTGCTTGCCACCTTGGGGATGATCCATGGCGAAGGGCTGCTGCTGGAGCGGGATGTACCGCCCGGGCTGCTGTTGCCGTGGGACCGCGAGGATTTCCTGGAGCTGTTGGGCAACCTGCTGGACAACGCCTGCAAGTGGGCGGACAGCGAGGTGCGGCTGGGGATTGCGCCTGCTGAAAATAGCTACCAGGTCTGGGTCGACGATGATGGCCCGGGGATTCCTGCAGGCCAGCGCCTGCAGGTGCTGGAGCGCGGCTCGCGGTTGGATGAACAGGTTGATGGGCATGGGTTGGGGCTGGGTATCGTGCGCGATATCGTCGAAGCCTGGGGTGGGACCTTGGCACTGTTGGAGAGCCCGTTGGGCGGATTGCGGGTAAGTCTTGCGTTGCCGCGCAAAGTGCGTTGATTGGCGCGGTGCCCCTGACAGCACTGCAAAAAAATTGCAGTACAGCCTCATTTTTTTGAATTGGCCCCAGCCTGTCGCCAACCGGCACAATCATCCTCACGAAACCTCCCGGTTTCCATCTCTCCACGGACGGAACCCCCTAGGGCCCAGGCCTCTTCTGCTGGGCTTTCTTTTTAATCCGAAGTACTACGAATACGATCTTGCAAATGTCTGCCTCGCGCTCCGAACGTCTTCTGCAGCGGCTGCTGCCGGCACCTCTGAATATCCCTCCCAAACAATGGCTGCGCGCGGGCATCGGCGCGCTGCTCGGCCTGTTCCTCGCCGGCTGGCTGACCAGCATGGCCTACGGGCCAAGCATCGCCTTGCACCTGCTGGGCCCTTTGGCCGCATCGGCGGTGCTGGTGTTTGCCGTGCATTCCGGGCCATTGGCCCAGCCCTGGCCGGTGGTGGGCAGCTATGCCTTGGCCGGTGCGGTGGGCCTGGCCATGCGCGAGGGCTTTGGCCCTGAACTATGGGTGGCGGCGGCTGCGCTGGGCCTCTCGCTCCTGGTGATGTGCCTGTTACGTTGCCTGCACCCACCGGGCGGCGGTGTGGCGGTGAGCGCGGTGCTGGCTGACTCGGGGCTGACGGCGATGGGGGATCACCTGCTCGAACCGGTGTTGCTCAACGCGCTGATCCTGGTGACGGTGGCGGTGCTGTACAACCGCATGACCGGTGTGCGCTACCCCAAGGGTGTGGCGCCGCGCAAAGACCTGCACCACACCCATGACCCACTGCCCAGCCAGCGTGTCGGCATCAGCGGCGCGGACCTGGACCAGGCCTTGGAAGAACTGGGTGAGTTCGTCGATGTGACCCGTGACGAACTCGAACGCATCATTCTGGCCACCGAACAGCATGCCCTGCAGCGCAGCCTCGGCGGCATCACTGCCGCTTCGGTGATGTCCCGCGATGTGCAGTTCGCCACGCCCGACACAACCCTGGAGCAGGCCTGGAAAATGCTCGACAACCACCACTTGAAGACCTTGCCGGTGCTGCAGCAGGGCAAGCTGGTGGGTATCGTCAGCCTCAGCGACCTGGTCGGCCCGGCCATGCAGCGTGGCCGGTTCACCTGGCGCGGCCTGTTCAACCGCAAGGCCGTGCGCATGGAACAGGTGATGAGCCGGCGCGTGGTCAGTGTCAGTGGCGAGCATCCGCTGGAGCGTTTGCTGCCGCTGCTGTGTGAGCAGGGCCTGCACTGCCTGCCTGTACTCGAAAACGGCCTGCTGGTTGGCGTGATTACCCAGACCGACTTGATCGCCGGCCTCAAACGCCAGTTGCTCAGTGCCGCGGGCAATGGTTCAGATCAGCGGGTCCCAGCGTTGTGACCAGTCGCTGGCGCCGGCTGCCACCAGCCGACGCAGCACGGCAAAGGCCTGCTGCAGGGCTTCGCTGTCGCGCTTGCGTGGGTACACCAGAAAGGTCGGGTAAGTGAATTCCGGGGCTTGCGGCACGCGCTCGAAGACCCCGCTGTCCAGGTAGGCCTGCACTACACGGGTACGGAAATAACCACTGCCGCCCTGGTCGAGGATGAACTGCAGGGCCAGCGGCCCGAGGTTGAAACTCAGCGTCGGGCGCGCGCAGTCTGGCAACGCCGCATCGTGCTGACGGCGGAACGCCTCGCCCCAGTCGATATAGATATACGGCTCCGGTTTACCGACCCGGCGCACGCGAATCAGTTTTTCCTCCATCAACTGCTCCACCTGAAGGCCTGGGCCGTAGGTTGGCTGGTACACCAGCGCGGCGTCCAGCAGGCCCATCTCCACCTTGCGTAGCAATGATTCACCGTCGCTCACCTCGCTGCGGATGGCATGGCTGGGCAACTCGCGGTGCAGCGCGCTGACCCATTCGAGCATCATCGGGTTACCCAGGCTTACCTCGCCTGCGATGTGCAGCACCTGCTGGCAGCCCTGGGGCAACGGCAGGTCGCGGCGCGCTGCCTCCCACGTCTGTACCAGCTGGTTGGCATAGCTGACAAAGGCTTCACCGTCGCTGGTCAGGCTGGCGCCGTTGCGGCTACGCACGAACAACTGGCAGCCCAGTTGCTGTTCCAGGCGCTGCACGCGGGCGGTGATGGCCGTCTGTGACACGAACAGGCGTTCGGCGGCGGCGACCAGGCTGCCGCAACGCACGATTTCCAGAAAGGTTCGGGCCTGATCGATATCCATGGGCTGCTCTGTTGCACGAAAGGTGGCCTATTCTAGAGGCTTTGCCCCGTGATGGGGCGCATTTGCGCTGTCTGCAAATTTGCAGGTCGGTTGTGACTTAAGTCCCATGGCAGGCCCGGCGGGGCGGTCCATACTCAGGATTCGCCCTTCAATAACAACAAGTACCGGGTTTTCCTCAACATGACTTATCAGCACAGCTACGCCCACTCCATTGCCGACCCTGCCGCCTTCTGGGCCGAACAGGCCAACCACCTGGCCTGGTACCGCAAACCTGCCCTTACCCTGCAGGAAAACCCCGACGGTACCCACCGCTGGTTTGCCGATGGGCGCCTGAACAGTTGCTACCTGGCCCTCGACCACCAGATCGAGCAAGGCCGCGGCGAGCAGACAGCGTTGATCTATGACTCGCCGGTAACCGGCACGCAGCAGCGTTTGAGCTACAACCAGCTGCGTGACGAAGTGGCGCGCCTGGCCGGCCTGCTGCGCCAGTTGGGAGTGGGCAAAGGGGATGGGGTGATCATCTACATGCCCATGGTGCCCCAGGCGGCCATGGCCATGCTCGCCTGTGCCCGCATCGGTGCGGTGCACTCGGTGGTATTTGGCGGTTTTGCCGCCAACGAGCTGGCCCTGCGCATCGACGATGCGCGCCCGGCGTTGTTGCTGACGGCCTCTTGCGGCCTGGAGTTCGACCGGGTGATCGAGTACAAGCCGCTGGTCGATCGTGCTTTGCAGGTGGCCCGGCACCAACCGCGCCATGTGCTGGTGCTGCAACGCCCGCAGGCGCGCGCCCTGTTGCAGCCGGGCCGTGACCTGGACTGGCAGGCGTCACTGCACGGCGCCGAGCCGGTGGCCCCGGTCGAGCTGGATGCGGCCGACCCGTTGTACATCATGTACACCTCCGGGACCACAGGTAAACCCAAAGGCATCGTTCGCGAAAACGGCGGCAACGCGGTCGCGTTGTGTTACGCCATGCGCCACATTTATGGCATGCAAGCGGGCGACGTGTGGTGGGGCATTTCCGATGTCGGCTGGGTGGTTGGCCATTCGTTGATCGTCTACGGGCCGCTGATGAGCGGCTGCACCACGGTTTTCTACGAAGGCAAGCCCATTCGCACGCCCGATGCCTCGGCGTATTGGCGTGTGGTCGAGCAATACCGGGTCAACGCGCTGTTCTGCGCACCCACCGCCATGCGGGCGATCCGCAAGGAAGACCCGGACGGTGAAATGATCCGCCGACACGACCTCAGCTCCCTGCGGCAACTGTTCCTGGCCGGGGAAAAGCTCGATTCCAGCACCCACGAATGGCTGGAACGGGTCAGCGGCAAGCCAGTGCATGACCACTGGTGGCAGACCGAGACCGGCTGGCCGGTTACCGCACCGTGCGTGGGGCTTGATGGCAGCGCGGCGCGCCCCGGGTCGAGCAACCGCGCGGTACCGGGCTACCACGTGCGCGTGCTGGACGACGAGGGGCACCTGCTCGGCCCTGGCCATCAAGGTTCAATCGTTATCGCCCTGCCGCTACCACCCGGTTGCAGCCAGACCTTGTGGGGCGACCACGAGCGCTACCTGCAGGCTTACTTGCGCACCTACCCTGGCTATTACCACACCGGCGATGGTGGCTACCTCGATGACGATGGCTTCGTTTACATCATGGGCCGAACCGACGATGTGATTAATGTCTCCGGCCATCGCCTGTCCACCGGCGAGATGGAAGACCTGGTAGCGCGTCACCCGGCGGTGGCCGAGTGCGCGGTGATCGGCGTGCACGACGCGATCAAGGGGCAGGTGCCGTTGGCGCTGGTGGTGCTCAAGGATGGCGAGGGCATCGCCGAACCGCAGTTGCTGGTCGAACTGGTGGGCAGTGTGCGCGAAGCGATCGGGGCGCTGGCGTGTTTCAACCGCGTGCGGTTGGTCAAGCGGCTGCCCAAGACCCGTTCCGGGAAGATCCTGCGGGCGGTGCTGCGCAAGATTGCCGATGGCCAGGCCTATGTGCCGCCTTCGACCCTGGACGACCCGGCGGTGCTGGGGGAGATCGAGGCGGTGCTGGCGGACTTGCCTCGGGCTGGGTGATTGTTGGTGGGGCCGCGGTGCGGCCCTTTTGCCATACAAGGCCAGGTCATTCAGGACCTACCTGATGCAACTGCCCCAGCCTGCTGCGGGTCCGCATCAGGTCGGCGATTGCGCCATCCAGGCTTTGCTCCAGCGGTCGCCGGCCGATCACCGTCACGTGCCGGTCCTGGTCATACAGCACGTCCACCAGGTTGATGAAACGCTGTTGCGCCGCCAGCGAGCATTGCGATAAATCATCCAGCCCGTCGATGACCCAGGCATCGTACTGGCGGGCAAGCTGCAGGTAATCGATCACCGCCGTGGGCTGCTCGCACAGGTCGTCGAAGGCGAACATCACCTGTCTGTCGGCGCTGTGCAGCGCCCGCAGGTTGCGTTTATTGACGTCCAGCGTAAGCGGTTGCACGGCGGGCACCTTCAGCGCCTGGCGCTGCGCGGCATTACCGGGCCACACATAGTGCCCCTGGGTAAAGCGCTGGTGTTCACGGTTGGCGGGCAGGCTGCGAAAATCGGTATCGCCGCCCACCTCGAGCACGTCCATGCGGCCATTGATCAGGCGGATCACCGGCAAGAAGCGCTCGTGGTAAAGCGGGTTGGGCAACAGCCCTTCGGGCGCGTAGTTGGAGGTCACCAGCAGGAAGATGCCACGGGCGAACAAGGCATTGAACAAGCGTGTAAGCAGCATGGCGTCGCCGATGTCATGCACATGGAACTCGTCGAAGCACAAGACCCGGCAATTGCCGAGCAGTTCGTCCAGTGTTGCGCCCAGGGCATCGTCCAGGGAACGGTGGCGGTGCATGCCCTGGTGCAGGCGGGCGAAGAAGTCATGAAAATGCAGGCGCTGCTTGGCCTGCACCGGTACCGCCTGGAAAAAGCCGTCCAGCAACCAGCTCTTGCCGCGGCCAACCGCGCCGTACAGATACAGGCTGCGCGGTTGGCCGCCCTGCAATTGCGCAAGTTGCTCGGCCATGCACTGAATGACCCGGCGCTGGCCGGCGCTCAGCTGGTAGCCGCGGCTGCGTGCCGTGTCCTCGAACCAACCGAGCAGTGGGCTATCGCTGGGCGAAGCGGCGCGTTTGCGCTGGCCGAGCTGAAGTAGCGAGGTAGGGATCCAGGCGGGCACCGCTGAGCTCCTTGGCAATGACAGGGCAGGGCGCAGCTTGCCCGAGGGCGTTCCTTTTTAACAGTGGAAAAGTGCTGCGATGTGGATGCCGGGAGCGACTGCTCAGCCTTTGCGTTCCAGTTGACGTTCGATCATGTACTTGATGGTCAGGCGGCGTTCCTTTAGCTGGCGCAAGTCATCATCCTGGAAGTTGCCCGCCGAAATCGATTCGGCGGCCAGAACCTGGTTGTCGATGTCCATGTACTCGTCCAGCAGGCGGTCGAGGTGTTTGTCCTGTTGGCGGCGCTGTTGCACGATTTCACGCGGGTAATGCAGGTCCTGGTACAGATCGTGGGAAACGGGCATGGGGTCCTCCTTGGTAGGCGCAATTGGCTTACCTGATTGGAAAGGCGATAAGTGATTGTGTTGGCGTGAAGCGGTGGAAAAACGACGGGTGGTTACCCCGCTAACCCTACGCACCACGGCAAAGGGCACTAACTTGCTGTTTTAAAGCATTTTTTTTCAAAAAGTGCTTCCCAGGTGAAAAGAATGTTGTTAAAGTGCCGCGCATTCCAAGACAACAACCCAGTTGTCACACCATTGGAATGGTCAGAGCAGCCATCGCTGCATCCGATACAGGGGCGTCGCCAAGCGGTAAGGCAGCAGGTTTTGATCCTGCCATGCGTTGGTTCGAATCCAGCCGCCCCTGCCATTTTCTCTCGTTCAAATACCCATTCTTGATTCAGTGCAGGCGACGCCCGCGCTGGGATCTTCCGTTTCTGTCGTGCGCGCCAAGCCGTTGGCGGGTTGAACCCGTTCCAACAGGTCGGCGCGCCTGTGGAACGGGTTTACCTGGCGCTACCTGGCAACCCGCAACAGTTCATCAAGCGCCCGGGCCAACTCTTCGGCTTGCACCGGCTTTTGAATCACCAGACTGTCAGGCAGCTCCAGCCCCTGCAGTTCTGCATAGCCGGTCAAAAACACCACGGGCAACTTCGGGTGCCGTTCGCGCGCCGCCAGGGCCAACTGGCCGCCGTTGAATTCGGGCATGGCGAAGTCGGTCAGCAACAGGTCGATCCCCTCGTCCAGCAGCGCCAGTGCCTGTTCGCCATTGTGTGCCTGATGCACCTGGTAGCCATACTGGCGCAATACATCCCCGAGCATGTCACGCACCAGGTGGTCGTCATCTACCAGCAATACAGTGCGATTACGGCCACTGTCGCCGACCGATTGGGGCACCGTCGGCAGCACGGCCACCGGCGCTACCTCATGTTTGACCGCAGGCAGGTACACAGCGACCTGGGTGCCATGCCCAGGTTCGGTATCGATGCGCACGCCACCGCCGGACTGCTTGGCAAAGCCGAACACCTGTGCCAGGCCCAGGCCAGAACCCTTGCCGATGTCCTTGGTCGTAAAGAAAGGTTCGAAGACCTTGGCCAGCACGTCTTCGTTCATGCCGCAGCCGGTGTCGCGGATACTCAGCATCACGTATTCGCCTGGCTCCGGATCTTCCGGGCGCTGGGGGCGGGCCTTGATGCGGGTGTTGCGGGTCGAGAGGGTAAGCTGCCCGCCCTCGGGCATGGCATCCCGGGCATTGATCGCCAGGTTGAGAATGATCATCTCGGTCTGGGTCGGGTCGGTCAGCGCTTGCCACAGGGTGTGGTCCAGGTCCAGGCGCACGGAAATGCTGCCGCCCAGGGTGCGGCGCAGCAATTCTTCCAGGCCGCCCAAGGTACGGTTGAGGTTCAACGGCACCGGCTCCAGGCGCTGGCGGCGAGAGAAGGCGAGCAACTGCGAGGTCAGCTTGGCTCCCCGCTCACCCGCCTCGCGCACATGCTTGAGGCGCGTTCTGGCCTTGTCCAGATCACCCTTGTCCAGGTCGCGCTCAAGGAAGCTGGTGCCGGTGAGGATGACTGTAAGCAGGTTGTTGAAGTCGTGGGCGACCCCGGCGGTAAGCTGGCCAACCGCTTCCAGGCGCTGCATCTGCTGCAGCGCCGCCTCGATGCGTTCACGCTCGGTGATCTGCTCGCGCAGGCGGTCGTTGGCCTCAGCAAGGCCCAGGGCTGTTTCGCGCTCGCTGGTGATGTCCCTGGCCACCGCATAAAGCAGCGTGTCCTCCGGTACTACCACCCACGACAGCCAGCGCAACTGGCCTCCGGCATGCTGGATACGGCCGACGAAACGGGCACTGGTACGGCCGTGGGCGAGAGCGGCCAACTCGGTCAGCAGCGACTCCTGGTCAGGCTCTGGCAGCAATTGCAGCAGCGAGGTCTGGCTTAGCCGCTCGCGCGAGAAGCCCAGGCTGGCCTCCCAGGCGGGGTTGAGCGCCACCGGCGTGAGGTCTTTGTTGAGCACCGCAAGCAAGTCCTGCGACAACTCCCAGGCGCGGTCACGTTCGCGGGTGCGGCGCTCGACACGCTCGCCGAGCATCTCATTGAGTTGCTTGAGCGCCTGGGTGGCCAGGCGCTGGGCGTGGATGTCCTGCAGAACCCCGGAAAAGCGTGTGCACTGGCCGTCGACGAACTGGCACTGGCCGCTGCTAAGCAGCCAGCGCGGCTCCAAGCCATTGGCCTGGGCGCTACGGAACTCGACCCAGTACAGGCCGTCGCTGTCCGGGCGCATGGCGTGTTCCACTGCATTGCGCACCTGTGGCAGGTCGTCGGGGTGGATGCCGGCGTAGAACACCTCCAGGCTCATCTCGGTATCGACCGGTAGGCCGAACAGGATCTTGCAGCGATCATCCCAGACCAGCAGGTCTTCTTGCGGGCGCAGGTCCCAGGTGCCCATGCCGGCGGCGTCGATGGCGATACGTGCGCGCGCCTCGACGTCGGCCAGCGCTTCCTCGGCGCGGCGCCGACGCTGGCGCTCCTGTACTTCGGTCAGCGCCCTGCGCACCGCCTTGGGCAGCAGTGGCAGGTTCTTTTTCAGCACATAATCGGTGGCGCCCAGGCGGATCATCTCTACGGCATGTTCTTCACCGTAGATGCCCGAAAGAAAAATGAACGGTGTGTCCGGCGCCAGGCGCTGGGCGATGGCCAGGACGTCGGTGCCGGAGGAGCCGGGCAGCACGCAGTCACAGAGGATCAGATCATAGCTGGCCTCGCGCAGGGCTTGCTCGGCGGCAACATGGTCGAATACCAGGTGCGACTGCAACTGCAGCCCGCTGCGCTCCAGGCCCAGCAGGGTCAGCTCGGCATCCATCGAGCTGTCTTCGACCATCAACAGTTTCAGCGGCGTTGGCAGCATCTTCGCGGCGGGCCTCAGTTGCTGCCACGCCGGGTCAGGCGCAGCGAGCCGGGTGGGGGTTCGTTGAGCACGGCCCAGAACACGCCAAGGTCTGAAATTGCCGCGACGAACTCCTTGAACTCCACCGGCTTGACCACGTAGGCATTGACCCCGAGTTCATAGGCGCGCAGCAGGTCGGGCTCTTCCCGCGAGGAGGTCAGCATCACCGTAGGGATGCTGCGCAGTTCGGGCGTGCCACGCACCTCCTTGAGCACTTCAAGGCCGTCGACCTTGGGCAGTTTCAGGTCCAGCAGCAACACTGCGGGATTACCGTCGTCGCGTTCGGCATAGGCGTTGCGTCGCAGCAGATAGTCGAGGGCGTCGGCACCGTCGCGCAGGACGATGACTTCGTTGGCCAACTGGCTGCGCTCCAGGGCCAGGAGCGTGAGCTCCAGGTCCCGGGGGTTGTCTTCTACCAGCAGGATAGGTTTGAGCATGATGGTACGGGTGCCTCAGGTAGTCTCTGGATGACGGGGAAGGGTGAAATGGAAACTGGCGCCTTGGTCGACCTGGCCTTGGGCCCAGACGCGGCCATCATGGCGCTCGATGATGCGCCGCACGCTGGCCAGGCCGATCCCGGTGCCCTCGAAGTCTTCCATGCGGTGCAGGCGTTGAAACACACCGAACAGCTTGTTGGCATAGGCCATGTCGAAGCCGACACCATTATCGCGAATATAGACCTCGGTTTCCTCGGCGTGCTCGCAGGCACCGATTTCAATGCGTGCAGGTTCGCGGCCACGGGTGTATTTGATGGCGTTGGCGATCAGGTTGTGCAGCGCCAGGTTGATGAACGCCGGGTCGGCGATCACCTTGGGCAGCGCGGCGATGTCCCAGATGATCTCACGCCCTTCATAGTCAGGCGCCAGGTCCTGGCGGATGGTTTCGACCAGGGCATTGAGGTCGACGTCCGATAGGCGCAGCGCCGAACGGCCCATCTGCGAGAAGTTCAGCAGGTTGTCCACCAGGCTGCCGGCGAAATGCGCGGCCTCCTCGATATGCGTCAGAAAGCGCCGGCCGCGTTCGCTCAGCTCCTGGCCTTCGATCTCGCTGAGCAGTTCGGTGTAACCGGCGATATGCCGCAACGGTGCACGCAAGTCATGGGACACGCTGTAGCTGAACGCTTCGAGTTCCTTGTTCGAGCGGCGCAGTTCGTTGGCCAGCTGGGCCATCTCCTCGGCCTTGCGCAGGACGATGCCGAACACGGCGGTGCGCAGCTCTTGCACGCCTTCGATGACCAGCGGGTCCCAAGGTTCGCAATACCCGCTGACCTGCTCCTGCCAATGCTCGAAACTGTGCCGCGGGCTGAGCGCACCATGGGCCCCGACCTGCTTTTCCGGCCGCCCGGCCCAGTGCACGGTGCGCGCCTGCTCGGGGCGGAACCACAGCAAGTAGTGCGAATGAATTTGCGAGATAGCCACCGCCAGTACGCCACCGGCATGCTGCGCCAGTTCGGGCAGTTCATCGATGTCACGGGTTACGTTGTCGCTGTGAAACACAGTCTCTTCACCGCGCTGGGCCAGCCAGTGTACCAGAGCATTGACCTGCGCCGCGGGCGGCGTCTGGCCGATGAGGTCGCAGCGTTCGGCGCAGATCACGGCGGCGCCGCTGGCCCCGGTGAATTTCAGCAGCACATCCGGGAGGGCGCGCAGGCCGTCGCTGACGCTGTCGTGGTCGGCCATGGACGAAATCATCCGCACGATGTGCTGGCGCAGGTCGAGCAATTGGCGGGTTTTGGCGTGGGACTCACGTGATTCGACCTGCAACGACAGCACGCTGGCCAACAGTTCGCAGGCGGTGCGGATGCGCAGGTCCACCGGGTGCGGTTGCTCGTGGTGGCACGACACCAGGCCCCACAACTGCCCGTCGACCACGATCGACAGCGACATCGACGCCAGTGTGCCCATGTTACGCATGTACTGCAGATGGACCGGTGATACGCTGCGCAGGGCGGCGAAACTCATGTCCAACGGCTTGCCGGTAAGCGGGTTGGTGCCTGGTACCAGCGGCGAGGCCTGATAGTTGGCATCTTCGATCACGCGAATGCGGTTCACCCGGTACAGCTCGCGAGCCTGGCGCGGAATGTCCGATGCCGGAAAGCACAGGCCCAGGTAGCGCGGGTAACCCTCATCGGCCTCTTCGGCCAGTACTTCGCCATTGCCCTCGGCGTCGAAGCTGTAGGCCTTGACTCGGCCAAAACCGGTAATGCGCTTGATCTGCCGTACCGTCTGTTGCAGCAGGTCCGCCAGGCTTGCGGCGTTGGTCAGGCTGGCGACAAAACTGCGTACCAGCGGGTAGTAGTCGTCGTGATCGGTCAGGTTGGAGGGCGAGCGTATGGGCTCGAACTCGGCAATCAGCACCTGGTCGTGGCGGTGGGTCAGCAGGCGCAGCTTGTCGATCCAGGGCGCGCCATGGCGCAAGCGCACATCACCGACATGGAACGGGAACACCTGGTCGCCGGGCAGGCGCTCGAGCTGCGCGCACAGGTCGAAGCAGCCGCTGACCACGCTGGCGAATGTGCTCCCTACCAGCGCCTGTGCGGGCACGCCGAGCCAGCGCTCGACGTTTTCGCTGGCCTGAAGGATGCGCAAGCTTGGCTCGTCCAGCACCAGCATGAAGCCGTGCGGCTGGATGCTGCCCGGTACCTGGATCGGCTCCTGGGCGCAGCGTTCCACGGCCTCGGCGAGTGCGATGTCTGCGGTCGTCAATGAATACGCTCCTGTCATGTTCGTCCATGCATGGCGCATGCGTCTGATTCCGGCCCTGTGGCGGTGCTGCACCGTAACAGAATACGTGCCGCTTTGCCGGCCTATGGCCATTGGAGGCGCGGGAGGTTCATGGGTTCGGTACCGACAGAAAATTTGTTGAAGACGTTGTGTGAGGGCCTGTTAAGTCTTTGTCGTTAGCACCAAAGAATGGCGTCTGCCAGCCGGTTTGTGCGCCACTGGCTGCTACGCTCAAATTCACCCTATACAAACAAGGAATACGAGGTGAAGGAGCGCTTTCTGGCCGCGTTGTTGGGTCTCTTGCCGGGCGGCTGTGCCGTTGCGGCGGATTTCCTCGTCGAGGTGCGGGTGCAGGTGCAGCGGGGCTGCATGCTGGTCGGCCAGCAGCGCGATGCAGGGGCTCAGGCGCTGGGTCGAATCGACCTGGGCAGCACCGCACGCCTGGATGGCCCGGGTGCACCGGTGAGCGGCGTGCTGCTCAGCCAGCGCCCACCGCGGTTGGAATGTAATCCCGACACGCCTTATCAGGTGCGCGTCGACGGTGGCCAGCATGGCGGCGCTGGCGAGCTGCGCTTTCTTGCCAGCGAAGATGCCAAGGCCCGGCCCATTCCTTATCGCCTCTACCGCGACGCGGCCTGGCGCGAACCGGTGGCTGTCGAGGTGTCCCAGGCGGCGCGGGTGCCGGACAGTGGCACGGTTGAACTGCCGCTGTATGCGCGGATCGACCGGTTGGCTTGGGTGCCGCGCGCCGGGCAGTACGCCGACCTGCTCAAAGTCACGGTCACCTGGTAGCGAGGCCACTCTGCACATGGACGTCACACCATGAACCGCACTTCGCTTCTGCTGCTGACACTCGGCCCGCTGTTGTTGCCCAGCGGTGCGGTGCATGGCACCACCACCGGGTTCATCCAGGCACGCCTGGTCATCAGCGCAGCTTGCCAGATCAGCAGCGGTGACCAACCGCCGGCCACCTTGGGGAACCCGGGCGTGATGGACTTTGGCGAGCGCGGTCCGAACTGGGACCAGCCGCTGCGTAGCCGGGTTGACGAGGTGAGTGGCGAGGGCCGCCTGCAAATCAGTTGCACGCCTGAGGTCAGGGCTTTCAACGTGCGCATCAACGGCGGCCTGAACGGCAGCGATGGCGTGCGGCGCTTGAGCAATGGTCGCCAGATGATTCCCTACCAACTGGCGGTCGACCCCGGCGGCAATAGCCGTTACGGCATCGGCCAGGCCCGCGCCTTCACCATCAGCAGCGCCCAACAGATCCCGATTCCTATTTACGGCGTAGTGGTGGCGCAACCGCGCGCGCTGCCGGCCGGGCTGTACCGCGACACCCTGAGAGTGACCCTGGACTGGTAAACAACGCAAGGAGACCGCCATGCGAACGAACCTCACCCGCTGCATCCTCGCTGGCCTTGGCCTGGCCTTGGCATCCCATGCCCAGGCCGCCACGGTGACCGGGACCATCAGCTCGACCCTGACCTTGACTGCAGCCTGCCAGGTCAATGGCAGTGCCGGTACGTCGGGGTTGAACTTTGGTTCCCTCAACTTCGGCACTCAGGATGCCCTGTTCACCACCGCCAGCGGTCAGGTGCTGGGCGGTGGCGGCGGCGCGATGAGCATCCTCTGCTCGGCTGGCACCGTCCCAGCGATCCGCGTGCGCGCCGGCACCCACGATGGCCAGTCGACAGGGGGCACGCGTGCGCTGGCCGACGGCAACGGTAACTTCGTGGCGTACGACTTCTATACCGACACCGGGCATACCCAGCTGCTCGCCATAGACGGCACCATTACCTTGCCGACCAGTACCGGCGTTGCGCAAACCGTCAACCTGTACGGTCAGGCGCGAGGCAAGGCGGGGTTACCGGCGGGGGTGTACACCGACACGGTGGCCGTTGAGCTGTCGTTCTGAGCCGCCCCCATGCGCGAAGGGCTCGCTGGCTGCCTTGTGGGCCTGGGCCTGCTGCTGGCCACACCGCTCGATGCGGCCACCACCAGCACCTTCCAGGTCTCGGCGCAGATCGTTGCCGGCTGTTTGGTCGTCGGTGGGGTAACCAGCTATGGGGTGCTCATTTTCGGCACGCAGTCGGCATTGTCCACCGGCATTCTCAGCACGTCCCTGGGCGGCACCACCGTGACCTTTCAGTGCACGCCGGGCGTAACCCTGAGCATGAGCCTTGATGGCGGCCAGAACCCGGCCAGCGGCACGCGCAACCTCAAGCGCAGCGACGGCACGCAGGTATTGGCCTACCAGTTATACCGCGATGCGGCCTACACCCAGGCCCTGGGCATCGGCCAGAGCGTGACGGTGAGCTACAGCGACCCGATGGCGATCAAGCTGCCGGTATATGGCCGCACCCAACTGAGCGGCACGCTGCCGGCCGGGACCTATAGCGATGTAGTGCAAGTGACGGTGAGCTGGTGATGGCACCGGCAACCTGAGCATCAACCAAGGAGAGTGGTATGCGGGCATGCGCGAAGTGGGCGCGGGGAGTGATCGGGTTTCTGCTGTTGACGAGCCTGCCGATGGGGGCGGCAACTTCGGTGCTGATCTGGCCGATCGACCCGGTGCTGGAGGCCGACCAGAAAGCCGGTGCGCTGTGGTTGGAGAACCGCGGTTCGGCCCCGGCCAGTCTGCAGGTGCGGGTGTTCGCCTGGCGCCAGGGCGATTACCAGGAGCAGTTCCAGGCCCAGCGCGAGATCATTGGCAGCCCGCCGGTAGCCACCATTGCCCCAGGCCAGAAGCAACTGATTCGCCTGACCCGCACCGGCAGTTCACCCGCCGGCCAGGAGCAGGCCTACCGCATCATCATCGATGAGATCCCCTCGCCACTGCCGACCGACAATGCCAACCAAGGCACCACGGCAGCCATCCGCCTGCAGATGCGCTACTCGGTGCCGTTGTTCGTCTATGGCGAAGGTTTGTGGGGTAAACCCGACCCGGACGGCAAGCGCAGTGCCAGTGGCGTCGGCAAGCCGCAGTTGAGCTGGCGCCCAGTGACTGTTCAAGGCAAGCCCTATGTGGAGCTGCGTAATACCGGCCCGGTGCACGCGCGGCTGACCGACGTGGTGGTGCAGCAGGGCAGCCAGGCCAGACCTGTGGCCGAGGGCCTGCTCGGCTATGTGCTGCCCGGGGCCAGCATGCGTTGGCCGGCACCTGTGGCGGCCAGCAGCAGTGGCGTACTCAAGGGCAGGGTTAACGGCCAGGAAACGGCTGAAGCGATCCGTCAGGGGCAATGAGCGTGCGGCTGAGTGAAGGGCAGGGGCCAGGGAGGACCCGGCAATGGTTGGAATCGGTGTGTGAAATGGCTGTTGCGGGCAACGCGCCGCTGGTGCCTGGGGTTCGTCGTGCTTAGCCCCAGCCTGGCCGTGGCCGACGACCTGCCGCCACCCCCCACGCAGGCCGCTGCCATCGCCGACGCCACGCTCTACCTCGACCTGCTGGTGAATCAGGTGCCCAAGGCTGAGCTGGTGCCGGTGCAGCAACGGGCCGGGCGCCTGTACCTGGGTAGCGACGTGCTGCGGGCGGCGGGCATCAAGCTGCCGGGCGATCCCCTGGGTGAGGTGGCACTGGATGAGGTGGCTGGCCTGCACACCGACTACGACAGCCAAAACCAACGCCTGTTGCTGCAGGTGCCGCCGGCCTGGCTGCCGGACCAGCAGGTCGGTGATCGCAGCCTGTACCCTGCCAGCGATGCGCGCAGCAGCTTTGGCGCCTTGTTCAATTATGACCTGTACCTGAACGACACCGACGACGGCGGCACCTACCTGGCCGCCTGGAACGAACTGCGCCTGTTCGACCGTTGGGGAACCTTCTCCACCACCGGCCAGTGGCGTCAGTCATTCAACGGTGCGCAAGCTGGCGCCAGCCGTCAGGGCTTCCTGCGTTACGACACCACCTGGCGTTTCACCGACGAGCAGCGCCTGCTGACCTACGAAGCCGGTGACGTGGTCACCGCGGCCTTGCCCTGGACCAGCTCAGTGCGTGTCGGCGGCCTGCAGCTGTCACGCGATTTCGCCGCCCGCCCGGACCTGGTCACCTACCCGCTGCCGGCATTCGCCGGTGAAGCGGCCGTGCCGACCTCACTGGATCTGTTCATCAACGGCTACAAGTCCAGTACCACCGAGTTGCAACCGGGCCCCTACACCCTGACCAACGTGCCGTTCATCAATGGGGCCGGCGAAGCGGTCGTGGTCACCACCGATGCCCTTGGCCGTCAGGTGTCGACCACCTTGCCGTTCTACGTTACCAGCAGCCTGTTGCAGAAGGGCCTTACGGACTTTTCGGTGGCCGCCGGCAGCTTGCGCCGCGACTACGCCATGGAGGACTTCGGGTATGGCCCCGGTGTTGCCTCGGCCAGCCTGCGCCACGGCGTCAGTGATTTTTTCACCCTGGAAAGTCATGTCGAAACTGCCGAATCGCTGTTGCTCGGTGGATTGGGTGGCACCCTGCGCCTGGGCAACTTCGGTGTGCTCAATACCGCGCTGGCGCAGAGCCAGTTCGACAGTGACAACGGCCACCAACTCGCCCTCGGCTACCAATACAACAGTCAGCGCATCGGCTTCAGCTATCAGCGTCTGCAACGCCACGGCGACTACACCGACCTGAGCCGCGTCGACACCCCCGAGATGCAATTGAGCCAGCGCAGCGAGCAAGTCACGCTCAGCCTCAACCTGGATCGCTACGGCAGCCTCGGAGCCGGTTACTTCGATGTGCGCGCTGGGGACGGTACGCGCACCCGGCTGATCAACCTGAGCTGGAGCAAGCCCCTGTGGGGCAACAGCAGCATGTACTTGTCGGCCAACCGCGAAGTCGGCGACAGCCAATGGGCAGTGCAGGCGCAACTGGTGATTCCGTTCGACTTCAACGGCACGCTTGCCGTGAGCCTGGAACGCAGCAAGGACGGCCAGGACCTGCAGCGCGTCAACTACAGCCGCGCGGTACCGGTGGGCACGGGGGTTGGCTACAACCTCGGCTATGCCACAGGCGGCAACCGCGACGCCTATCGCCAGGCCGATGTCACCTGGCGCCTGCAGTCGGTGCAACTGCAGGCCGGTGTGTACGGCAGCAGCGGCGAAATGACCCGCTGGGCCGATGCCAGCGGCTCGCTGGTCTGGATGGACGCTGGCGTCTTCGCTGCCAACCGTATCGACGATGCCTTCGTGGTGGTCAGTACCAGCGGCTACGCCGACGTGCCGGTGCGCTACGAGAACCAGGCGATAGGCCGCACCGACAAAGGCGGTCACCTGTTGGTGCCTTATAGCAGCGGCTACTACCGTGGCAAATACGAGATCGACCCCATGGGCCTGCCGCCCGACATCCTTGCCCCTGAGGTGGAGCAGCGCGTCGCGGTGCGCCGTGGCAGCGGCTACCTGCTGGAGTTTGACCTCAAGCGCGTGCTGGCGGCGAGCATTGAATTGGTCGATGGCAATCAGCAGCCGCTCAAGCTGGGCAGCAAGGTGACCCACCAGGAAAGTGGTAGCCAGGCGGTGGTCGGCTGGGATGGCCTGGTGTACCTGGAAAACCTGTCGCCGCACAACCGCCTGCACGTGCAACTGGAAGGCGCAGGCCAATGCGAGGTCGCCTTCGACTTGCCGCAGGCAGAAGGCTCGATTCCGCTCATCGGCCCGTTGGTGTGTCGATGAGTTCGGTGATCCGCGGCCTGGTATGGGCAGGGTTGCTGCTGCCGGCGGGTTCGGCCTGGGCCTTGTGCACGTCGGTGCCGACCTCGCCCGCGGGTTTCGGCACCGTCAATTCGACCCTGGTACGCACCAACGTACAGGCTGCCTCTACCCTTAACGCGGGGCTGCAATGCACCGGCTCGCTGCTGACGCTGCTCAGTGCCAGCGATCACTTCTACGCCACCATTACCCCTGCCTCGGGCGGCTTGGTGGGGCCTACGGGTGATGTCATCGCCTACACCCTGTATGCCGACAACAGCACCAGCTACCCGATCGCCCGAGGTGTGGCCTTCGACTTCGCCCGCAACGGCATCCTGGATTTGCTGGGGTTGCTCAACGGCACTACCCCCAAAACCGTGCCGCTCTACATGAGAACCCTGATCGGCAGCAACGTCGCGGCCGGGGTGTACAGGGAAAATCTGACCGTGGCCTGGAGCTGGAACTACTGCTCCGGCATAGGTGTCGGTTCGCTCTGCCTGGGTCGTGACATCGGTGCTGGCAGCCAGACCCTGAGTGTCAGCCTGACCGTAAGCAACGATTGCCAGATCACCACGCCCAACATCAACTTTGGCAGTGCGCCGGTGGTGACGGGGTTCGGTACGGTGAACCAGAGCATCAGCTTGTCGTGCACCAAGGGCAGCAGCTATACCGTGGGGCTGGATGACGGCCAGAATGCGGCGGGCGGGCGCCGCCGGATGAAGTCTGCGGCCAACAACTACCTGGCCTACGACATCTTCAAGAGCGCCGGGGCTGTGCGCTGGGGTTCGCTGACGAGTGCGAGAAGGTCGAGCAGCGATGCCGATGTGAACCCTGGGGTGGGCACCGGGACCGGAAGCCAGCTATTCAATTACAACGCCAAGGTCTATACCGACCAGGCCACGCCGCCGGCCACGAGCTATACCGATAGCGTGATACTCGATGTGCAGTTTTGACCGTGTCGGCCTGTGTGACCCGCTCTTGGGGAGGCTTGAACAGGGTGAAAACCGCGTAAAAGCCTCGAAGGTATAAACCACGCGCCCGGTTTACGGTGTAAAGGGCATCTTCGGTCGTATGCCCGCGAAGAGGCCGGCACCGATCAGCGCAAATCGTCAGCGATCTTCAGCAAGGTTTCCAGCACCGCCCCCGCCAACGCCTTCGACCGCTTACCCGACCAGCCGGTAACCGGGTTGGGCGCATCGTCATGGTCCTTGAAGGGCATTTCCAGGGTCAGGGACAAGCAGTCGTACGCCATCCCTACCGCATTGCACGCCAGCGTCGTATTGGCCTGCCCCGGTTCATCACGTGTGTAGCCATGCTTGGTCTGGAAATCCGGCGTAACGCTGCACAACGTAGCGCGAAACTGCGCCTCCAGCTTGGCCAGTCGCGGCGTGTACCCAGGGTTGCCTTCGCAGGCCGCAGTGAACACATGCGGGATTTCCTCATCCCCATGCACGTCGATAAATGCATCCACCCCATATTGCTTCATCTGCGCCTGGGCAAAGAACACCTCAGGGGTCAGCTCGACACTGGCATCCTGCCAAGCTCGGTTGAGGTCTTTGCCGTTGAAATTGGTCCGCAGGTGGCCGAGGAAGGCGCCATCGGGGTTCATGTTGGGGATCAGGTACAGGTCGGCCTTGGCCAGCAGTTGCTGAACGACGTCATCATTCGCTTGCAGCCGATCGATCACACCCTCCATGAACCACTCGGCCATGTGCTCGCCCGGGTGCTGCTGGGCGATCAGCCACAGCTTGCGCTTGCCCGCGCTGCCGTTGCCTGCGCGCAGCAGGGGGATGTCGCGGCCTTGCACGCTGCGGCCATGGGCCAACAGTTCGACCCCTTCGATTTGCCGGGCACGTTCGATCAACTGGTTGTGGCGTGCGCGCGGGTAGGGCTCGAAGTAGGCGAACCAGATCTGCTCGTGCTCGGCCTTGATTTCAAAGGCCAGTGCCTTGCCATCGAACTGGCTGGGCACGCGGAACCAAGTGTGCTGGTCGTAGGAGGCCACGGCGTTATAGCCGGCCCAGGCGTTCTTGTAGGAGGACTCGCTGGCGTTGTCCAGGCTGAAGCGATGGGTGTGACCGGGGGTGAGGCCGCTGACCTTGAAGTGGAACCACTGGAAGTGGCCGCTGTGAGTGTCCGGGCGGATGGCCAGGTGGACCAGCGCCGGGTTGCTGGCATCCAGGACCTGAATGTTGCCGGAATCAAAGGCGTAGTCGATCTGCAGGGGGGAAAGCGTCACGGTCATTGGCGAGGCTCCTTGGGCTTTATTGTGGGGGTACTGTACACCCCTTGATGGCCTGGAAGAACGCTCTTGTGCTGATGACCTGCTCTTGGGTTGGGGTGTGAAGGCCTCGCAAATCGAGCACCCCTGTATTGTGGGAAAAATCGTTAAATAAAGGATTTTTGAAGAAAATCCCTACGCGTAGCTTTAACTTTTCCTTCGATAATTATGCTTATGCCTCTTACTCCTGTTAATAGAGGCTGAGGATCTTGTCACGGGCCTACGCCCAATAACCAATCAGCAACAGCGCAGCAACACCCAACCCAACCGCAATCGAGCACCCACCCAACGAAAGCGCCGCGCGCCCTTGCCGGTACCAGCCATCCTGGCCGAGCTCGCGCGCCGGTGCCAGCAGGCTGCGCCAGCGCAGCTCGGTGTCATGGAAGGCTTGCAGGTGGGCGGGGTCGGCATCGAGCCAGCGGCGGAAATCGATGCGTTCACAGGCGGTTGCATCAGGGCTTTGTAGCCGCACATACCATTGCCCGGCAACGCTGGCCAGGGCATCGCCATGGGGGCATGCCGTTTGCAGCGCTTGGTTCATGTTGCGTTCGATGCTCACTAAAGGCAGGTCGAGGCGGCTGGCAATGCTGGCGAAATCCAGCTGGTCGAGGCGGTTGAGCAGGAAGACTTGCTGAACACGACGAGGGAGGCGTTTGAGCCCATGCAGCAGAGCATCCTCGGCCGCATGGCCGGAAGAAGGCGTTGGGTGTTCAAGGGGCAGCAGCAGACGGGTCATGGACAGCTCCTTGCTCGAGGGGAAGGTGGGGGCATCTTCCTTGATGCGGAACCAGAGTAGGCGAAACGAGATTGATTCTCAAGTGCTGAATCCGCAAAGTTTTGTAATGAGCGTTCACGCCCTGACACACTTTTGCTATCATCGCGGCCATCAACGATCTTCATTAGCCTGAAGAGCCAAAAAAAATGACCCGGCAAAAAGCCGGGTCAAAAACCGTGATTAGCCTGATGAGGAGATAATCTGAGAGCGACCTAAGCTCCAGGTTATCCAGCGGATCTCGCGATCAGCTGAGTGCAATAATAATCGTTATCATTTGCCAGTCAAATGAATTTTCAGTTATCCGGTAAAAAAGTTTTACCGGAGCGCTTCCTTGTCCCGGCAATCGGGGCATTTGCCGTTCTGGCCATCACGTTCTCCCTACCTGTTTCTTGCCTACAAGCCGCTATCCACGGAGCGCCGGTGCTCCAGCAGCGCCCTGGCCATGTCCATCATGTGCATCAGTGCGAAGGTCAGTTCACGGGTGGTGCCTTCCTGATGAAGGGCCGTTTCCTGGGCAGTGGCGGCAGCACAGCGCAGCAGTGCGATGGCATGTTCCTGCGCTTGTTCGGCGGTGACCCCCTCGTGCAGGGTCCAGATTTTGTTGTGTTCGCTAGGACGGGTCGGGTTGGGGTTGAGGTAATAGTCGAGGGCGCGACGGGCCGCTTCGCTGTCGAGATCTGTTACGTCGTTTTTCGGTGGTTTCATCCTGATACCTGCGAATGCCAATAGGGGAAAGGTCCTGAGTGATACTAATACCTAAAGTATTTTTTCGCTTTCTGATAAATAATACTGAATGTTTATTGAGCGCTCGAAGGCAGTCCGTATCGTGCCAGCGATGAATATGGATAAATGGATTGCCCTCGTCCGTGAGCGGATGGAGGAACTCGATATCTCCCAGGAGCAGCTCGCCGAACGCGTCGGGGTCTCCCAGGGCAGTGTCGGGCACTGGGTGAACAAGCGGCGACAGCCAAAGGTCGAGTCGATGAACCGGGTATTCGTCGAATTGGGCATGCCGCATTACCACGTCAGCATGCAACTGAGGGTGCTCGGCCAGGTAGGTGAGGACACTGGCCGCTACCTACTGGATGAAGACGATGATGTAGACCTGATGCAATACATCGTGTGCTTCCGTTACCCGGTGCGTGGCTGGGACGCCTTGGCCGAGCCAGAGCTTGATCCGCCCGTGCTGTTCGAGCAGACCGAGTACTTGGCGCAGGGCAAGGCGTTCTGGCTGACCGTAGAAAACGATGCGATGAGCACCGCCAGTGGCCGTAGCGTGCCGCAGGGGATGCGCATTCTGGTGGACCCAGGGCTGGAGGCGGAGCCTGGGCGCTTGGTGATTGCGCGTCAGCCAGGCAAGTCAGCGATTCTGCGCGAGCTCGCCGAAGAGGGCGGGCAGCGGTACCTGAAGGCGCTTAACAGCAGTTATCCGGCGCTGGTGTGTGAAGAAGGGTGTGAGTTTCTGGGCGTGGTCGTGCGGGCGCACGGCGTCTTTTAGAGGGCAGGGGCCGCTAAGCGGCCCCGGTTCAGATCATTCGGCGAGCTCGACCAGCACTGTCCCTTCGCTGACCATTTCCCCCTCATGACAGAACAGCGCCTTCACTGTTCCCCCCTGGGGCGCGCGAATACTGTGCTCCATTTTCATGGCCTCCAGCACCACCAGGGCAGTACCCGCCTCTACCACTTGCCCCGGCTCGACCAGCACGCGGACGATGCTGCCGTTCATGGGCGCGCCAAGCCCACCTTGATGGCTGTGACCGGCCTCGGCTTCGGCGATGGGGTCGAACGCCGTGATGGCATGCATTTCCCCGTCCCAGCGCAGGAACAGCGTGCCACCCCGGCGCACAGCCAGATAACGCTGGCGCATGCCGTTGTTGTCATGACCCAACTGTTCACCGTCCAGCCGCCAGGTGGACGCCGCGCTGCGTTCAAGGGCAACCGCCCGGCGTTCGCCGCCACTGAGCAGGTGCAGGCTGCTGCGCGCCGGCAGCCCCAGGCGCAGGCCATCGCACGCGGCCCAGGGTGAGTGGCGGTCGTCCTCGCGCTGGTACGGTGCCTGGCCCTGCAACCAGGCCTCAGCGGCCGCCTCCCAGAAGGCCACTGGCAGAGGTTGCGGGGCCGGTAGCAAAACCGCGTGATGACGTGGGATGAACCCAGTATCCAGCTCGGCCGCGGCGAACGCCGGGTGGGCGAGAATGCGGCGCAGGAAGGCGATGTTGGTTTTCAGCCCGCCGATGGCGAACTCGTCCAGCATTGCCAGCAACCGCAGGCGTGCTTGTTCGCGGTTCTCGCCCCAGGCGATGAGCTTGCCCAGCATGGGATCGTAGAAGGGCGAAACCTCGTCTGCTTCACTGACCCCGCTGTCCACCCGGCGACCTTCGCCAAGTGCCGATTCGCGGTACAGCGCCAGGGTGCCGGTGGCCGGCAGGAAGTCATTGGCCGGGTCTTCGGCGTACAGGCGTACCTCGATGGCATGGCCGTGCAGCGGCACCTGCGCTTGGGTGATCGGTAGCGGTTCGCCGCAGGCAACGCGGATCTGCCAGGCCACCAGGTCGAGGCCGGTGATGGCTTCGGTGACCGGGTGCTCCACCTGCAGGCGCGTGTTCATCTCCATGAAGAAGAATTCGCCACGTGCGTCGAGCAGAAACTCCACGGTACCGGCACCCACATAACCGATGGCTTGCGCGGCACGCACTGCAGCCTCGCCCATGGCCTGGCGCAGCTCGGCACTAAGCCCTGGCGCAGGCGCTTCCTCGACGACTTTCTGGTGACGACGCTGGATCGAGCAGTCACGTTCGTTGAGGTACAGGCAGTTGCCGTGCTGGTCGGCGAATACCTGAATCTCCACATGGCGGGGCTTGAGCACGTACTTTTCCACCAGCATCCGTGCATCGCCGAACGACGACTGGGCTTCACGCTGCGCCGAGGCGAGGGCATCGGCCAGTTGGCTCTCGTCCTCGACCACTTTCATGCCTTTGCCGCCACCGCCAGCGCTGGCCTTGAGCAGCACGGGGTAGCCGATTTGCTCGGCGGCGGCACGGAAGGTCTCAAGGTCCTGGGCTTCGCCGTGGTATCCCGGTACCAGCGGCACCCCTGCCGCTTCCATCAGTGCCTTGGCTGCCGATTTGGCGCCCATGGCGTCGATGGCACTGGCCGGCGGGCCGAGGAAGATCAGCCCGGCGTCTTCGATGGCGCGGGCAAAGCCTGCGTTTTCGGAAAGAAAACCATAGCCGGGGTGGATCGCCTGGGCACCGCTGGCCTTGGCCGCCGCGAGCAGCTTGTCGATCACCAGGTAGCTTTCAGACGCCTTGCTGCCGCCCAGGTCGATGCGAATATCCGCTTCACGGGTGTGGCGGGCATCACGGTCGATGGCGCTGTGTACGGCCACAGTGGTCAGGCCCAGGGCCTTGGCGGTGCGCATTACCCGGCAGGCGATTTCGCCGCGGTTGGCGACCAGCAAGGTGGTCAGTGTGGGGCGGCTCATGGGCGCGGCTCCTTCTTGTGCTCGGTTTGCCAGGCAGGCCGGCGTTTTTCCAGGAAGGCGCGTAGGCCTTCCTGGCCTTCGGCGCTGACGCGGATGCGGGCAATGGTGTTTTCGCAGTAGCGGCGCAGGGCTGGGCTGAGTTCGCCGTCGTCCACCTCGCGCAGCAGGTCCTTGGTGGCGCGGAGCGCTTGCGGACTGTTGAGCAGCAGGTTGTCCACCCAGGCCTCGACCTGTGCGTCCAGTTCACTGGCCGGGTACACCTGGGCCAGCAAACCCAGCTCGCGAGCGCGCACGCCGCTGAAACGCTCGGCGGTCAAGGCGTAACGGCGGGTGGCACGCTCGCCAATGGCCTTGACCACGAAGGGGCTGATCACCGCCGGTGCCAGGCCGATCCGCACTTCCGACAGGCACAGTTGTGCATCCTCGGCACCAATGGCCATGTCGCAGCAACTGATCAACCCCAGGGCACCGCCAAAGGCCGCGCCCTGCACCACGGCCAGGGTCGGTGCCTTGAGGCGGTGCAGGGCGTACATCAGCTCGCCCAGTTCATGGGCGTCATCCAGGTTGGTGTTGAAGTCCAGTTGTGCCGATTGCTGCATCCAGGCCAGGTCTGCGCCAGCGCTGAAATGCCGGCCCCGGCCGCGCAGCACCAGGAAGCGCAGGCCGGCGTCTTCGGCCAACTGGTCGAGGGCAACGATCAACTCGCGGATCATCTGTGCGTTGAAGGCGTTGTTCTTGTCCTCGCGGCTCAGCCACAGGGTGGCGAAACCGCGCGGGTCGCGGATCACTTCGAGGGTGTTGAAATCGCTCATGGTCACATCCGGAAAATGCCGAAGCGGCTCTGTTCGATGGGCGCGTTCAACGCGGCAGACAATGCCAGGCCAAGCACGTCGCGCGTCTGCGCCGGGTCGATGACACCGTCGTCCCACAGCCGGGCGCTAGAGTAGTAGGGGTGGCCCTGGTGTTCGTACTGATCAAGGATCGGCTGCTTGAGCTTGGCTTCATCCTCGGCACTGAACGCCTGGCCACTGCGTTCGCTCTGCTCGCGTTTGACCTGCGCCAGCACCCCGGCGGCCTGTTCGGCGCCCATCACGCCAATCCGTGCGTTGGGCCACATCCACAAGAAGCGCGGGTCGTAGGCGCGACCGCACATCCCATAGTTACCGGCGCCAAAGCTGCCACCGATGATTACCGTGAACTTCGGCACCTGGGCGCAGGCCACCGCAGTGACCAGTTTGGCACCGTGCTTGGCGATGCCACCTTCCTCGTACTTCTTGCCGACCATGAAGCCGGTGATGTTTTGCAGGAACAGCAGCGGAATGCCGCGTTGGCAGGCCAGCTCGATGAAGTGCGCGCCTTTTTGCGCGGCCTCGGCGAAAAGGATGCCGTTGTTGGCCAGGATCGCGACCGGGTAGCCGTGCAGGTGGGCAAAGCCGCACACCAGCGTGGTGCCGAACAGTGCCTTGAACTCGTCGAGCACCGACCCGTCGACCAGGCGCGCAATCACCTCGCGCACATCGAACGGTTGCTTGGCGTCGGCCGGCACGACGCCATACAGCTCTTCGGCGCCATACAGCGGTGCCACCGGTGCCTGGCGCTGCAGCGTGCCCAGCTTGTGCCAGTTGAGGTTGGCCACGCTGCGCCGGGCCAGGGCCAGGGCGTGCTCGTCGTTGTCGGCATAGTGGTCGGCCACGCCGCTGGTGCGGCAATGCACGTCGGCACCACCGAGGTCTTCAGCGCTCACCACCTCACCGGTGGCGGCCTTCACCAGGGGCGGGCCGGCAAGGAAAATGGTGGCCTGCTGGCGCACCATGATTGCTTCGTCGGCCATGGCCGGTACATAGGCGCCCCCGGCAGTGCAGGAACCCATGACCACCGCAATCTGCGGGATGCCCAGCGCGCTCATGTTGGCCTGGTTGAAGAAGATTCGCCCGAAGTGCTCGCGGTCGGGGAAAACCTCATCCTGGCGCGGCAGGTTGGCGCCACCGGAGTCCACCAGGTAGATGCATGGCAGGCGGTTCTGCAGGGCGATGGTCTGCGCACGCAGGTGTTTTTTCACGGTGAGCGGGTAGTAGGAGCCGCCTTTGACCGTGGCGTCGTTGGCCACAATCATGCATTCCACGCCCTCGACGCGGCCAATGCCGGCGATCACGCCAGCGGCGGGTACGTCTTCGCCATACACCTCGTGGGCCGCCAACTGGCCGATCTCGAGAAACGCCGACCCAGGGTCGAGCAAGCGGTCGATACGTTCACGCGGCAGCAGCTTGCCGCGCGAGGTGTGCCGTTCCTGGGCCTTGGAGCCGCCGCCCTGGGCAATGTGGGCGATCAGGCCACGCAGGGCCTGGACCTGTTCGAGCATGGCCGCGCTGTTGCCGGCGTATTGCGCCGAACGCGGGTTGATCTGTGTATGCAAGGTAGCCATGTGCGCCCGTCCCTTGTGCTCAGCGGGTTTCGTTGAACAGTTCGCGGCCGATCAGCATCCGGCGGATTTCGCTGGTGCCGGCGCCGATCTCGTAGAGTTTGGCGTCGCGCAGCAGGCGGCCGGCCGGGAACTCGTTGATGTAGCCGTTGCCACCGAGAATCTGGATCGCCTCCAGGGCCATTTGCGTGGCGCGTTCGGCGGTGTAGAGGATGACCCCGGCCGCGTCCTTGCGCGTGGTCTCGCCACGGTCACAGGCCTGGGCCACGGCGTACAGATAGGCGCGGCTGGCGTTGAGCTGGGTGTACATGTCGGCAATCTTGCCCTGGATCAGCTGGAACTCGCCGATGCTTTGGCCGAACTGCTTGCGGTCGTGAATATAGGGCACCACCAGGTCCATGCAGCTTTGCATGATGCCGGTGGGGCCGCCGGAGAGCACCACGCGCTCGTAGTCCAGGCCGCTCATCAGCACACGCACGCCGCCATTGAGCTGGCCGAGGATGTTTTCCTGCGGCACTTCGACGTCATCGAAGAACAGCTCGCAGGTGTTGGAGCCGCGCATGCCCAGCTTGTCGAACTTGTTGCTGCGGCTGAAACCTTTCCAGTCGCGTTCGACGATGAACGCCGTGATGCCATGGGCGCCCTTGTCCAGGTCGGTCTTGGCGTAGATCACGTAGGTGTTGGCGTCGGGCCCGTTGGTGATCCAGGTCTTGCTGCCATTGAGCACGTAGTGGTCGCCGCGCTTTTCGGCGCGCAGCTTCATCGACACTACGTCGGAGCCGGCATTGGGTTCGCTCATGGCCAGGGCGCCGATGTGCTCGCCGCTGATCAGCTTGGGCAGGTACTTGAGCTTCTGTTCATGGCTACCGTTGCGGTTGATCTGGTTGACGCACAGGTTGGAGTGGGCGCCATAGGACAGGGCCACCGACGCCGAGCCGCGGCTGATCTCTTCCATCGACACCACGTGGGCCAAGTAACCCAGGCCCGCGCCGCCGTATTCTTCCGATACGGTGATGCCCAGCAGGCCCATGTCGCCGAACTTGCGCCACATGTCGGCGGGGAACAGGTTGTCGTGGTCGATCTGTGCGGCGCGTGGTGCCAGTTCGGCAGCGACAAAGGTGCGCACCTGGTCACGGAGCATGTCGATGGTTTCGCCCAGGGCGAAGTTCAGGGAGGGGTAATGCATGCGGGGGCACCTTCTTGTTCTTGAAATATGGATGGCACCGTCGGTTCGTACCTCATCACCTGTGGGAGCGGGCTTGCCCCGCGAATGCGTCGGCAGGGCGACCGTCATTGCCTGAACGATCGCTTTCGCGGGGCAAGCCCGCTCCCACAGGGGCGAAGTGTAGTGCCGTTTTCACCTTTACGTTAACGTAAACCTGCATTCGGTCACTGTCAATCTGCTCATCACCTTTACGTAAACGTAAATCTGCGCCAGAGTAATTGCGCTTGCTTCAGCCGTGCCCAGAACAACCACAAGAAGGGACACCCATGAGTCAACCTAGCTACACCCGCGGTCGCCAGGACCGAGCCTTACTGACCCAGACCATCGGCCAGGCGTTCGATGCCACGGTGGCCCGCTGTGCCGATGGCGAGGCGCTGGTGTCGCGCCACCAAGGCCTGCGCTATAGCTGGCGGCAGTTGGCCGAACAGGTCGAAGTGCATGCCCGCGCGCTTATGGCCCTAGGCGTGAACACCGGCGACCGTGTCGGCATCTGGTCGCCCAACTGCGCCCAGTGGTGCATTTTGCAGTTGGCCAGCGCCAAGGTCGGCGCCATCCTGGTCAACATCAACCCGGCCTATCGCGTGGGCGAATTGGACTATGTGTTGCGTCAGTCCGGCTGCCGCTGGCTGGTGTGTGCCGATGCCTTCAAGACATCTGACTACCACGCCATGGTCCAGGAACTGGTGCCAGAGTTGGCCTGCGCCACGCCAGGTGAACTGGCCAGTGAGCGCCTGCCGGACTTGCGCGGCGTGATCAGCCTGGCCGCCAACCCGCCTGCCGGCTTCCTGCCCTGGCACGCATTGGCCGAGCGGGCAGGGCAGACCTCGACCGATGCCTGCACTGCCCGCCAGCAAAGCCTGCAATTCGACCAGCCGGTGAACATCCAGTACACCTCCGGCACCACCGGGGCGCCCAAGGGGGCCACGCTCAGCCATTACAACATTCTCAATAATGGCTTCATGGTCGGCGAGAGCCTGGGCCTGACCGCACATGACCGCATGGTGATCCCGGTACCGCTGTACCACTGCTTCGGCATGGTCATGGCCAACCTCGGCTGCATCACCCACGGCAGCACCATGATCTACCCCAACGACGCCTTCGACGCCGAGCTCACCCTGCGCGCCGTGGCCGAGGAGCGTGCCAGCATCCTGTACGGCGTGCCGACCATGTTCATTGCAATGCTCGACCATCCGGCCCGCCAAGGCATGGACCTGTCGACCCTGCGTAGCGGCATCATGGCCGGTGCCACCTGCCCGATCGAGGTGATGCGCCGGGTCATCGACCAGATGCACATGGCTGAAGTGCAGATCGCCTACGGCATGACCGAAACCAGCCCCGTGTCACTGCAGACCGGCCCGGACGATGACCTGGAGCTGCGCGTGACCACCGTCGGCCGCACCCAGCCGCAGCTGGAAAACAAATTGGTGGACGCCGACGGCTGCATCGTGCCCAGGGGCCAAATCGGCGAATTGTGCACCCGTGGTTACAGCGTGATGCTCGGCTACTGGGACAATCCGCAGGCCACGGCAGACGCCATCGACCCGGCCGGGTGGATGCATTCGGGCGACCTGGCGGTGATGGACGCGCACGGCCATGTGCGCATCGTCGGGCGCAACAAGGACATGATCATCCGCGGTGGGGAGAACATCTATCCACGGGAGCTGGAGGAGTTCTTCTACACTCACCCGGCGGTAGCGGACGCGCAGGTGGTCGGTATTCCCTGCAGCCGGTACGGGGAAGAGGTGGTGGCCTGGATCAAGTTGCACCCAGGGCACAGCGCCACGGTCGAAGAGTTGCACGACTGGTGCAAGGCGCGCATCGCGCATTACAAGGTGCCCCGACATTTTCGCTTCGTCGAGGAGTTCCCGATGACGGTAACTGGCAAGGTACAGAAATTTCGCATGCGCGAGATCAGTGTGGAGGAACTGTCTGCGAATTGACGGGCCCTCTCGCCGGCTTGCCGACGATAAGGCCCCTCAGTTGCGCCCGAACCTCAGACCTTCACCGGCGGTTCATCACTCGGTGGGTCCCCCACCGTTGGCGGTACGGTCGGCTTGATCGGCAGTTCGTCCGGTTCTTCTTCCGGCACAGGTGGCGGCAAGCTAGGGTCGTCGATGTTGGGATCGGGAGTTTCCGGTGGAATGGGAATGTTCATGGCCTGACCTCGCGGGGGTGAATGAAGGGGTGGTGCAGCTTTGATTCGGTGGCTGCGCCATTCGCTCAATTTTTTTGAACCCCTCGCCAGCTCCGCCGCTCTGAATCCTTACCGCCAATGCCAACCGGGAGCCAGGACCGATGTCGCGTAACGAGCCCTTCGAAAGCGTACCGATGGCCAACGATCACCCGGACCAGGCTATCAGCCTGTCCCAGGCGCTGCTGGCGCCGCGTATCGTGATCGAAGACAGCACCCCGGTACTGGACGGCGGCACCTTTGCCGCCAAGGCCATCAGTGGCCAGCCGGTTGCCGTCAGCAGCAAGGTATACAGCGACGGGCACGACCGCCTGGCGGTCATGCTCAACTGGCGCCCGGCCAAGCGCCAAGGCTGGCATTGCGTGCCCATGCATTCGCCGGGAAACGACCTGTGGCTGGCTGAATTCACGCCTACGGAACTGGGCCTGCACCTGTTTAGCGTCGAGGCCTGGATCGACCCGTTCGCCACCTATTGCCATGACCTGGAGAAGAAGTACCACGCCGGCGTCGACGTCACGCTCGAATTGGAGGAGGGCAGGTTGCTGCTTGGCAAGGGTGCCGAGCGCAGCGAAGGGGTGTTGCGCGACCAGATCGGCGCGCTTCAGGCACACCTGCCGAACCTGCCAGTGGACGAACAGGTGGCCTTGTTGCTAGGCCCGGACGCCACGCGCCTGATGACCGAAGCCGAACACCGCAGCTACCTTACCCGCAGTGTCGAATTCCCGGTCGACGTTGACCGTCCGGCAGCGCAGTTTGCCAGTTGGTACGAGCTGTTCCCCCGCTCGATCACCGACAGCCCCCAGCGCCACGGCACGTTCAACGACGTTCATGAGCGGCTGGCGATGATCCGCGACATGGGTTTTGACGTGCTGTATTTCCCGCCCATTCATCCGATCGGCAGGACGCACCGCAAAGGCCGTAACAATGCCTTGCAGGCCGAGCCCAACGATCCGGGCAGTCCCTATGCCATTGGCAGCTCCGAAGGCGGACACGACGCCATTCACCCTGAGTTGGGCAGCCGCGAGGATTTCCGCCGGCTGGTCGCGGCTGCCGCCGAGCATGGTCTGGAAATCGCCCTGGACTTCGCCATCCAGTGCTCCCAGGACCACCCGTGGCTCAAGGAGCACCCCGGCTGGTTCAGCTGGCGCCCCGACGGCACCATCCGCTACGCAGAGAACCCGCCCAAAAAGTACCAGGACATCGTCAACGTCGATTTCTATGCCGCCGAGGCCGTGCCCTCGCTATGGCTGGCCCTGCGCGACGTGGTGGTGGGGTGGGTCGAGGAGGGGGTGAACACTTTCCGCGTCGACAACCCGCACACCAAGCCGCTGCCATTCTGGCAATGGCTCATCGCCAATGTGCGTGCCCAGTACCCTGAGGTGATTTTCCTCGCCGAGGCGTTCACCAAGCCTGCGATGATGGCACGCCTGGGCAAGGTTGGGTACGCGCAGAGCTACACGTACTTCACCTGGCGCAATACCAAGCAGGAACTGCGCGAGTACTTCGAGCAGCTCAACCAGCCGCCGTGGAGCCAGTGCTACCGGCCGAATTTCTTCGTCAATACGCCGGACATCAACCCGTTCTTCCTGCACACCTCGGGGCGTGCCGGTTTTCTGATCCGCGCCGCGCTGGCGACCATGGGGTCTGGCTTGTGGGGCATGTATTCGGGCTTCGAGCTGTGCGAGGCCACGCCGCTGCCGGGCAAGGAGGAGTACATGGACTCGGAGAAGTACGAGATCCGCCCGCGCGACTTCACCCAGCCCGGCAACATCATCGCCGAGATCGCCCAGCTCAACCGCATCCGCCGGCAGAACCGCGCCTTGCAGACCCATCTCGGCGTGGCGTTCTTCAACTGCTGGAACGACAACATCCTGTACTTCGCCAAGCGCACGCCCGAGCGCGACAATTACATCCTCGTGGCGATCAGCCTCGACCCGCACAACGCCCAGGAAGCGAGCTTCGAGCTGCCGCTGTGGGAGCTTGGGCTGGATGACGATGCCGACACGCTAGGCGAGGACCTGATGAACGGGCACCGCTGGACCTGGCATGGCAAGACCCAATGGATGCGTATCGAGCCGTGGCATCAGCCGTTTGGCATCTGGCGTATCGAGAAGTCCGGCTAGGGGCCGCTGCGCGCCCCATTCGCGGGGCAAGCCCGCTCCCACCCAAAGGATGAATGCTCTCGTTGTAGGAGCGGGCTTGCCCCGCGAATGGGCTGCAAAGTAGCCACATGAGTCTCCACGGTTTTTGCAGAATTGAAAGGAGTCACCCATGGCCAAGCGTTCACGCCCGGCAGCCTTCATCGACGACCCGCTGTGGTACAAGGACGCCGTGATCTATCAGTTGCACATCAAGTCGTTTTTCGATGCCAACAACGACGGCATCGGCGACTTTGCAGGGTTGATCAGCAAGCTCGACTATATCGCCGACCTGGGCGTGAATACCCTCTGGCTGTTGCCGTTCTACCCCTCACCGCGACGTGACGATGGCTATGACATCGCCGAGTACAAGGCCGTGCACCCCGATTACGGCACCATGGCGGACGCCAGGCGTTTCATCGGCGAAGCGCACAGGCGGGGCTTGCGGGTGATCACCGAGCTGGTCATCAACCACACTTCCGACCAGCACCCCTGGTTCCAGCGCGCCCGCCATGCCAAGCGTGGCAGCAAGGCCCGGGACTTCTATGTGTGGTCCGACAACGACCAGAAATACGACGGCACGCGGATCATTTTCCTCGATACCGAGAAGTCCAACTGGACCTGGGACCCGGTGGCCGGGCAGTACTTCTGGCACCGTTTCTACTCGCACCAGCCAGACCTGAACTTCGACAACCCGCAGGTGCTCAAGGCGGTGATCGGGGTCATGCGCTTCTGGCTCGACCTTGGCGTCGACGGCCTACGCCTGGATGCCATCCCGTACCTGATCGAGCGTGACGGCACCAACAACGAGAACCTGCCCGAGACCCACAAGGTGCTCAAGGCCATTCGCGCCGAGATCGACGCCAACTACCCCGATCGCATGCTGCTGGCCGAGGCCAACCAGTGGCCCGAAGACACTCGCCCCTACTTTGGCGAGGGCGCCGGCGACGAGTGCCACATGGCCTTCCACTTCCCGTTGATGCCGCGCATGTACATGGCCCTGGCCATGGAAGACCGCTTTCCGATCACCGACATCCTGCGCCAGACCCCGGAAATTCCCGCCAACTGTCAGTGGGCGATCTTCCTGCGCAACCATGATGAGCTGACCTTGGAGATGGTCACCGACCGCGAACGCGACTACCTGTGGAACTACTACGCCGAAGACCGCCGCGCGCGCATCAACCTCGGCATCCGCCGGCGCCTGGCGCCATTGCTGCAGCGCGATCGCCGGCGTATAGAGCTGCTCACCAGTTTGCTGCTGTCGATGCCCGGCACGCCCACCCTGTATTACGGGGATGAACTGGGCATGGGTGACAACATCTACCTGGGTGACCGCGACGGCGTGCGCACCCCCATGCAGTGGTCACCCGACCGCAATGGCGGCTTCTCCAAGGCCGACCCGCAGCGCCTGGTGCTGCCACCGATCATGGACCCGTTGTACGGCTACCAGACGGTCAACGTCGAGGCCCAGTCCCACGACCCCCATTCGCTGCTCAACTGGAACCGCCGCCTGCTGGCGGTGCGCAACCAGCAGAAAGCCTTCGGCCGCGGCAGCCTGCGCACCCTCACGCCCAGCAACCGGCGCATCCTGGCGTACATCCGCGAGTACACCGACGCCGAAGGCAACAGCGAAGTCATCCTCTGCGTCGCCAACGTTTCCCGGGCCGCGCAAGCCGCCGAGCTCGACCTGTCGCAATACGCCGACAAGGTGCCGGTGGAGATGCTCGGTGGCAGCGCCTTCCCGCCGATCGGCCAGTTGCCGTTTCTGCTGACCTTGCCGCCCTATGCCTTCTACTGGTTCCTGCTGGCGTCCCATGACCGCATGCCCAGCTGGCACGTTCAACCTACTGAGGGGTTGCCGGAATTGACTACATTGGTGCTACGCAAACGTATGGAGGAGCTGCTCGAAGCGCCTTCGCGCGATACCCTGCAAGAGGCGGTCCTGCCGCAGTACCTGCCCAAGCGGCGCTGGTTCGCCGGCAAGGAAGGGCCGATCGACCAGGTGCGTCTGCGTTATGGCGTCCGCTTGAACACCGCCACCACACCGGTGCTGCTCAGCGAAATCGAAGTGCTCAGCGAGGGTGTGGCCAACCAGTACCAATTGCCGTTCGGGTTCTTGCCTGAAGACCAGATCGCCAGTGCCCTGCCGCAACAACTTGCGCTTTCCAGGGTGCGGCGTGGCCGGCAGGTTGGCCTGATCACCGATGCCTTCGTGCTTGAGCCGTTCATCCGCGCCGTGCTGCGCGCCTGCCAGGACGGCATGCGCCTGCCGTGCGGCAACGCCCAGGGCGAATTGCGCTTCGCCTGCACCGGGCAATTGGCTGGCCTTGAGCTCACGCAGGACAGCACCGTGCGCTACCTGAGCGCCGAGCAATCCAACAGCTCGGTGGTGGTCGGCGACCGCCTGGTACTCAAGCTGATCCGCCGGGTCAACCCAGGCATCCACCCAGAACTGGAGATGAGCGCCTACCTTACCGCTGCCGGTTTTGCCAATATCTCGCCGTTGCTGGCGTGGGTCAGCCGCGTGGACGAGGCCAACGCCCCGCACCTGCTGATGATCGCCCAGGGCTACCTGAGCAACCAGGGCGATGCCTGGGCCTGGACCCAGAACACGCTGGAGCGCGCCATCCGTGATGAGATGGAGCCGTCCAGCAGTGATACCGAGGCACACACCGATGCCCTGGCCGAACTCAACGGCTTTGCCGCCTTGCTCGGCCAGCGCCTGGGCGAAATGCACCTGTTGCTGGCCGCGCCCACCGAGGATGCGGCCTTCCAGCCGCGGCCCAGCGATCACGAGGACAGCGAACGCTGGAGCCGGCAGATCAGCGCCGAGCTCAACCATGCCCTTGATCTGCTGGTACAGCACCGCGACCACCTCGACGGCGACAGCCAGGCCCTGGTCGACGACCTGCAGCAGCAACGCGACGGCCTCACCCAGCACATCGCCAACCTCGCCGGCCTGGCCCAGGGCGGCCTGTTGATGCGCGTGCATGGCGACCTGCACCTGGGCCAGGTGCTGGTCGTGCAGGGCGATGCCTACCTGATTGATTTCGAGGGTGAACCCTCGCGCCCGCTGGACGAGCGCCGGGCCAAGCACAGCCCGTACAAGGATGTCAGCGGCGTGCTGCGCTCCTTCGACTATGCTGCTGCCATGGTCCTGCGCAGCGCCTCGACGGTAGACCTCTGCGAGGCGGCGCGGCAGGCTCGTCAGCGGGTCGCCCGGCAGTACCTGCACCAGTCCCGCCACGCCTTCGTCGAAGCCTATGGCCTGGCCACCGCCGCGATGCCCCACGCCTGGCAACAGGCCGAGGGCGAGCGCGCGGCACTGGAGCTGTTCTGCCTGGAAAAGGCTGCCTACGAGATCACTTACGAAGCCGAAAACCGTCCGAGCTGGCTGGCCGTGCCTTTGCATGGCCTGCATGGCCTGATCAGTACCTGGGGAGAGTCATAGATGAATGCAACCACGCGTGATAACGGTGGCCTTCGGCAGCGGGAGCTCGATGCCCTTGCCCGCGCCGAGCACGCTGATCCTTTTGCCGTACTTGGCCCCCATGACGATGGCGCGGGCGGCGTGTGGGTGCGGGCGTTCCTGCCCACGGCCCTGAGCGCCCGGATCCTTTCCCGCCATGATGGCCGCGTGCTCGCGGAAATGGTCCAAGGCAGCCTGCCGGGCCTGTTCACGGCGCGCCTGGATGACGCACAGCCGTACCTGCTGCACATCGGCTGGGCCGGTGGCGAGCAGGTCACCGAGGACCCGTACAGCTTCGGCCCGCAGCTAGGTGACGTTGACCTGCACCTGTTCGCCGAAGGCAACCACCGTGACCTGTCCGGGCGCTTTGGTGCGCAACCGACTCAGGTCGATGGCGTCGACGGTGTATGTTTCTCGGTGTGGGCGCCGAATGCGCGGCGGGTTTCAGTGGTCGGCGACTTCAACAACTGGGACGGCCGCCGCCACCCGATGCGCCTGCGCCATGGTGCGGGTGTATGGGAGCTGTTCATCCCTCGCCTAGGGGTCGGCGAAACCTACAAGTTCGAAGTGCTGGGCAAGGAAGGCGTGCTGCCGCTCAAGGCCGACCCGCTGGCCCGCGCCACCGAACTGCCGCCCAGCACCGCGTCGAAGGTGGCCGCCGAGCTCAGCCACCCCTGGCAGGACCATGAATGGATGGAGCAGCGCGCGCAGCGCCACGCCTACAGCGCGCCGCTGTCAATCTACGAGCTGCACGCCGGTTCCTGGCAGTGCGAGCTGGATGACCTGGGCGAAGTGTCGCGTTTCTACAACTGGCGTGAACTGGCCGAACGCCTGGTGCCATACGTGCAACAGCTCAACTTTACCCACATCGAGCTGCTTCCGATCATGGAACATCCGTTCGGGGGCTCTTGGGGCTACCAGCCTTTGTCGCTGTTCGCACCCACCTCGCGCTATGGCACGGCAGAAGATTTCGCAGCGTTCATCGATGCCTGCCACCAAGGCGGCATCGGTGTGATCCTCGACTGGGTGCCGGCGCATTTCCCCACCGATGAACATGGCCTGGCGCGCTTTGACGGCACGGCGTTGTACGAATACGACAACCCCCTGGAGGGCTTTCACCAGGACTGGAACACGCTGATCTACAACCTGGGCCGCAATGAAGTGCGTGGCTTCATGCTGGCCTCGGCGCTGCACTGGCTCAAGCACTTCCATATCGACGGCCTGCGTGTCGATGCGGTGGCCTCGATGCTGTATCGCGATTATTCACGAAAGGCGGGCGAATGGGTGCCCAACCGCCACGGCGGGCGCGAGAACCTGGAGGCCATTGACTTCATCCGCCACCTCAACGGCGTGGCGGCACTCGAAGCCCCTGGCGCACTGATCATCGCCGAAGAGTCCACGGCGTGGCCCGGCGTCAGCCAGCCGACCCAGCAAGGGGGCCTGGGCTTTGCCTACAAATGGAACATGGGCTGGATGCACGACACCCTGCATTACATCCAGAACGACCCCATCCACCGTACCTACCACCACAATGAAATGAGTTTCGGCCTGATCTACGCCTACTCCGAACATTTCATCCTGCCGATTTCCCACGATGAAGTGGTGCATGGCAAGCATTCGCTGATCGACAAAATGCCGGGTGACCGCTGGCAGAAGTTTGCCAACCTGCGTGCTTACCTGACGTTCATGTGGACCCACCCCGGCAAGAAGCTGCTATTCATGGGTTGTGAATTCGGCCAGTGGCGTGAGTGGAACCATGATCAGCAGTTGGACTGGTACCTGTTGCAATACCCTGAGCACCAAGGCGTGCAGCGCCTGGTGAGTGACCTCAACCGCCTGTATCGCGAGCTGCCAGCCTTGCACGAGCAGGATTGCCAGCCCCAGGGCTTCCAGTGGTTGATTGGCGATGACGCGCACAACTGCGTGTACGCCTGGCTGCGCTGGAGCAGCCAGGGCGAACCGCTGCTGGTGGTGGCCAACTTCACCCCGGTGCCGCGTGAGGGGTACCGGATCGGTGTGCCGTTCGGCGAGCGCTGGCAGGAACTGCTCAACAGTGACGCCGGGCTGTATGCCGGGTCCAATGTGGGCAACCTGGGGGCGGTGGAGAGCGAGCAGGTTGCCAGCCATGGCCAGCCGCTGTCGCTGGCCCTGAACCTGCCGCCGCTCGGGGTGCTGGTGATGAAGCCGGCCTGATGGGTAGTCTGGCCCGGCCGCTTTGCAGGGCAGCCCGCGAAGCGGCCGGAACGGGCTCACCAGCGCATCCGTACACCCAGGCTACCGATCAACCCATTCAAGTCATTGTCATCCACATCGCTGCTGTAATCGGCACTGACAAACAACGCCACCGAAGGCGTCACCCGTGCCACCAGGCCCAACCCCAATTCCACCGTGGTCGAATAGCGCGAACTTGAGATCTTGTCGACCTGGTCCAGCTTGACCTCGTCGGCGTTGCTGAAGTCGTACCAGACGTTGGTCCGTACATAGGGCTCGATGGGCATCCCTCGCACTTCGTAGCGTCCGGACAGCTTGGCACCCACGCGCCCACTCCAGCTGGGCTGGCTGTCGAAGGCTTTCAAGGTGTCAGCCTGCACCTGGTTGCCCGGGAAGAACTGCTGGTTGATCAACTGGGCCTGGGGTTCGATCACCCAACTGCCGCCCAGGCGGATCGGGTAGCCACCCTCAACGGAAAAGGTCATCGCGTGGCCGGAGTCATCCAGGCGCTTGCCGCTGTCGCCGCGGCCCATCACATCGATTCGCGAGCCCATCGCCACGGCATCGAGGTGCCAACCCTGTTCATGGGTCATGCTCCAATACACGCCCAAGCTCTCGCCGCTGAGGTTGACCGCATTGCGCTGCTTGTCGCCCAGCAGCGGGCGGGTGCCGCTGAAGCTGCTTTGCAAGTTGTTATGGCCAACGAAAATCCCGGCGCGGTGTACGTTACCGTCGCCCGTCTCACGCACGAACAGGTCCGGGCCAATCAGCAGTTGCTGGCTGGGCGTTTCCAGTTGGTCGGGTGCTTGTGCGCCAGGGCGAGGGGAGCCGGGGAAGAACTGCGTCCACTGGCTGGCCATCAGGTCGGGCACCGCCTGACCATGGCGTTGTCCCATCTTGTCGGAAAACGCCGTCAACATGCCCTGGTTCAGGCCACTGGCGCTGACGGGGTCGAGCGACAGGTGCGGCACCGCCGATTGCTGCAGGAAGCCGGGCGAGCCGGGGTCGTCCCGCAATTCGAACGCGAAGGTTTCCACCGGGGTTGCCAGAAGCATCGACGTGGAAACCGCGTAGAAAATACGATCGAAGCGCAGCGGATTCGAGGTTCTTTTCATGGCGGATCTCCTCTGTTTTTGTTGTACAGCCAAGGTCTGGCCTGTTGTCACGAGCTGTACGACAAAAACAGAGGGCGACCCAAACCAGCACGCCAGCGTTCGCGAGCGCGCACGAAGGCGCGAGCTAGAGGCCCGGCGCAACGTTTTATTGCGAGTGATACTGTTCAGCTAAGGAGAGGACGGGGGTTGCGTCAAGAAAGCGTGAAAGGTTGGTGGCGCCTGCGTATTCGCTATCATCCCGTTGATTTCACGAACAAATGCCGGTGGGATAGCCCGCTTCGCTATTTGCCGCCAGGCTGCTATGCCGAATCATTGTTACAGGTGCACTTCAACCGCCAGCGGCAAGTGGTCGGAAAGGTGCGTCCAAGGTTTGTGCGCCAGAATCTGCGGCGCATGGCTATCGGCATTGCGCAGGTAAATCCGATCCAGGCGCAGCAGGGGCAAGCGGGCAGGGTAGGTGCGGGCGAGCAGGCCGTGATGGCGCTCGAAAGCCTCGTGCAGGTCGCGCTGCAGGCCCAAGGTGCGGTTGCCTCGCAGTTGCCAGTCGTTGAAGTCACCGGCAATGATCACCGGGGCATCCTCGGGCAGCGCATCGAGCAGTTGTCGTAGCAGGTGCAGCTGCTTTTGCCGGTGGCTTTCAAGCAATGACAGGTGCACGCAGATCGCATGCACCTGTTGCTTGCCGGGTACATCGAGGATGCAATGCAACAGGCCCCGACGTTCCGGCCCGGTGATCGACACGTCGAGGTTGCGGTGCTCGATGATGGGGTATTTGGACAGCAGTGCATTACCGTGGTGGCCGTCGGGGTAGACCGCATTGCGGCCGTAGGCGAAGTCGCTCCACATGCTGTCGGCAAGAAATTCGTATTGCGAGGTCTGCGGCCAGCCGGGGTAGCGCGTGGCGTGTCGGTCGTGGCTGCCAAGCACTTCCTGAAGGAAGACGATATCGGCCTGGGTACTGCGCACCGCTTCGCGCAGTTCCGGCAGGATGAAGCGCCGGTTGAACGCGGTGAAACCCTTGTGGGTATTGACCGTCAATACCCGCAGGCGATGCACGGCGGGCGCCTGGCTGACGTTGGCGAAACCTGGACTGCCGGTTTCGAGCTTCACGTTGGCTCCTGTTTGTCCATGACGGGAAAACACCACCCCACCTCAGTGGGCAGGGCCCGCGAATACGCCAGTTGTGTCACCAACGTCTTCGCGGGTCAGCCCGTTGCCACAGGTTCGGCGGGGCAACTATTACCTAGGACCGGCCTTCATCGCTTGCGTTCAGTCCTCCTCGTGCTGCAACACCATCAGCAGGAATGAGCGCCCGGTGACCTCGAAGGTACTGTCGAACTGCAGGTGCTGGCCCTTGCGCAGCTCCGGCCGGTCGGTGTCCACCAGGCAGCTCCAGTAGTCGCCTTCAGGCACAGCCGGTAACAGGAATGGCACCGTGTCATGGTGGGCGTTGACGATCAGCAGCACGGTTGCCTCCGCGCCTGGCCGGGCGATGCCACTGACCTGCGCTCGCCCGTCGATCAGCATGCCCAGGCAGCGGCCATGGGGATCTTCCCATTGCTCGACGCTCATCTCGTTGCCGTCCGGTGCCAACCAGGTGACATCTTTGACGCCGATGGCTTCGTTGTAGTCGCCAACCAGAAAACGCGAGCGGCGTAGCACCGGGTAGGCCAGGCGCAGGCGGGTCAGGCGTTTGACAAAGGCCAGCAGCTCCTTGCCTTGCTCGTCCAAGTCCCAGTTGACCCAGCCGATCTCGCTGTCCTGGCAGTAGGCGTTGTTGTTGCCGTGCTGGGTGCGGCTGAATTCGTCACCGGCGACGATCATCGGCGTGCCTTGGGCCAGCAGCAGAGTGGCGAAGAAGTTGCGCATCTGGCGCATGCGCAGCGCGTTGATCTCGGGGTCGTCAGTGGGGCCTTCGGCGCCGCAGTTCCATGACAGGTTGTTGTCGGTGCCGTCCTGGTTGTTCTCGTCGTTGTCTTCATTGTGCTTGCTGTTGTACGACACCAGGTCGCGCAGTGTGAAGCCATCATGAGCGGTAACGAAGTTGACGGAGGCGTAGGGGCGTCGGCCACGGTTGTTGAACATGTCACCGGAGGCGGTCATGCGCGAGGCAAAGTCGGCCAACTGGCCCTCGTCGCCTTTCCAGAACGCGCGAACGGTATCGCGAAAACGGTCGTTCCATTCAGCCCAGCCTGGGGCGAAGTTCCCCACCTGGTAGCCACCGGGGCCGCAGTCCCAAGGCTCGGCGATCAGTTTGACCTGGCTGAGCATCGGGTCCTGGCGGCAGGCGACGAGGAAACCATGACGCTCGCTGTAGCCGTCATGGTAACGGCCAAGAATGGTCGCCAGGTCGAAGCGGAAACCGTCCACATGCATTTCGCCGGCCCAGTAGCGCAACGAGTCGGTCACCAGTTGCAGCACGCACGGGTGGCTGAGGTCGAGGGTGTTGCCGGTGCCGGAGTCGTTGATGTAGTAGCGTTTGTCATCGGGCATCAGCCGATAGTACGAGGCGTTGTCGATACCGCGCATGGAGAGGGTAGGGCCGCGCTCGTTGCCTTCGGCGGTGTGGTTGTAGACCACATCCAGAATCACCTCCAGGCCCGCATCGTGCAGGTGCGCGACCATTTCCTTGAACTCGGCGATCTTGCCACTGGCCAGGTAGCGTGGGTGCGGTGCAAAAAAGGCGATGCTGTTGTAGCCCCAGTAATTGTTAAGGCCCTTGTCGAGCAGGTGCTGGTCGTTGACAAAGGCATGGATTGGCAGCAGCTCGATGCTCGACACGCCCAGGTCCTTGATGTGCTTGAGCAACTCGTCGTTGGCCAGGCCCGCGAAGGTGCCGCGCAAGGCTTCCGGCACGGCGGGGTGGCGCATGCTGATGCCGCGGGTGTGCGCTTCGTACAGGATCGTGCGCTCCCATGGGATCTGTACCCGCTGGTCGCGTCCCCAGGTGAATGCCGGGTCGATGACCTTGCATTTGGGTACGAAGGGCGCGCTATCACGCTCATCGAACGACAGGTCGCCGTCGGGGTGACCAATGGTGTAGCCGAACAGGGCCTCGGACCACTTCAGGCTACCGACCAACTGTTTGGCATAAGGGTCGATCAGCAGCTTGTGGTGATTGAAGCGGTGGCCGTTCTCCGGCTCGTAGGGCCCGTACACACGGTAGCCGTAGACCAGCCCGGGGTGGGCGTCGGGCAGGTAGCCGTGGTAGATCTCATCGGTGTACTCGGGCAGTTCGATGCGCTCGAGCTCTTTCTCGCCGGTGGAGTCGAACAGGCACAGTTCGACCTTGGTTGCGTTGGCCGAGAACAGCGCGAAGTTGACCCCCAGGCCGTCCCACGTGGCGCCGAGGGGGAAAGGCATGCCTTCGCGAATGCGCGAAGGCGCGACGGAGCGATTTTTCTTTGGGGTGCGGGGGCTCATGGCAGTCCTCGGATGGCCGTATAAAGGGGGAGAAGTTGCAACAGTAGCGGCCTTTCGCCGGCGGGCCGGCTCCCACACAAACCCGCTGTCATCAAAGGATCACCGGTGTATCTGTGGGGCCGCCTTGTCGGCGATAAGGCCGCTACAGGCTCAGTCTGCGGCGGTCTTTTTCACTGCACTGGGCTTTTTCGCAGCGGCCGGTTTCACACCGGGCAACGCTGCTGCCTTGGGCTCGGCAGGCGCCTTGGGCTTGGCGGCTGCCTTGGGCTGTGCAGACGTCTTGGGCTTGGCAGGTGCCTTCTTGCGCGGCGCAGCCTTGGGTGCCAGCGCTTCGGCCTCGGCCAGCTTGCGGGCCATTTCCCAGTGGCGTTCCTCCTCGCCCTCAGGTTTACCTTCCGACTCCCAGATCTGGTAGGCGAATTCGCGGATTCGTTTCTCATCGACACTCATCATGACGCTCCTGATGCTCAAGATTGTTGTATCAACACATTGACCGGAAATTCCGACAGCACGGCGCTTAACATCAGCTCCTTTGAAGGGCTGACCGCAGCGCTGGGAAAAAGTCCCGTCGAGTTGGCAGGCGACAAGGCAAACGGCAAAATCACCCGGGTATCGTCCCAGTTCTGTGCCGGGATCAACGGTATGGAGGCGCCGCCCAGCAGGCCGCTGGCCAGGCGCGGGGCAACAACGATGGCGCGTTCGCCTTCACCCAGGCGGGCAAAGGCCACTACTTTGTCGGCGTGCCGGCCCTGCACGCTCAGCGGCAGGTAGGCACCGCGCCGGAACAGTTCGGCATGCGCCTGGCGGCAGTCCAGCACCCGCGAAACCAAGGCCTGTTTGATACGGCCGTCGCGCCAATGCGTGAGCAGCTCGGTGGGTGGCGTGGCGTCGTCCAGGGTGCGACGCCTGCAAGCGTAGTCCACAGGGCGACGGTTGTCCGGGTCGACCAGGCTGAAATCCCAGTACTCATTGCCCTGGTACAGATCGGGCACGCCAGGCACGGTCATGCGCAGCAGCGCCTGAGCCAAGCCATTGACGGCGCCGGGGCAGGCAATCAACTGCGCGGCATCGGCCAGTGACTGGCGCAGTTGCTGGTTTTCGCGACCGAGCAACACTCCATCGATGTAGGCTGCACAGGCGCCTTCATAGGCCTCATTCGGCGCGCTCCAGCTGCTGCGCAGCTTAGCCTCGCGCAGCGCCTTCTGTTGCCATTGGCGGATACGTTCGGCGTACTGCTGCAAGGCGTTGGCGTCGTTCAGGTCGAGCGTCAGGGGCCAACTGCCAAGCAGCGTCTGTAACAGCAGCAATTCATCGCCCGGGCTCGGCGCCAAGCCATCGTCCAGCTGCGCGCGCAGGGGGGCGGCCAGCTCGCGCCAGTGCTCCACCCGGCTGGCGAACCAGGGACCGCGCTCACTCAACACCGCCAGGCGCGCACGGGTGTCCTCGCCGCGCTTGTGGTCATGGGTAGCGGTGGCTAACAGGTTGTCGGGGAAGTCACGCAGGCGCCGCTGGGCTTCGTTGTGGAAATACTCGGGGCCGGCACTGAAGCGCTCGGCCTCGAAGCCGACGTCGTTGCGCGACAGCAGTCGGGCAGAGCGGTAGAAGCTGGTGTCTTCCACAGCCTTGGCGGCGCTGGGCGCAGTGAGCTGTTGAAAGCGCACGCAGGCATGGCGCAGGTGCTTGCGTGGCCGGCCCGGTGGCAGCGAGCGCCAAGGTTGGCCACCCAGCCATTGTTCGAGCTGCTCGAGCAGTGGCCAGTCGGCTTCAGCGAGGTCCTGGCGGGCATTGCTCAAGGCCTGCTGGAAGAAACGTTCATCCTCTGCCGGGCGGCCGCAGGCATTGAAGTAGGTGCGGTACACCGGGTAGTGCGCAACCAGCGCCTGTAATGCACGGCGGATGGCGCCGAGGGTCAGGTCGCGGGTCATCAGGTCGTCGCGCGCCACCTGCAGCAGGGCCTGGGCCACCGATTCGCAGTCGCCGGCGAGGGTGCCATTGAGCACCAGGTGGCGGGCCAGGCGTACCTCTTCGGCAAATGCCGGGCGCTCGCTGACAGTGGCCCACAGTTCGCTCAGCGGCGCTTCGCCCGCCGGGTCGTGCTGCAGCAGCGACACCTGGTTCATGAACTCGTAGCCGGTGGTACCGTCGGTGAGCCAGTCACGGTGCAGGTGTTCGCCGCTGCCCAGGATCTTTTCCACGTAAATCGGGAAGTGCTCCAGCGCCGCCGCCAGGGGGCGCCGGGCGGGCAGGCTATCGACCCGCCGGCGCAGTTTGCGGCAGTAGCCGCGTGGGTCGGCCAAGCCGTCGATGTGGTCGATCCGCAGGCCGTCCACCAGGCCGCGCTCGATCAGCTCGAACAGCTTGGCATGGGTGGCCTCGAACACCTCCGAGCGCTCCACCCGCAGGCCGCCCAGTTCGTTGATGTCGAAGAAGCGCCGCCAGTTGATGTCGTCGGCGGCCGTGCGCCAGCTGGCCAGGCGGTAGGTCTGGCGCTCGAGCAGCAGGTGCAGGCGTTTCAGGCCGTTTTCGCTGCGGCTGTCGAAGGCCACCAAGGCAGACGCCAGGTCGGCGCCTTCGCCTACCAGGCGCGCCAGCTCGGCCTGCAACGGCACCGCCGCAGCCAAGGGCTCGGGCGCGTCGCCCAGGGCAGTGAAATGCTCGGCCAGGGCTTGCAGCGCGGGCGTGGGGCTTAGTGACAGGATCCAGCCGTAATCGATCGGGCAGATTGGAAAACGGTGCTCGTAGTGGGCGACCTGCAGCACGCCGTGCTCGGCATCGAACTGTAGCGGGATATCGCCGTTTTTCAGCGCTGCACCGTAGTCGCTGCCAAGAAACGGCAACAACAGCTGGCCAGCCAGTAGCGGGTCGCTGGAGTGCCACTGGATGTCGAAGAACGTTGCATAAGGGCTGCGTCGCCCCCAGGCCAGCAGGCTTTGCCACCACGGGTTATCCGCCCCCCCCACCGCCATGTGGTTGGACACGGTGTCGAGGATCAGCCCCATGCCGTGCTGGCGCAAGGCAGCGACCAGGCGTTGCAGGGCCGCCTCGCCGCCGAGCTCCGGGTTGACCTGGGTAGGGTCGACCACATCGTAGCCGTGGCGCGAACCTGCGCGGGCCTTGAGCAGGGGGGAAGCGTACAGGTGGCTGATGCCCAACTGGGCGAAATAGGGCACCAGGGGCAGGGCATCGTCGAGGGTGAAGTCACTGTGAAGTTGCAGGCGCAGGGTCGCGGTCAAGGGTTTCATCGGTCACGCTCCCAGGCTTGTTCGCGCGCTTGGGCCAGCAGCTCCAGGCGGCGCGCGGCGTCTTCATCGTCGAGCAGTTCACGGGCTGGCACGGCAAAGCGTCGGCGCCAGTTGGGGTGGCCCTCGGTGGTGCCGGGCAAGTTGGGTTGCTCGTCGTTGCCCAGCAGGTCTTCCAGCGGAATCAGCACCAGCGGCGCGCGGGTGTGGCCGACGTAGCGGATGGCAGCATCGATCAAGGCATCATCGTCCGGTTGTGGGCCATAGTTGCTTTCCAGGGTGCGGCGCAGGCCGTTTTGCTCGGCCTGGCGGGTTTGGCGCCAGTGTTGTTCGGTGGTGGTGTCGATCAGTTGCAGGCGGTGGCTCCAGTCAATGTCGCGGCTTTGCAGCCAGCCGGCCAGAGGCGCCAGGTCATGGGTGCCGGTGGTGGCCAGGGCGTTGTCTGGCCAGTCCAGAAGCGGTGTGAAGTGGCCGGGCTGGGTTTGTTCGAAAGGCAGTACGCGCATGCCCAGCACGGCCTTGTCTGCCAGTTGTTCCCGCAGGCCTGCCGGCACCGTGCCGAGGTCTTCGCCAAGGATGATTGCCTGGTGGCGTACCGACTCCAGGGCCAGCAGGCGCAGCAGGTCTTCCAGCGGGAAGTTCAGGTAGGCACCTTCGCTGGGCTTGCAGCCGCGCGGGATCAGCCACAAACGGCGCAGGCCCATGGCGTGGTCGATGCGCAGCCCACCGGCATGGGCCAGGTTGGCCCGCAACATTTCAATGAATGCACGGTAGCCGTTGCGCTTGAGGCCTTCGGGGGAGAATGCGCAGATCCCCCAGTCTTGGCCTGCGCGGTTGAGGATGTCGGGCGGGGCGCCGACCTTGAGGTTGGCCAGCAGCTCATCCTGACGGCTCCAGGCCTGGCTGCCGGCACCGTCGGCACCCACCGCCAGGTCGGCGATCAGGCCCACCGCCATGCCATTGCCGCGTGCGGCCTCCTGAGCGCGCTGCACGCTGCGTTCGCTTAGCCATTGGCAGAACGCATGAAACTCTACCTTGGCCGGGTGGCTGTTGGCGAAGGCCTCCACCTGCGGGTGGTATGGGTCGTGCCAGGCGCTGGGCCAGTTGCGCCAGTCGGCCCCCAGGCCGTGGCTCACGGCGTGGGCCTGCAGCACTTCGAAGCGGCAATGGTGCTCCAGGGCCTGGCCGCCCGCCTTGCGAAAACTGTCGAAGTCTTTGCGTTGAGGGTGGTCGCCCTGGCTGAAGTCCTGGTACAGCGCCTCGAGCAGGCGCAGGCGGGCATCGGCGGCCTGAGGCCAGTCAACCAGCGGGCGCTGCTCCAGCGCTTCGAGCAGTTGCTCAAGCCCGCAGCTTTCGATCGCCATGCGCACGGCGCGCTCGCCCAGCACTGCGGCGGGGCTGGCGTAGAGGGTGTTGAGCAGCAGTCGGCTGGAGGGTGAATAGGGGCTGTAGTGCTGCTGGTCGACCATCGACAACGCATGGATCGGGCTGATCGCCAAGGCATCGGCGCCGCGCTCGGCGGCGCTGCGGGCCAGTTGTTCCAATGCCAGGCAATCGCCATAACCGCCATCGCCTGGGCGGCGCAGGCTGTAAAGCTGGACCGCCAGGCCCCAGCAGCGTGGGGGGGATTGCTCGACGGCATCCTCCAGGCTGTAACAGCGCTGCGGGGCTACGGCCAAGGTGAACGTGCGGCCTTCGATCTGGACACGGTGGTAGCCCACTGGCAGATCACCGGGCAGGCGAGCCTGGGTGTCGAGGGCGAGCTCCCGTACGCTTTCATCTTCCAGGGTGCAGCGCACGGTGGCGCCTGGGCTGAAGTAGCGCGCCAGCGCCACTGGCCTGCCCAGGTCGGCGGTCAGCAGCGGCGGCAGGTGTTGGCTGTCTTCGGCGGCCTCGACGCTTTGCAGGCTGGCGCGCAGGGCGCTGTCATCACTGGCCGGATGGCCCAGCCCCTCGAGTACCTTGCGCAGTACCTCATCGGTTACCTGTTGGGGTCGGTCGTTGGCGTCGATCCAGTCGCGGGCCAGCCCGACGCGGGCGGCCAAGCGGTGCAGGGCGTTTTCGCTCATGGGCTCTCCTGGCCAGGTGCAAGCAGGCTGATCACGCAGCTGTACGCGGACAGTGCGGTGTCGGGGTGCTGGGTGTCGCTGCTGTCGAACAGGCGGTGCTCGGCAGCGGGCAGTGTCGTGGGTTGCGGCGTGGCGGCCAGGTTCAGGTCGATGCGCAGCACAGTGCCGTTGCCAAGGCGCCAACGTGCGCTCAGCGCCTTGTCGCCCAGCACCTGGGCGCCCAGGGCGCGGCTGCCGGGCAGGTGGGGGATGACATGCTGCCGGCGCAGGTCGAGCAACTGCTGATAGAGGCCGTGCCAGCCGGCGATCACCTCTTTGCGCTGGGGCCTGGAGGCTTCGAAGGTCTGCTCGGCATTGGGGTCGGGGATGCGTTCGCGCTGTTCAGGGTCGGCGAATGCCGCGAAATGGGCGAACTCGCCGCGCCGGCCTTCGCGCACGGCATCGGCCAGCGCGTCGTGAAAATCGGTAAAGAACAAGAAGGGCCGACAGCTGCCATCGTCATCGCCCATGAACAGCAGCGGGATCATCGGCGACAGCAGCAACAGGCCGGTGGCCGCTCGCAGGGCTGCAGGTGGGCACAGGCGGGTCAGGCGTTCGCCCAGTGCGCGGTTGCCGATCTGGTCGTGGTTCTGCAGGAACAGCACGAACGCGCTGGGCTCGAGGTGCCCACTGGGCTCGCCGCGCGGTATGCCGTGGCGGTTGGCTTGCCCCTGGAACACGAAGCCTTCGGACAGGCAGCGGGCCAGCTTGTCGATCGGCTGCACCTGGTAATCGGCGTAGTAGCCTTCGGTTTCGCCGGTCAGCAACACGTGCAGGGCGTTGTGGCCGTCGTCGTTCCACTGCGCATCAAAGCCCTGCTCGAGGAGAAACGCCTGGTTGTGTTCGTTTTCCAGCACCAGCCACACGTGCCGCCCAGGCTCGACCGCCGCACGTACCCGCTGTGCCAGTTCGATGAGGAAGTCAGGTTGGTCGATGGCATGCACGGCGTCCAGGCGCAGGCCATCGCAGCGGTAGTCGCACAGCCACATCAGGGCGTTCTGGATGAAGTATTCGCGCACTTGCGGGCGACGGAAGTCGATGGCTGCCCCCCAGGGTGTCTGCCGGTCTTCACGGAAGAACGGGCTGGCGTACTGGTGCAGGTAATTGCCGTCGGGGCCGAAATGGTTGTACACCACGTCCACCAGCACCATCAGGCCCTGGCCGTGGGCATGGTCGACCAGCGCACAAAGTTGCTCGGGGCTGCCGTAACTGTGTTGTGGTGCATAGGGCAGCACACCGTCATAGCCCCAGTTGCGTTCGCCTGGGAACTGCCCCAGGGGCATCAGCTCGATGGCGCTAATGCCTAACTCGGCCAGGCGTGGCAGGTGGCGGGCAACGCCTTCGTAACCCTCAAGCACGCCGACGTGCAGTTCCTGGATCACTGCCTCGTGCCAAGGCCGGCCCTGCCACGGGTGTTGCCAGGCGTAGGCCTGGGTGTCCACCACTTGGCTGGGCCCCTGCACGCCCTCGGGCTGGTAGCGCGACGCTGGGTCGGCCACCTGCAGCGTGCCATCGATACGGTAGTGGTAACGGTCACCGGCCTGACACGGAGCGACCCCCGTGTACCAGCCATCCTCTGCGGGCAGCAACGCGATGGGCGGTTGCTGCTCCAGTTCCAAGCTCACGCTGCGCGCATCGGGCGCCCACAGGGCGAAGCGCGCCGACGTGGCGTCCAGCAGGTGTGCGCCATGCCTGTGCATCTTCGATTCTCCTGCTCAGTAGTGGCTCAGCTGTGTCTGCTTGACCAGGTCCTCGTAGAGGCGGGCATAGGGTTCGACCGCCTGGCACCAGTTGAACGGCTGGGTCATCGACAGGCAGCGCATGGCATTGAGCAGGTTTTTCTTGCCGTATACATAGAAGGCGCGGCTCAGCGCTTCGCGGTAGCTCTGCACCGTGGACTCGTCGAACAGGAACCCGGTAACGCCATTCTCGATGGTGTCGGCCAGCCCGCCGGTGTTGCGCGCCACCGGCAATGAGCCAAAGCGCTGCGCATACATCTGGCTCAGGCCGCAGGGTTCATAGCGTGACGGCATCAGCAGGAAATCGCTGCCAGCGAACATGCGCCTGGCGTCGGTTTCGTTGAAACCAATACGCACACCGATGCGGCCTGGGTGGCGCACCGCCAGCTCACTCATGGCCTGTTCTTCTTCCGGCTCGCCCCGGCCAATGATCGCGATCTGCCCACCTTGTTCGACGATGTAGTCCGCCACGCCCAGGGTCAGGTCCAGCCCTTTCTGGAAGACCAGCCGCGAAACCACCGCGAACAGCGGGCCTTCGGACGGCTCAAGTTCGAACAGGCGGCGGACCTCCTCGGCATTGCGCGCCTTGCCCTCCCAGTCGTTGATACTGAAGTTGTGCTGCAGGTGCGTGTCGGTGGCCGAATCCCAGCTTTCGTCGATGCCGTTGGGGATGCCACCGAGCAGGCCTTGCTGGGCCTTGCTGGCCAGGAAACCGTCCAGGCCGCAGCCAAATTCGGGCGTGGTGATTTCGCGGGCATACGTGGCGCTGACCGTGGTGATGTGGCTGGAGTAGGCCAGGCCTGCCTTGAGGAACGACAGCTTGCCGTAGAACTCCATGCCTTCCTGCTGCATGGCATGGTCAGGGATCGCCAGCTCCGGGCTGCAGCCGCGGCTGTACACGCCCTGGTAGGCAAGGTTGTGAATGGTGAACAGGGTCGGCGTGTTCAGCCCGCGCCAGTGCATGTAGGCCGGGGCCAGACCGGCAGGCCAGTCATGGGCGTGGACCACTTCGGGCTTCCAGTGGATGCGGCCTTCGCCGGCGGCGATTTCGGCAGCGGCCAGGCCCAGGCGGGCGAAGCGAATGTGGTTGTCGGGCCAGTCGCGGCCATTGTTGGCGCCATAGGGCGAACCATCGCGCTGGTACAGCTCGGGGCAGATCAGCACATAGATGACCAGGCCGTCGGCCATGTCCATGCGGCCGATCTTGCACGGTGGCAGGGCGGCGTGGCCACCGAGTTCACCGACGATATGGATGGGGTTGTCGCTTTCCATTACCTGGCGGTAGCCGGGAATCAGCACGCGGACATCGTGCAGGTGCGCCAGCGCCCGTGGCAATGCCGCGGAAACATCGCCCAGGCCCCCGGTTTTTACCAGGTCGGCGATTTCGGAGGTGACGAACAGGATCTTGCGCTTGTTGGGGTTGTGCTGACGCTGGGCGCCGGGTGCCTTGCCTGTCGTGGCGAAATCCGGGGTAAGCGGTTCGCGGTTGTCCGGTTTGAATGACTCTACGTGAGGTTCGACAGCGGCACTGATCATACTTCTCTCCGTCCCTATTGTGTTGTCCGGGTGCGGGCACCCGTTGCTCTATTCGTGTTGGTTATCTCTGCTTCGTCTGTTCGTCGTGCGGTCCTTGCCCCAGGGTCGTGCGCGCAGGCACAGCGCTATCGGCATTCCGGCCGAAGGCGATTGGACAGATTGGGGTGGCGGGGCTCTAGCGAGGGAAGTCCCTTAGCCTTGGCCTACTTATGTTGCTGACCTGCCACCGTTTGCAAAAGTTCGACTTATTTATGTCGCTTCTTCCTTGAGCAAATGGCGGGCCGAAAGCTGAGTGTAGGAGAGCCGGAGATAAAGATGTGACCCGCTGGTCACTTTCGTTATGACGCGAGATAGACGCAAACGTTGGCGTGTGTGACGGGATGTGAAGGCGGTGTTCAAGCACGGCTCGCGGGCGACATTGCTGTGCGCATTTTTGTGGCAGGGGGTGTTGCTTGCACTGTCAGGGTGCGGCTGAGCAGGCGGGTGACGGCCCAAGCCCGTCACCCTGGCGACGCGTGGCTAGGACTGAGGCAGCAATGAGGAGTGATGGTGGTCGATCAACCAGGCTTGGCCATCCCAGCGGTAGATAAAGGTGTACCTCGCCGCTACCTGTCGACCGGTGGAGGCGAAATCGAAGGTGTACAAGCCGGCGAGGGTGGCCGTGTCGCAGCCACGCTTAAGGTGATGGCTGTTTAGCTTGCCGCTAGGGCGATCAGCAAGGAAGTGGCTGAAATAGTCGACCCGCTCAGCCTGGGTTAGCCGAGGCGCGTTCGACACCGTAGGCAACAGTACCGCGTCGTGCTGATAGAGCTTGGCCACCTTCAACGGGTCGCCGGTCTTGAGGCTGGCATTCCACTGCTCGAACAGCCCGAGCGCGTCTGCCTCGTTCAACATTTGACAGGGGTGCGGCGTAGCTGCCTGCGCAGGCACGGCAACCACGAGTAGCGCTGCTGGGATGAGGTATTTTAAGGGGAACATGCTGGCATCCGTGGATGCAGGCACCGGGGTGGGCCTGCGGCGCGCTCCAAGGTAAAGAGGGCGCCGCGCGTCAACGAGTGGGCAAATCGTTCAGTAGCTAACGGACTTTTCACCACGGTTGGCTTGCTTGAGCATCAGGGTGAGACGCGCTACTTGTTGTAGCAGCTGTTCACGCTCCTCCTTCAGTTTACGCAGTTCATCACGGCGTACGGAGACATAGAGGGTCTGGGTAGGGGTGGCAGGCATCAAGGTACCCATGGATACACCTCGCAGTTTTGGCTGGTGACAGTTAAAGCGTAGACACTTCACGCGGCGCGCATTCTGAATTCTTTCGCTGCCCATGGGAACTTTTTTGTTTAACGTTGTCGCGCCGTCCGTCGCTGAACCCTCAGGCGGCGCGCTGGACTAATCTGAAACGCTGACTGTGTTGTCATTCATTTTCAAGGGAGCATCGGCTCATGCAATTGGGAATCGTCGGGCTGGGCCGCATGGGCGGCAATATCGCAAGGCGCCTGATGCGCGCCGGTCACCGCACCGTGGTCCATGACCGCAACCGTGAAGCCATTACCGGGCTGGAAGGCGAGGGCGCACAAGGGGCGCATGACCTGGGCGCGCTGGTGCAAAAGCTCAAGGCGCCGCGTGCGGTGTGGGTCATGCTGCCGGCTGGAGAACCCACTGAACAGACGATTGCCCAACTGGCCGAGCTGCTCGAGCCGGGCGATGCGATCATCGACGGCGGCAACACCTTCTACAAGGACGACATGCGCCGCGCCGCGCAGTTGGCCAAGCGTGGGTTGCACTACCTGGACGTCGGCACCTCTGGTGGCGTTTGGGGCCTGGACCGTGGCTACTGCATGATGATCGGCGGGGAGAAGGACGTGTTCGAGCGCCTGGAGCCGCTGTTCAAGGCCCTGGCACCGGGCGTAGGTGACATTCCACGTACCCATGGCCGCGAAGGTGAGCACGACCGCGCCGAACACGGCTACATCCACGCCGGCCCGCCCGGCGCCGGGCACTATGTGAAGATGGTGCACAACGGCATCGAGTACGGCCTGATGCAGGCGTATGCCGAAGGCTTTGACCTGCTGCGCAGCAAGGGGGGCAATGAGTTGCCCGAAGACCAGCGCTTCGACCTGAATGTGGCCGAGATCGCCGAAGTCTGGCGCCGTGGCAGCGTGGTCACGTCCTGGCTGCTCGACCTCACCGCCGACGCCCTGGCGGCCGACCCGCACCTGTCGCAGTTCAGCGGTTCGGTGTCCGACAGCGGTGAAGGCCGCTGGACCATCGACGCCGCCGTCGAGCAGGCCGTGCCGGTACCGGTGCTGTCCAGCGCGCTGTTCGCAAGGTTCCGCTCGCGCCAGCAGCAGGGCACTTACGGTGACAAGGTGCTCTCGGCGATGCGCCTGGGCTTTGGTGGCCACGTCGAGAAGAAAGGCCAATGACCAAAAAGACCATTCCCGCTGCACCGCCTTGCACACTGTTCCTGTTCGGCGCCAATGGTGACCTGGTCAAGCGCTTGCTGATGCCGGCGCTGTATAACCTCAGCCGCGACGGCTTGCTTGACCGCAACCTGCGTATCGTGGGCGTCGACCACAACGCCGCCACGGCAGAGGCGTTCGCCGAGCGCCTGCATGCGTTCATGCGTGAGCGTGACAAGGGCGGCGAGGGGGCCTCCCGATGCGTGGACGACAAGGTGTGGGCACGCCTGGCCAAGCGGCTGGACTACCAGACCGGCGATTTTCTTGACCCTGCCACCTATACGGCGCTGGCCCAACGCATCGACAAGACCAGCCACGGCAACGCGATCTTCTACCTGGCCACCTCACCACGTTTCTTCCCCGAAGTGGCGCAGCGCCTGGGCGATGCCGGCCTGCTCGATGAATCGGCCGGCGGTTTTCGCCGGGTCGTGGTGGAAAAGCCTTTCGGCACCGACCTGGCCAGTGCCGAGGCACTCAATGCATGCCTGCTGAAGGTGATGAGTGAGCGGCAGATTTACCGCATCGACCATTACCTGGGGAAGGAAACCGTACAGAACATTCTGGTCAGCCGTTTTTCCAATGGCCTGTTCGAATCGTTCTGGAACAACCACTACATCGACCATGTGCAGATCACCGCCGCCGAAACCGTCGGCGTCGAGACCCGCGGTGCGTTCTACGACAACACCGGGGCGCTGCGCGACATGGTGCCCAACCACCTGTTCCAGTTGCTGGCGATGGTCGCTATGGAGCCGCCCGCGGCCTTTGGCGCCGATGCCGTGCGCGGTGAGAAAGCCAAGGTGATCGGCGCCATCCGCCCCTGGTCGGCGAAGATGGCCCTGAAGAACTCTGTACGGGGTCAGTACACGGCTGGCAAGCAGGGCCGCAAACACTTGGCGGGGTATCGCCAGGAAGACAAGGTCGCGGCCGACAGCCAGACGGAAACCTATGTTGCGCTCAAGGTCATGATCGACAACTGGCGCTGGGCCGGCGTGCCGTTCTACCTGCGTACGGGCAAGCGCATGAGCGTACGCGACACGGAAATCGCCATCTGCTTCAAGCCCGCGCCTTATGCGCAATTTCGCGAGTCGGAGCTTGAGCGGCCCAAACCGAATTACCTGAAGATCCAGATCCAGCCCAACGAAGGCATGTGGTTCGACTTGCAGGCCAAACGGCCCGGGCCGGAGCTGGTGATGGAAAACGTCGAGCTTGGCTTCGCTTACAAGGACTTCTTCAAGATGCCCCCGGCGACCGGTTACGAGACCTTGATTTATGACTGCCTGACGGGCGACCAGACCTTGTTCCAGCGGGCCGACAACATCGAGAACGGCTGGCGAGCAGTGCAGCCGTTTCTGGATGCGTGGGCCGATGGGGGAGACGTGCATGAGTACCCGGCGGGCGAAGATGGGCCAGAGGCTGGCCATGAGCTGCTGACCCGCGACAAGCGTGAATGGCACAGGTTGGGGTGACAGCACCGGCCTCTACTTCATCAACCCAGGAGACTGCATGCCCGCCCCTATCGAAGACTACGCCTTGCTCGGCAACTGCCGCAGCGCCGCCCTGGTCAGCCGTGATGGCTCCATCGACTGGCTGTGCCTGCCGCGTTTCGACGCCCCAGCGGTGTTCGCCGCGCTGCTGGGCAACGAAGAGAACGGTCGATGGCGGCTGGCCCCCAGCGACCCGGTCGAGCACACCCAGCGCGCCTACCTTGATGACACCCTGGTACTGGAAACCACTTGGGTCACCGCCAGCGGCCGTGCCCGTGTGCTGGACTTCATGCCCGTGCAGGGGGACATCAACTCGGTGGTGCGCATCGTCGAGGGTGTTGCTGGCCAGACCAACTTCGAAATGGACCTGGTGCTGCGCTTCGACTACGGCCGCAGCGTGCCCTGGGTGGAAAAGCTCGACCCTCTGACGCTCAGCGCCGTTGCTGGCCCCGACTGCCTGGTCATGAGCAGCACCGTACCCTCGCATGCCCGCGATCATCACACGGTGGCCCGCTTTCGGGTCGGGGCCGGTGAACGCCATGTGTTCAACCTGCGCCATCAGCCTTCGCACCTGCCGGTGCAGCCTGACTGCGATGTGGAACAGGCCTTGGAGCACACCATCAGCCAGTGGCAGGCCTTTGCTGCGCGCTGCCCGGAGGTGGGGCCTTACAGCGCCCAGGTGCGCCGTTCCCTGATCACCCTCAAGGCCATGACCTACGCGCCCACCGGGGGCATGGTCGCTGCGGTGACCACGTCGTTGCCCGAAAGCATCGGCCACGAGCGCAACTGGGATTACCGCTTCTGCTGGTTGCGCGATGCCACCATGACCTTGCTGGCGTTCATGAACCTGGGGTACTTCGAGGAGGCGCAGGCCTGGCGCGAGTGGTTGCTGCGGTCGGTGGCCGGCAACCCTGAGCAGATGCAGATCATGTACGGCCTGGCCGGTGAGCGCGACCTGCAGGAATACACCTTGCCGTGGCTGCCCGGGTACGAGCACTCCCAACCCGTGCGCGTGGGCAATGCCGCTGCACAGCAGCGGCAGCTGGACATCTACGGCGAACTGGCCGACGCCATGAGCCAGGCCATCAAGGGCGGGCTGCCCCGACACCCGCGCAGCGCTGCGATCTCGCGCCTGATCCTGCCGTACCTGGAGCGCATCTGGCGCGAGCCGGACGAAGGCATCTGGGAGGTACGCGGTGGCCAGCAGCACTTCGTGCACTCGAAAGTCATGGCCTGGGTGGCCTTTGACCGCTCGGCAGGGCTGGCAGACACCACCGAAGAAGGCCGTGAGCGGGGCCAGCACTACCGCAAGGTGGCGGATGAAATCCGCCGCGAAGTGTGCGAACACGGCCTTGACGCCAGCGGCCAGTATTTCGTCCAGGCCTATGGCGCCAACGAGATGGATGCCAGCCTGCTGCAGATCGCCCTGACCGGTTTCCTGCCGGTCGAGGATGAGCGATTCCTGCGCACCCTCGAGCAGATCGAGCAGCGTCTGTTGAAGAACGGCTTGCTGCTGCGCTACGACACCGACACCTGCAGTGACGGGCTGACACCCGGAGAGGGCACGTTCCTGGTGTGTTCGTTCTGGTTGGCCGACGTGTATGTGCTGCTGGGGCGTCAGGACGAAGCCCAGGCGCTTTACGAGAAACTGACCGGTCTGTGCAATGACGTGGGCCTGCTGGCCGAGCAGTATGACCCGGCCGGCCGGCGCATGCTCGGCAACTTCCCCCAGGCATTCAGCCATGTCGGCATCATCAATACAGCGTTGAACCTGTACCGGGCACATTGCCCGGTACGGGACCGGGCGACGTGTGGCTGAGTGCAAAGAGGGCGTGATGCCGGGCGCCACTTATGCTATTTCAAGGCGAACAGATCAGGGCCGTTGAGGCGGCCCATCATAGGCAAGCCAGCGTCTACAAGGGGCGCGTGGTATTAGGAACGGCATGGCCAACCACAAGATCGAAATTCGCCGACGCAACGTCGAAAAAATTCTCGTCGCCGCAGAAAAGGTGTTCGCCGAGAAGGGGTACGGCGCCACCTCCATGGGCGATATCGCCGAACAGGCCGAGCTGCCGCGCTCCAACCTGCATTACTACTTCAGCACCAAGGATGAGCTGTTTCGCGCGGTGTTGCAGGACCTGCTGGATGTGTGGAAGCAGGATGCGCTGTGTTTCGAGAACTTCGACGACCCGCGCGTGGTGCTCACCAGCTACATCCGCGCCAAGATGGGCCATTCGCGTTCGCGGCCGCTGGGCTCGAAGATCTGGGCTGAAGAGATGCTGCACGGCGCCCCGCTACTGGGGGTGAACCTCGATGACAGCCTGGTGCCGTGGGCCAAATTGAAGGAAGACAAGATCCGCCGCTGGGTGGAGGAGGGGCGGATCCTGGCGGTGGAGCCTTCGGCGCTGCTGTACATGATCTGGGCGTCGACCCAGCACTATGCCGACTTTGGTTACCAGGTGGCACTGCTCAATGGTGGTGAGCCGCTGTCGGACGGGGCGTTCGAGCGGGCGGTCCAGACGGTGACATGCGTGATCCTGCGTGGGATAGGGCTGGAGCCTTGATGGCTGGCAAACGCCGGCAAGCCCGCTCCCACATCAAACATGTCCCCGCCATGGTGTACCTGTCCTGTGCAGCGCATCGAGGCGGATAACAAAGCGCCCCGCGCAATCTCAACTGGCTTCGCGGTAGGGGTTACGCGGGTCCTGCGTCCAGTTCAGGTACGGTTTGCCCGTCTCCTGCGCCACCATCTCGATGCAATTTTCCACCGGGCAGGTGATCTGGCACAGGTTGCAGCCCACGCATTCGTCCTCGATCACCGTGTAGGCATGGGTCCCGTCAGCCTTCAGGGTGCTGGCAATGGCCTGGTGCGAGGTGTCCTCGCAGGCGATGTGGCAGCGCCCACAGCCGATGCAGGCCGCCTGGTCGATATGCGCCACCGATTTGTAGTTGATGTCCAGGTACTTCCAGTCGGTGGTGTGGCCCACCGCCTGGCCACGGAATGCCTCCAGGTTGCGGTGCCCGTGCTGGTCCATCCAGCGCGCCAGCCCGTCCTTCATGTCTTCGACAATGCGAAAACCATGCAGCATCGCCGCTGTACATACCTGCACGGCACCGCTGCCCAGGGCGATGAATTCGGCGGCATCCCGCCACGTGCCGATCCCCCCGATGCCGCAGATCGGCAGCCCGTGCGTTTCCGGATCGCGGGCAATCTCGGCCACCATGTTCAGCGCGATGGGTTTTACCGCCGAGCCACAATAACCCCCGTGTGTGCTCTGATCACCGACGATCGGGTGGGCGACCATGCGGTCCAGGTCGACACTGGTAATCGAGTTGATCGTGTTGATCAGCGACACGGCATCCGCCCCGCCGCGATGCGCCGCGCGTGCCGACTGACGGATGTCGGTGATATTGGGCGTGAGCTTGACGATGACCGGTAACGAGCAGTGCTGCTTGCACCAGCGGGTGACCATCTCCACATACTCGGGTACCTGGCCAACCGCTGCGCCCATGCCGCGCTCGGGCATGCCATGTGGGCAGCCGAAGTTCAGTTCGATGCCGTCGGCACCGGTGGCCTCCACCAGCGGCAGGATGAATTTCCACGATTGCTCGACGCACGGCACCATCAACGACACGATCAGCGCACGGTCGGGCCAGTCCTTTTTTACCTGGGTGATTTCGCGCAGGTTGATCTCCAGTGAACGGTCGGTGATCAACTCGATATTGTTGATGCCCTGCACCAGGCGGTTGGCGCCGTAGTGCGCCGAGTAGCGCGACGATACGTTGACCGCTGCCGGGTCTTCGCCCAGGGTTTTCCAGACCACGCCACCCCAGCCGGCCTCGAACGCGCGAACCACGTTGTAGGCCTTGTCGGTGGGTGGCGCGGAAGCCAGCCAGAAAGGGTTGGGTGCCTTGATGCCGGCGAACACGATAGACAAGTCGGCCATTTATGCAGCCTCCACGTTGAGCATGAGTTGGGCATGGATGGCTTCGGCTGCCAGCTTGCCGTGTTGCACGGCCTGGACGGTAAGGTCCTGGCCCAGGGCAGTACAGTCGCCGCCGGCATAAACACCCGGCAGGCTGGTGCGCATGTGTTCATCGACGCGAATGCGTTCACCGTCGCGGACCAGTTGCGCGGCCAGCGGGTCGCTCAGGGCTTGCTCGTCGAAGCGTTGGCCGATGGCCTTGAAGATCGCATCGGCGGCCAGCTCGAAGGTTTCGCCAGTATCGCCCAGGCGGCCTTCGACCAGCGCCGTGCGAGCGAAGCGCATGCCGCGAACCTGGCCGTTGTCGTCCAGCAGCACGGCGTCGGGGCGGGCCCAGGTGTGCAGGCGCACCTGGTTGGCTTTGGCGATGTCTTGCTCATGACCGGTGGCGCCCATGTCGGCAGGGCCGCGGCGGTACACCAGGTTGACATCGTGGGCGCCGAGGCGGCTCATCTGCACCGCCATGTCGATGGCAGTGTTGCCGGCACCGATGACCAGGCAGCGGCCGGCCAGCGGCAATTGCGTGAGGTCGTCCGCCTGGCGCAGTTCGCGGATGTAGTCGGTGGCAGCCAGCAGGCCTGGCGCGTGCTCCTCTGGCAGGCCCAACTGACGCACGGCATTCAGGCCAAGGCCAAGGAACACCGCCGCGTACTGGTCGCGCAGCTCGGCCAGGCTCAGGTTGCTGCCCAGGCGTTGGCCATGGCGGATTTCGATGCCGCCGATACCGAGCAGAAACTCGACTTCGCGCTGGGCATAGTCGTCCACCAGCTTGTAGCGTGCGATGCCGTATTCATTCAGGCCCCCGGCCTTGTCACAGGCCTCGAACACCACCACCTCATGCCCATGCATGGCCAGGCGGTGGGCGCAGGACAGCCCGGCCGGACCGGCACCGACCACGGCAATGCGCTTGCCGGTGGCGGGCGAGCGCTTGAACGGGTGCTCGCTGAACCAGGCATTGTCCAGGGCGTAACGCTGCAGCTGGCCGATCAGCACGGGCGCGCATTCCTGGGCGTTGTTGCGCACGCAGGCTTGTTGGCAAAGGATCTCGGTGGGGCATACGCGGGCGCAACTGCCGCCCAGAATGTTGGCCGAGAGAATGCGCTCGGCGGCTCCTTGCAGGTTTTCGTCGCTGATGCGGTGAATGAACGACGGGATGTCGATCTCGCTCGGGCAGGCGTTCACGCAGGGGGCGTCGTAACAGTACAGGCAGCGGGCGCTTTCCACGGCGGCCTGGCGCGCGGTGAGGGGTGGCGCGAGGTCACTGAATTGCTCGGCCAGTTGGTCGGCGCCGGCCCGGGGGCGCGGCAAATGGTTCAGGGCATCGATCACGGTTGTAGCCTCTCTTTTCTTTTTGGATGTGGCAGTCAACGGCAATACGGCGCCGTCCGGCCTCTGAGGGCCGGTTCGGCAGTGCGGGGTGGCTCAGCGCTGAACGGGGGTCGGGCGCTGCTGCTCGGCGCGTCGGCCCAGTACCTCATACACCGAGGGGTAGGCCGGGCGCTCCACGTAACGACCCGCGCCAGGCTCGGCGCGCACGTCGCCATCGGCCCAGACCACGCGGCCCTGGCTGATGGTGTGGCTGGGGATGCCGCGTACGGTGCGGCCTTCGAAGATATTGAAATCCACCCGCTGGTGGTGGGTTTGGGCAGAAATGGTACGTGTGCCCTGCGGGTCCCACAGCACCAGGTCGGCATCGGCGCCGATGCGGATGGCGCCCTTGCGTGGGAACAGGTTGAAGATCTTCGCGGTGTTGGTGGAGGTCAGTGCGACGAACTCATGCATGGACAGGCGCCCGCTGTTCACACCGGCGTCCCACAACACGGCCATGCGATCCTCGATGCCGGCCGTGCCGTTGGGGATGCGGCTGAAGTCGTTGCGGCCTATGGCTTTCTGTTCGGCGCAGAAGCAGCAGTGGTCGGTGGCGGTGGTGTGCAGGTTGCCCGATTGCAGCCCACGCCACAGGGCCTCTTGGTGCTCACGCGGGCGGAACGGCGGGCTCATCACGTAGCCGGCGGCGGTGGCCCAGTCGGGGTTGCGGTAGACGCTGTCGTCGAGCAACAGGTGGCCGGGCAGTACTTCGCCGTACACCGGTTGGCCTTTGGCCCGGGCGTAGGTGATTTCATCCAGCGCTTCGCGGCTGGAAATGTGTACCACGTACAGCGGTGTACCAATGGTTTCGGCAATACGAATGGCCCGGCTGGCTGCCTCGCCTTCGACTTGCGACGGGCGCGACAGCGGGTGTGCCTCCGGGCCGGTCAGCCCCTGGGCCAGCAGTTTCCGTTGCAGGTGGTACACCAGTTCGCCGTTTTCGGCGTGCACGGTAGGTACTGCGCCCAGTTGCAGGCAGCGCTCGAAGCTGGCGACCAGGGTGTCGTCGGCCGCCATGATGGCGTTCTTGTAAGCCATGAAGTGCTTGAAGCTGTTGACCCCGTGCTGGGTCACCAACTCGCCCATTTCTTCGGCTACCTGCTCACTCCACCAGGTGATGGCGACATGGAAACCATAGTCGGATGCACTTTTTTGCGCCCAGCCGCGCCAGGTGTGGAAGGCCTCCAGCAGCGACTGCTGCGGGTTGGGGATGACGAAGTCAATGATCGAGGTGGTGCCGCCGGCCAGCCCCGCGGCGGTGCCGCTGAAAAAGTCCTCGCTGGCCACGGTGCCCATGAATGGCAACTGCATGTGGGTGTGCGGGTCGATGCCCCCGGGCATCAGGTACTGGCCGCTGCCGTCGAGGGTCTCGCAGTCGGTAGGGGGGACAAGGTCTTTGCCGATGGCGCGGATCTGGCCATCGACACACAGGACATCAGCGGGATAACGCTCTTCGTGGGTGACCACGGTGGCGCCACGGATCAACAGGGACATGCCGTCTTCCTCGCAGGCTGACCGGTCTGTGCCGGTTCTTGAAATTGTTATGTGCCAGTGGCTGGAGGCGGGGCTTTAATCCTGTCAGACCTGACAAGAATGGAATCTAGATGCTGATTGTGGATTGTTCAAGAAATTTTTTTATGAGCTTATAACCGTAATAAGTCATTGATATTAAAGTAATAATTTATGAAATCACCAAAATGGTGAGGTGCTTCACCATTTTGACGCACTTGACAAGAAGCCAAATTGGTCAAGATTTTCCATGCAAAATCAGCCGCTTGAAACCTGGCTTCGAGGCGCAGCCGCGCCGCTGAAAAATCAGGCTGCACCAGATTGAAACCTGATGCAGGGGCCAGGGCCGGCCCATGGCGGTGAGCGCGCCAGTCGAGGGGATAACCGTGCCTTCGCCTGTAGCAGAAAAATGCCTTGCAGATCAGTTGATTACCTCCGGTCGGCGGCGGCCGGCCGGGCAGCCTCAGGCTCGCCCGGCACGCAATTTGAGTACGGCCACAACCGCCAGGCCGGACCGGAGGAGCAGTACTGGTGGTGTGTGTACTCCGGCCATCGCGTTAGCCCGATGAGCAAACAATTAGAAAAATCTGGAGAAGGCCCCATGCAACAGAACAGATCGCAAGTGATCGAGCAGGCTGGCCTGTTCGAGCTGTCCGCAGGCAGTGACGTCCTCGACAGCCCGCGCTACAACCACGATATCGCGCCGACCAAGGTGCACCAGCGCACCTGGAACAAATGGCACATCACTGCGCTGTGGGTGGGCATGTCCATCTGCGTGCCCACCTACACCCTTGGCGGCGTGCTCACGGCCTACTTTGGCCTGAGCGTGGGCGAGGCATTGCTGGCGATTCTGCTGGCCAATCTCATCGTGTTGATCCCATTGACCCTCAATGCCTTTCCCGGCACCAAGTACGGTATTCCCTTTCCGGTGTTGCTGCGGTCCTCGTTCGGCATCCTCGGCTCCAATGTGCCGTGCCTGATCCGTGCGGTGGTCGCCTGTGGTTGGTTCGGCATCCAGACGATGTTCGGCGGGTTGGCCATCCACCTGTTCCTGGGCTCCATCTTCGACGGTTGGAAAGCCCTGGGCGGTACCGGCGAGGTGATCGGCTTCATGATCTTCTGGGCCATCAACCTGTGGGTGGTGCTGCGTGGCGCCGAGTCGATCAAGTGGTTGGAGACCCTGTCGGCCCCGTTGCTGGTGGCGGTGGGGTTCGGCCTGCTGTTCTGGGCGCTGCCGCACATGTCCATGACCGAGCTGCTGGCGCAGCCGCCCAAGCGCCCGGAAGGGGCCAGCGTGGTCAGTTATTTCTGCGCCGGGCTGACGGCGATGGTCGGGTTCTGGGCCACGCTGTCACTGAACATACCCGACTTCAGCCGTTACGCCAAAAGCCAGAAAGACCAGATTCTGGGGCAGATCTTCGGCCTGCCACTGACCATGTTCCTGTTCGCCGCCCTGGGGGTGGTGATGACGGCCGCGTCGGCGTCGCTGGTGGGCGAAACGGTGTCCGACCCGGTGAGCCTGATCGGCAAGATTCACAGCCCCGGCTGGGTGGCGCTGGCCATGGCGTTGATCGTGGTCGCCACGTTGTCGACCAACACCGCCGCCAACATCGTCTCACCGACCAACGATTTTCAGAACATCGCGCCACGCTTGATCGGGCGTAGCCGTGCAGTATGGCTGACCGGCTTCATCGGCCTGGTGCTGATGGGCCATGAGTTGCTGAAGAAGCTTGGCTGGATCGTTTCCGATCTGAGCCTTGAGAGTGTCTATTCCAACTGGTTGCTGGGCTATTCCAGCCTGCTTGGGCCGATTGCCGGGATCATGGTGGTGGATTACTTCCTGATCCGACGGCAGAAGCTGGACTTGGCCGGCTTGTACCGTGATGACGTTTACCCAGCCTGGAACTGGGCAGGGTTTGCCGCCTTTGCGTTGCCGGTGGCGCTGACCGTGATGGCCATCGGCAACAGCAGTTTCAGCTGGTTCTACGACTATGGCTGGTTCACCGGATCGCTGCTTGGCGGGGCGCTGTACTACGCCCTGGGCGGTTTGGCCGTGCGTGGGCCAGTGCAGCCGGTGATAAGTGCAGACAACAAAAACGCCTGAGGAGACCTTACCCATGACCCCAGCCCAACACGCCCTGCAATCGACTGAACGCCACGTGAACAGTGACCGCCTGTGGCAATCGCTGATGGACCTCGCCCGCCTCGGGGCCACACCCAAGGGCGGTGTCTGCCGCCTGGCGCTGACCGACCTCGACCGCCAGGCCCGCGACCTGTTCGTTGATTGGTGCGAGGCGGCCGGGTGCAGCGTCAGCGTCGACGCGGTCGGCAATATCTTTGCCCGCCGCCCCGGGCGCAACCCCAAGCTGCCTCCGGTGATGACCGGCAGCCACATCGACACCCAACCCACCGGCGGCAAGTTCGACGGTTGCTTCGGGGTGATGGCTGGGCTGGAGGTGATCCGCACCCTCAATGACCTGGGCATCGAGACCGAGGCACCGTTGGAGGTGGTGGTGTGGACCAACGAGGAGGGCTCGCGATTTGCGCCCTGCATGATGGGGTCTGGGGTCTTTGCCGGCAAGTTCACCCTCGAGCAGACCCTGGCCAAGCGCGATGCCCAGGGGATAACGGTGGGCGAGGCGTTGAACGCTATCGGCTATGCCGGCCAGCGGGCAGTGCTTGGCCACCGGGTCGGGGCCTACTTCGAAGCACACATCGAGCAGGGCCCGATCCTCGAAGACCAGGCCAAGACCATCGGCGTGGTGCTCGGTGCCCTGGGGCAGAAGTGGTTCGACCTGACCCTGCGCGGTGTCGAAGCCCATGCCGGCCCTACGCCGATGCACCTGCGCAAGGATGCCTTGGTGGGCGCCGCCGCCGTGGTCGAGGCGGTCAATCGTGCAGCGCTTGGCCATCAGCCACATGCCTGCGGCACGGTCGGTTGCCTGCAGGCCTATCCCGGTTCACGTAACGTGATCCCGGGTGAGGTGCGCATGACCTTGGACTTCCGTCACCTTGAAAGCGAGCGGCTGGATACGATGATCGCGGATGTGCGGGCGGTCATCGACGCCACCTGTGCCAAACACGGCCTGAGCCATGAACTGATCCCCACAGCCGACTTCCCGGCGCTGTACTTCGATCGGGGTTGCGTCGATGCCGTACGCGAATCTGCCCAGGCGCTTGGTTTGCCGCACATGGACATCGTCAGTGGGGCAGGGCATGACGCAATCTTCCTGGCCGAACTAGGGCCGGCGGGGATGATCTTCGTACCGTGCGAGAACGGCATCAGCCACAACGAGATCGAGAACGCCACGCCGCAGGACTTGGCGGCAGGCTGCGCCGTGTTGCTGCGGGCGATGCTGGCGGCGTCGGAGGCGATTGCCAGCGGGCGGTTAGCCGCTTAGTGCCAGCACCGGCCCCGTGAAGGGGCCGGTGCTGCAGGCCCAGGCGCCCCTCTGTTTGAACGTGATTACGAGGCGGACAGACGCCCATCGCGCCCGATGTGATAGCGCTGCAGGTCCTGAGCCAGGGTGAGGTGACCGCTGTAGTGGGCCTGCGCTTCAACTCGCACGTCCTCGATATTCGGGCTGCGCCGCGGGTCGGATTGGTAGCGGGCGCTGAAGTGGGTCAGCACCAGGTTGCGCACGCCGGCGGTTTCGGCAAAGCGCGCCACCGTCGCCGCGCTGCTATGGCCGAACGTGGCGCCGGTGCGCTCGATGATTGCCTGGGTGAAGGTCGCTTCGTGCACCAGTACATCCACATCCCTGGCCACCTCGGCCAGCAGTTCAGGGGTGTCATTGTCGCCGCAGACGATCACCCGCCGCGCCGGTCGTGAGGCGCGCAAGTAATCCTGGCCGCGCAGTACGTGCCCGGCATGTTCTACCACTGCGCCCTTGGCCAGGGCGCCCCACAGTGGCCCGCGCGGGATGCGCTCGGCGTCGAGGCGCTGCACGTCCAGGCGTGGTTCGGGATTGCGCTCGGTGAAGATGAAACCGACGCTCGGCACTCGGTGTGACAGCACGACACGTTCGACCTTGACCGTGTCGCTGGACCACCCCTCGAAAACCTCGACGGCGAACAGGCGCAGCTCGAAAGGCAGAAAGGTGTCACTGGCTGCCAGGCTCAGGCGTACCCAGTCATGCAGCGCGGCGGGCACGATCAGGTCCAGCGCATGGGTGCGTCCGCTCATACCGGCACTGGCCAGTAGTCCCGGCAGGCCGAAGCAATGGTCGCCGTGCACATGGGTGATGAAGATCGCGCGCAGGTCGCGCACCGACAGCGAGGTGTGCAGCAACTGGTGCTGGGTGCCTTCGCCACAGTCCACCAGGTACCAGTGGCTGCCATTGGCTTCGATGACGGCGGTGGCGCTGACGTTGCGCCCCTTGGTTGGCACCCCGGCCGAGGTGCCCAGAAACTGCAGGTCCAAAGCCGGGCTCCAGAAGTTGCGGGCTTACACAGTAGCCCGGTTGTCAGGGCTTGGCGAGGTCATCCTGGCGCCAGATCAACTTACTGGTGTCGTAGCCCTGTTTCTGGGCAACCGCCAGCAGTTGCTCACGCGTCTGGTCGGTGATTGCCGGTGTGCGCGACAGCAGCCACAGGTATTCCCGATTCGGGTGACCGACCAGCGCCACGCGGTAGTCCTTGTCGTGGTAAAGCACCCAGTATTCGCCCTTGGTCAGCCCCGGCGCCAGGCGGCTGAACCAGTTGTCGAACTGTACCCAGAGCTTATCGGTCCTGCCGGGCTGCTGGGCTTGGGCGACGCCCTTGGCTTCATTCCACTGGCCGTCCTTTTCCTTGCAACGGTTGGTCACATCGATGCGGCCGTCTTCGCGCAAACCATAGTGCGCCTCGGACTGCACGCAGTTGCGCTGGAAGAACATCGGCAGGCGCGCTAGCTCGTACCAGGTGCCCTGGTAGCGTTGCAGATCGACCTGTTGGGTGGTGGGTGGCGAGCGGTGTTCGTCGTCTGACCCGGCGCAGCCAGCGATGGCCAGCGTCATGCAGGAAACGATCAGGGCTGTACGCAACGCCATGGCAAACCTCCTGAAAGCGGATGAGGGCTTACCTGTGTTCGATGCGCGCACGCTGTAAAAGTTGTATTGAATCAGCCCTCGTCAGCGGGCAGTTCGAACGATCCGGTCTGCACCTTCCCTGCGCGAAGGTAACGGGCGATGATCACGCCCTTGGGCGACACCTGCGAGTGTTGCAAGGTGAAAGCCGCTGCGGCGGCGTCGCTGCCGAACAGGCGCCTGCCGTGGCCAAGCAGCAACGGGTGGATCAGCAGGTGCAGTTCATCCACCAGGTCGGCCGCCAGCAGTTGCTGCACCAGCTCAGCACTGCCCTGGGTCAGCAGCGCAGCGCCATCCTGTTGCTTAAGGGCACGCACGGCGCCGGTCACGTCGCTGCCCAGGGCGTGGCTGTTGGACCAGACAAGGGTGTCGGGCGAGTGGGTGGCGACGTGTTTGGGTACGCTGTTGAACAGGTTGGCGATGGAGAAATCTTCGGTGTTGTCTTTCACCTTCGGCCAGTAGCTGGCGAAGATGTCATAGGTGCGCCGGCCCAATAGCAGCTCGAACGGCTGGCTGAACAGCGCTTGCATGGCCTGGCCGAAGACGGCTTCGGCGTAGGGCACGATCCAGCCGCCGTAGGCGAAGGCGCCGCGGGTGTCTTCCTGTGGGCCGCCGGGGGCCTGCATGACGCCGTCGAGGCTGATGAAGGCGGCAACGATGAGTGTGCGCATGGTGGGCTCCTGGGCGATGGCCTGTGGGTCTGCAGGCCTTACGCTTAGTCGAACCGCATCAGGCGATTTCGACAGCGGTGGCCAGCCGTCCCGCTTTTGGCACAAGCGCGGCAACCGGCCTGGGTTACCATCCTGGGTTGTGAACCTTTCCCCCCACAGGAGTGCAGCCCGTGACCGAGTACAGCGCATTCAAGGTCGAACTGACCGACAACATTGCCCACGTACAGATCAATCGCCCGGAAAAGATCAACGCGATGAACGCCGCGTTCTGGGAGGAAATCGTCGCCATCTTCCAGTGGATCGATGACACCGACGCGGTGCGTGCCGTGGTCATCAGTGGTGCGGGCAAGCACTTCTCGTCGGGCATCGACCTGATGATGCTGGCCTCGCTTGCGGGCCAGATGGGCAAGGACGTGGGCCGTAACGCGCGCTTGCTGCGCCGCACCATCCTGCGCCTGCAGGCTTCGTTCAATGCCGTGGACAACTGCCGCAAGCCAGTGCTGGCGGCCATTCAGGGCTACTGCATCGGCGGCGCCATCGACCTGGTCTCGGCCTGCGACATGCGCTATTGCAGCCGCGATGCGCAGTTTTCGATCAAGGAAATCGACATGGGCATGGCTGCCGATGTCGGAACCCTGCAACGTTTGCCACGTATCATCGGCGACGGCATCATGCGGGAGCTGGCCTTCACCGGGCGTAACGTCGACGCCGATGAGGCACTGCGCATTGGCTTGGTGAACCGGGTCTATGATGATCAGGCTGGATTGCTCGACGGAGTCTTTGCCATTGCCCGCGAGATTGCCGCAAAATCACCGATCGCCGTGGCGGGCACCAAGGAGATGCTCAGCTACATGCGCGACCATCGTATCGACGATGGCCTGGACTACATCGCCACCTGGAACGCTGCGATGCTGCAGTCCGAAGACCTGCGCGTGGCCGTGGCGGCGCACATGAGCAAACAGAAACCGACGTTCGCCGACTGACCGGGCCGGGGGACGCAGCAAAGGAACCCCGACATGTCAGCACGCTGGACTACCGCAGTACTCGACCCGCAGATCACCGGGGGCTGGGCGGTCGCCCGTAGCCCGGACGGGTTCCTGGTGGACGCCAACGGTGCGTTGTTCCCCCGCGACTGGCTCAAGCGCCAGGACCTGGATGTACTGAGCGAACATGGCATCGGTCACTTCGACGGCGAGCCGGTATTCTTGCTGGAGCTGCGCAGCACGGCCGAGTTGCCAGGCTGCAGTTGGCGCGGTCTGCGGGCGTTCATGCTCGAAGGCGATTTCGATACCTACAAAGTGCTCGGCTATGCCGCGCAGATCGGTACCTGGGCCCGCGAGCACCGCTTCTGCGGCAGTTGCGGCCAGGCGATGACACAGATCCGCTGGGAGCGTGCGATGTACTGCCAGCCCTGTGACCTGCGCAGCTACCCGCGTATTTCGCCGAGCATGATCGTGCTGGTGACCCGCGACGACGAAATTCTGCTGGCGCGTTCGCCGCGTTTCGTCCCCGGTGTCTACAGCACCCTGGCGGGCTTTGCCGAACCGGGTGAGTCGGCCGAGGACTGCCTGGTGCGCGAGGTGCGGGAAGAGGTCGCGGTCGAGGTGCGGAACATCCAGTACGTCGGCAGCCAGTGCTGGCCGTTCCCGCACTCGATGATGCTGGGCTTCCACGCCGAGTATGCCGGTGGCGACATCGTCATGCAGCCGGACGAGATAGAGGACGCCCAGTGGTTCAACGTGCATGACCTGCCGCCGCTGCCGGCCGGGCGCTCCATCGCCCGGTACCTGATCGACCTGTACGTGGCGCGCCGCTCAGGCCTGCCCGAACCAGTGCTGCCACGCTAAGCGCACGGTCAGCGCCAGCACCACGGTGATGAATACGGGGCGGATGAACTTGCTGCCACCGCTGATCGCCGTGCGGGCGCCAAAGAATGCACCGACCATCACCGACAGGCCCATGCACAGGCCGACGACGTAGTCCACCTGCCCGGAAATGACGAACACCGTCAGCGCGGCGATGTTGCTGACGAAGTTCATGCTGCGCGCCACGCCGCTGGCGCGGACCAGGTCGATGGGGTAGAGCAGCAACGTACTCACGGTCCAGAACGCACCGGTGCCGGGGCCGGCCACGCCATCATAGAAGCCCAGGGTGAAGCCCTGTGGGAGCTGCCATTTCTTCTTGATGGGCGCATCGGCGTCCAGCGGCGCCTTGGGCGTGCCACCGAACAACAGGTAGATGCCGCACGCGAAGACGATCACGGGCAGCATCTTGTTCAGCCATTCGGCGGGCATGTAGTGGGCGATGATCGCGCCGATCGACGCCCCGAGCAGGGTGGCGAACAAGGCCGGGCGCCACTGCGCCGGGTGGAACAGCTTGCGCTTGTAGTACGTGAAGCCGGCAGTGGCTGAGCCGAAGGTCGAGCTGAGCTTATTGGTGCCCAGCACCAGATGTGGCGGCATGCCGGCAGTGAGCAGCGCCGGGGTGGTGAGCAGGCCGCCGCCGCCGGCAATCGCGTCGATGAAACCGGCAACGAAAGCGACCACGGCAAGGATCAGTAGGGTGAGCGGTTCTACGGTGAGTTCGAAGGGCATCGGCGTTTGCCAGGCAGTAGGATGAACGCGGCAAAACCGCCGCAAGGCGAGGGCTGCATGGTAATCCGCCTGCCAGGGAAACGCACTACTTCTGGCAGTTCTGGGAGTTCACTCCAGGCATCAGTGGCGGATACAACTGGGCGGCGGTGGCAACTTCTTGCCACCCTCACCCGGAAGAAAAATCACCATGCAAGATTATTTGGAAAGCCCAGTCAGTGATCCCCAAGCGACACAGAGAAGCCCCGCGACACCGTTTGATTTCAAACTTGAAGCACTGTCCGATACGGTCGGCAAGTTCTACTACAAGCAGCCCGCCAGCGATATTCCGATCAAGCGTTGGGAAATCGAGCGCAGTGAGGATAGGTTTGCGACCAGCCCATTCAATCGTTCCATTGCCCAGCTCGAAATCGCGTTCACTGAACGCCGCCGTACCTGGGCCGGGATGAAACCAGACACCGCCTATGCATTTCGCATTCGCACTCGCGGGGTGAACAATGTCGCTTCTCCCTGGAGTGAGATTGTACTTGGGCATACGCTTGGGTTAGGCGGTGTCCCCAGCACCCCGAAGAAGCTGCGCATACTGGCCAATACCGGGCAGCGCCTGGATTTGACCTGGGAGGCTTGCGTAGCAGCAACATCGATCAAGGAATATTCGATCTATCGCGATGGGCGGGTGGTCGGGCGTGTGCCCGGTGAGCACTTGACCTTCCAGGATTCCGGGCTCAAGCCTGGTGCGCTGTATACATATGTCGTCGTTGCATGTGATCAAGTGGGGCAGGTATCCACGCCAAGTGCCACGTTGAGCGCACGGACCGAAGGCAGCAATGGGCAGGTGCAGTGGCAGGTCAACCAGCGCTACGAGATCGGTGACATCGTCACTCATCAAGGCAGCCTATGGCAATGCGTGCAGGCTCATGTCGCCTATAGCCCCGACTGGGCACCGGGGCTGCCCGGCATTGAAGTGCTGTGGCAACTGCTTGGTTGACGTTGGTCAGCGCACCGAATGGCTACTGGTTGTCTGCGCGGCACGCCCGCGCAGACAACCAGCTACCTGCAGCGGCCTCAGCTTCGAATGAAGGCGAGCAAATCGGCATTTATCACGTCGGCATGGGTGGTCGGCATGCCATGGGGGAAGCCTTTGTACGTCTTCAACGTGCCATTGGGCAGTAGTTTCGCCGACAGCGGCCCGGCGTTTTCATAAGGCACGATCTGGTCATCATCGCCATGCATCACCAGCACCGGCTGGCGGATATTTTTGAGGTCCTGGGTAAAGTCGGTTTGCGAAAAAGCCACGATTCCGTCGTAGTGAGCCTTGGCACTGCCAATCATGCCTTGCCGCCACCAGTTGGCAATGACCCCTTCGGCAGGCTTGGCGCCTGGCCGGTTGTAACCGTAGAACGGCCCGCTGGGTACATCTCGGTAAAACTGCGCGCGGTTACTCGCCACCTGCACCTGGAAATCGTCAAACACCGATTTGGGTAACCCGCCGGGGTTGTCCGGTGTCTTTACCATCAGCGGTGGTACAGCAGCGATCAACACCGCCTTGGCTACCTTATCGTCAGGGTAGCGGGCCATGTAGCGCACCACTTCGCCGCCGCCCGTGGAGTGGCCGACGTGCACTGCACCCTGGATACCCAGGTGTTCGACCACGGCCGCCGCGTCATCGGCATAGTGGTCCATGTCGTGCCCGTCCCACACTTGGCTGGAGCGTCCGTGACCACGACGGTCATGGGCCACCACGCGAAAGCCGTGGGCGAGGAAGAACAACAGCTGCGCGTCCCAGTCGTCGGCGCTCAGGGGCCAGCCGTGGTGGAAGTGAATGACCTGCGCGTCGCGCGGGCCCCAGTCCTTGTAGAAGATCTGAACGCCATCTTTGGTAGATACGTAGCTCATGGTCGTGTCTCCTCTGTACAGGGGATTGCCGAGTGAGCTATTGAGAATAGGAGAGATTTTTGTCTTGTCAGTGCAGCCCTGTCGCAGGGCACGCCTGCGAAAGGGCTGGAAGGCTCACCGGAAGGTCTACAGGAACCACCGGTACTCCCTGGCACTGACTTCCTGCATGAACGCGAGATGGTCCTGCCGCTTGTTCTCGCAATACACCATCACGAATTCATCCCCCAGCCCTTCGTTCACTGCCGGGTGCGCACGCATGGCCGTGACTGCTGCAAGCATGTCCTTGGGAAAGTCCACGCCGCTGGCGCGGTCTTCGTTCAGTGGGGCAATCGGCTCCTGTCCAGCCTGCAGCCCGTGCTCCATCCCACACAAAATCGCTGCCAGTACCAGGTACGGGTTAGCATCCGCCCCCGCCAGGCGGTGTTCGATACGCAGGTTGCCGGCATCCGAGTCGGGAATGCGAATGCACGCATCACGGTCTTCGAAACCCCAGCTGGCGCGGCTTGCAGCATTGACCATGGCACCGTAGCGGCGAAACGCGTTGTGGTTGGCGGCAAAAATCGGCATGCAGTGCGGCAGCAAGGCCAGGCAGCCGGCCACGGCATGGCGCAAGGGGCGTTGCTGGTCGGCTGCCAGCAGGTTGTTGCCGGCCTGGTCGTAAAGGCTGACGTGCACATGCATGCCGCTGCCCGGCGCTTGCAGGTACGGCTTGCTCATGAATGAGGCACGTAGCCCGTGCTTGCGTGCCACGCCCCGCGTGCTACGGCAGAACAGGGCGGCCCAGTCGGCGGCGCGCAGGCCGTCGTCGCAGTGGCCGAAGTTGATTTCGAACTGGCCCGGGCCCAGCTCGGCGGTGATGACATTGGCATCGACCCCTTGGGTATTGGCGGTTTCTACCATGTCGTGGAGCACGTCGCTGAACCGCGACAAGCGTTCTATATGCAGGTTCGGCTGGTCGTCCGGGTCATCGCTGCTCGGGTCGTGGGGGAACTGTGGCAGGCCTTCCTTGAGTGCCCGGGCGAACAGGTAGAATTCCAGTTCGAATGCTACTACCGGGCGAATGCCACGGCGCTCCAGGCGTTGCAATACACGGGCGAGTACCTCACGTGGCTCGAACTCAATAGGCGCAGCGGTGCCATCGGAACTGATCAGCATCTGGCCCAGCGGTTGGCGCTCCCAATTGACCGGTTTGAGGGTGCCAGGAATCAGGCGCCGCAGCGCATCCGGGTCGCCATCGTTGAAGCAGTAATCGCTTATCGGGAACAGTCCGCCTTGCACCCCCAGCAACGCGCAGTTCTGCGGCAGCTTGAGCGGGCTGCCGGCGGCGACCTTTTCCAGCATGTCGATGGGGTAGCGTTTACCGTAGAAATGCCCGGGAATGTCCAGGCTGAGCAGATCGACGTGGCGCACTTCGGGGTAGCGGGTGCGGAAGGCGCGGACTTCACTGAGCAGGTCGGCAGCGGCTGTAGGTAGTGTTGTCATGCTGTGCTCTCATCGGAAGACCCAGAGGACACGGGTCGTCTGGTCGGTCAGGTTGGCGTAGCGGAACTGGCGGTGCGGCGGTAGCTGAAAGCTGTCGTTGGGGCCTAGCGTCACCGCTTGTTCATGGCCTTCGAGCCACAGGGTCAGCTCGCCTTCAAGCACGAAACCACCCTGTTCGGCGCTGTCATTCAGGTGTCCCTCGCCACTGCTGGCGCCGGGAGCCAGGTGGCTTTCGAGCATGGCGAAGCTGCCGGTGAGCGTGGGCGACACCAGCACGTCGCTGATGCCTGCGGCGTAGTAGAGGGTACGGCGCTCGCCCGGCCGGGTTACCCAGTCCAGCGGGCGCGGTTGGCTGGGCTGGTAGAAGTAAGTGGTCGGTACATGCAGCGCTTCGCTGATGGCGGTAAGGTCGGCCACGGTGGGCTGCGACAGGCCGCGCTCGACCTGGGACAGGAACCCGAGCGAGCGCTTGACCTTGACGGCCAGCTCGCCAAGGGTCAGCCCACGGTGTTTGCGCAGGTCGCGGATCAGTAATGCCAGGCCCTGGGCATCTTCAGACATGATCGCGCATCCTGTACCAGGCCTTGGCGGCCGCCTCCAGTGGCGCGGCCAGCAGGTCGCCGCCGAGGAAGCGGCCATTGTCGATACCCTGGTATAACGCCAGTAGGTCGTCGTCGCCAAGAATCGCATCGCTGACTGCCCGTGCCCCGGCCAAGGTCGGCAGCACACCGTGGCCAGAAAACCCCTGCAGCCAGTAGCGCTGGCCCTCGCGGCCGATATCGGGCGTGCGCTGGATGCTGCAGTCGATGTGGCCACCCCAGGCGTAGTCGATGGCCACGCCGGCCAGTTGTGGGAACACGCGCTCGAGGTGAGGACGGGTTGTACTGGCCACGTCCTTGGGGATACCGCCCAGGTAGGTACAGCCACCGCCGAACAGCAAGCGATGGTCGGGGGTGAGGCGGAAGTAGTCGGGCACGAACTGATTGTCGATCACACAGCTGTTGCGCGGCAGCAGCGAGCGGGCGAAGTCCGCCTCCAGGGGCGCAGTGGTCACCTGGTACGAACCGACCGGCAGCAACCGGCGGGACAGGGTGCGGTCGAGCTGGTCGATGTAGGCGTTGCACGCCAGTACCAGCACGTCACAGTGCACCTCGCCATGGTCAGTACGGGCAACATAGCCATCCGTGGTCTGCTGGTAATTGATGACTTGGCTTTGCTCGAAGATCTGCCCGCCAGCGGTCTCGATCGTGGCGGCCAGCCCTTGGGCCAGTTTCAGCGGGTTCAGGTGCGCGCCCCTGGCGTCATACAACGCGGCCTGGTAGCGCGGGCTGTCGACCCATTGCCCCAACTCGTCGCGGCCGATCAGTCGTAGGGCGTCATAGCCCCATTTGTGCTCGGCGTCGTACAGGGCTTGCTCGAGCATTTTCACCCGGCGTGCCAGTACTGCCGTCCAAAGGCTGCCCACCCGATAATCGATATCGAAGCCGTGGCGCAGCGGCAGCTCACGCATCTCGTCGGCGGCCCAGCACATGCTGTCCCAGAGGCGGCGGGTGCGTTCCACGCCCAACGCCTTTTCGAGCGGCGGCATGTCGCACGACCAGCCCAGCAGCGCCTGGCCGCCATTACGCCCAGAGGCGGCCCAGGCTACCCGGCTGGCTTCCAGCAGGGTCACGCGCTTGCCGGCCACGGCCAGGCGCAGGGCAGTGTGCAAGCCGCTGAAACCGGCGCCGATGATGAGTACATCGGTGTCGTGCCGGCCTTTCAGGGTCGGGCGCAGGGGAATACTGACCGGGTAGGTCTGGGCGTAGTAACTGGCGACGTGCTGGGCGGATTGCTTGAACATGCCGGGCCTCATGAAATTTATTGTGATTATTTTCATGAAAATCTAGCAGGTAATTTTCACCGCGCCACTCAAACCGGGTGGCGGTTCGATCGGCAGCCCTTCGCGGGCCACTCATGGGCAAGCCCGCCCGCCTGTAAGGCAGCGAGCAGACCGAAACCGGCAACCCTCTCAACCGGATGTTTTTGTTGCCTTGCGCTTCGGTTGCCTTGGCTTGCCTGCAGCCGCCTTCCTAGGCTTTTTCTTCCACGGCGCTGCTTTTGCCACCGCCGGCCCGGTGATAGTCATGCGCATGCCGCTGCAACGCTCCACCAGCTTGCCCATCCACGCCGACTGCCGGGCAACGAACTCCTCCAGGCTCATCTCGCCACGCTGCACCATGTCCAGTGCCTGCTCCCAGATCGCCGTGGTGCCGGGGTCGGCGATGGCGCGGGGGACGGCGTCGATCAGGCTGAAGGCGGCCGGAGTGGCGGCCAGTGCCTTGCCGTGCTTGACCAGGTAGCCGCGGTCGAGCAGGCCCTGGATGATGCTGGCACGGGTCGCTTCTGTGCCGATGCCGGTGGTTTCCTTGAGCTTCTGTTTGAGTCGCGGGTCGTCCACCAGCTTGGCCACGTTCTTCATGGCCTTGATCAGGTCGCCTTCAGTGAACGGTTTGGGTGGCTGGGTCCACAGGTCTTTGAGTTGCAGGCCTTGCACTGTGCAGTCCTGGCCTTCGTGCAGCGCAGGCAAGACCTGGGCCGGCGGTGCCTCGCGGCCCTTGGCCGGTGCCAACGCCTCGGGCAGGGCGCGGCGCCAGCCCGGCTCGACGATCTGTTTACCTACGGCGCGCAGGGCGTGGCCTGCACAGTCGAACTCAGCCTGGGTGCGGTCATACTCATGGTGGGGGAGAAACTGCGCCAGGTAGCGGGCGCGGATCAGGGTGTAGACCGCCTTGTGCTTGGCGGGCAGGCGCGAAGGGTCGCTGGCGGCAGCGGTGGGGATAATGCCGTGGTGGGCGCTGACCTTGGCATCGTTCCAGGCCCGCGAACGGCGCTGGGGTTCGAGGTGCGCTTGCAGTGGCGTCAGGGTGGCGTCGGCGCGCTGCAAGGCACTGATGATCGCTGGCGCTTCGCCGTGCTGGCTGAGGGGCAGGTAGCCGCAATCGCTGCGCGGGTACGTGATCAGTTTGTGGGTTTCGTACAGCGCTTGGGCGATGTCGAGGGTTTCCTGGGCACCGAGGCCGAACTTTTTTGAGCACAGCTCCTGCAGGGTGCCGAGGTCGAAGGGCAGGGGCGCTGCCTCGCGTACGCGCTCGGTGGCGACCTCGAGCACCCGCGCCCTGCCGGCGTTGCCGATGTCACTGGCGGCCTGTTGCGCCAGGGCCTGATTGAGGCAGCGGCCCTGGTCGTCGCAGGCGTCTTCCGGCGCGCGCCATTGGGCGTTGAAGCCTTGCTCGGCATGTTCGAGCTGCACGTCGATGGCCCAGAACGGTACCGGCACGAAATCGGCGATGCTGCGGTCGCGGTCGACCACCAGGCGCAGTGTCGGGGTTTGCACCCGGCCCACCGGCAGCACACCCTGGTAGCCGGACTGGCGGCCTAGCAGGGTGAACAGCCGGCTCATGTTCATGCCGATCAGCCAGTCGGCCCGTGAGCGGCCCAGCGCCGAGTGGTAGAGGTTGAAGGTTTCCTGGCCGGGCAGCAGACGCGCCAAGGCCTTGCGGATGGACGCGTCGTCCAGTGCCGACAGCCACAAGCGCTGAATCGGGCCGCGGTAACGGCAGTGTTCGACCAACTCGCGGGCGATCATCTCGCCTTCGCGGTCGGCGTCGGTGGCGATCACCAGTTCACGGGCCTCGCCGAGCAGGCGCTTGACGGCCTTGAACTGGCTGGCGGTCTTGGGCTTGACCAGCATCTTCCATTTTTCCGGGATGATTGGCAGGTCGGCCAGGTTCCAACGCTTGTAGCGCTCGTCGTAGCTGTCGGGTGGGGCGGTTTCGAGCAGGTGGCCGATGCACCAGGTTACGCAGACGTCGGTGCCTTGCCAGCAGCCGTCGCCCTTACGCTGGGCGCCGAGGACTTTGGCGATGTCTTTGGCCTGGGAGGGTTTTTCGCAGAGGAACAGGCGCATGGCCGCAAACGCTTCATCGGGAGTGATGGGCACTAGGATGCGCAAGCGGGGGCGCTGAGGCAAGTTTTATCTGGATGGATGTACAGGTTTTGTCAGTGGGAATGTTGCTGTGTTCACCGGCCCTGGCCCCGGCAAGCCGGCTCCTACAGGTTCATCACCGCCTTTCAGGGCGATGGGTACGTGTGGGAGCGCAGCGTGCCGGGGTGGGGCGGTCAGCTCAACATCTGCCGGGCTCAGGCGATATCGCAGGAGTCACGCACCATGTCCACATGCGGGATGCCGGCTTCGAGGAACTCCTCGCTGACCACGCGGAAGCCCAGCCGCTCGTAGAACGGCGTGGCGTGCACCTGAGCACTGAGCATCTGCTGCTTGAGGTCGCGGTTCTGCGCTTCGACGATCACCGCATTGACCAGCGCATCGCCAACCTTCAACCCGCGCCAGTCCTTGAGCACCGAGATGCGGCCAATGGTGCCGTCGGACAGCAGACGGGCGGTGCCAACCGGATAATCGCCCTCAAGGGCCAGGAAGTGCAGCGCGTCCTGGTCTTCCGAGTCGAACTCAAGCTCCGGCGGAATATGCTGTTCGGCCACAAACACGGCCTCACGAATACGGCGGATATCAGCGTTGTCCTTCTGCCAGTCAGCGAGGCGCACACGAATCTTATTCATTGGCGAATCCCAGGCTTCCTTGTTTGATCAGTTGCTGTACCAGCATAAGGCCATCTTCATCCTGCAACCACTCTTCAAGGTTGTCGATGTGTAACGCGTCGGCGGCGCAGACCAGCTTCAGCAGCTCGCGCAGCTTGGCGGGCAGCGGGCAACTGCGGCCGCTGGCGAACAGCATCAGGTCATCGTTGAGCTCGGACCAGGCCATGCGCGCGCTGGGGTTGCGGATCAGGATGGCACCGTCTTCCAGGGCTTCGATCAGTTCTTCCTCGCTCAGCGCTTCACCCACGACCTGCTCCGGGTAGCGCGGCTCGGTCATGAACTGGCCAAACCAGGTCAGCAGCAGGTCCTTGTCGCTCATGTGCTTGTCGAGCAATGCCTTGAGGCGGTCGAGGGCGTCGTGCTGGATCTGGTGCGGGTCGCTGACCGGTTGGGCGTCGGCGTCGCTGTAGCGCTCTTCGTCCGGCAGGAACTGGCCGAGGAAGTCGGTGAAATGGGTCAGCACTTCGGCGGCGCTCGGGGCGCGGAAACCGACCGAGTAGGTCAGGCAGTCGTCCACGGCCACGCCGTAGTGAGCCAGACGAGGCGGCAGGTAGAGCATGTCGCCAGGCTCCAGGGTCCACTCGCCGCTCTGTTCGAATTCGGCGAGGATGCGCAGATCGGCATGCTCGAGCAGCGGGCTGTCGCTGCTGCACATCTGACCGATCTTCCAGTTGCGCTTGCCATGGCCCTGCAGCAGGAATACGTCGTAGTTGTCGAAGTGCGGGCCGACGCTGCCACCCGGGGCGGCGAAGCTGATCATCACGTCATCGATGCGCCAGCTCGGCAGGAAGCGGAAAGGCTCCAGCAGTTCGGCCACTTCTGGCACGAACTGATCTACCGCCTGCACCAGCAGGGTCCAGTCTTTTTCTGGCAGCTCGGCAAAAGTGTCTTCGTTGAACGGGCCGCGGCGCAGCTCCCACGGGTGGGCGCCGTGCTCGAGCACGATGCGCGACTCGACTTCCTCTTCCAGGGCCAGGCCGGCCAGCTCGTCGGGGTCGATCGGGCTTTCGAAGTCCGGGAACGCCTGGCGCACCAGCAGCGGCTTCTTCTGCCAGTAGTCGCGCATGAATTCGCGGGCCGAGATGCCGCCGAGCAGCTGCAGTGGAGTATCAGGATTCATGTTCAACCTATTGAAAAAACGTAATTTTCGTCCGGGAATAAAAACGCCCGGCCAGGCCGGGCGTTGAACGCGACGGTCAGCTTAGATGCGTTTGGCCTGTGCTGTGGCGTTACCGATATAGCTGGCAGGGGTCAATTGCTTGAGCTCGGCCTTGGCTTCGGCTGGCATGTCCAGGCCGTCGATGAAGGTCAGCAGCGCTTCAGGCGTGATGCCCTTGCCACGGGTCAGCTCCTTGAGCTTCTCGTAGGGGTTCTCGATGTTGAAGCGGCGCATTACGGTCTGGATCGGCTCGGCGAGCACTTCCCAGCAGGCGTCCAGGTCGGCAGCGATGCGGGCGGCGTTGACTTCCAGCTTGCCGATGCCTTTGAGGCTGGCTTCGTAGGCGATGACGCTGTGGGCAAAACCGACGCCCAGGTTGCGCAGCACCGTCGAGTCAGTCAGGTCACGCTGCCAGCGCGAGATCGGCAGCTTGCTGGCCAGGTGCTGGAACAGCGCATTGGCGATACCCAGGTTGCCTTCGGAGTTCTCGAAGTCGATCGGGTTGACCTTGTGCGGCATGGTCGACGAGCCGATTTCGCCAGCAACGGTCTTCTGCTTGAAGTAGCCCAGCGAAATGTAGCCCCAGACGTCGCGGTCGAAATCGATCAGGATGGTGTTGAAGCGGGCAATGGCGTCGAACAGCTCGGCGATGTAGTCGTGCGGTTCGATCTGGGTGGTGTAGGGGTTGAACACCAGGCCCAGTTCGTCTTCGATGAAGGCGCGGGCGTTCTGCTCCCAGTCGATCTGCGAGTAGGCCGACAGGTGGGCGTTGTAGTTACCCACGGCGCCGTTGATCTTGCCCAGCAGCGGCACGGCGGCCACCTGAGCGATCTGGCGCTCCAGGCGATACACGACGTTGGCCAGCTCTTTGCCCAGGGTAGTCGGCGACGCCGGCTGGCCGTGGGTGCGCGACAGCATCGGCACGTCAGCGTGGGCATGGGCCAGCGAGCGGATAGCTTCGGCAATCTGACGCATCAGCGGCAGCAGCACTTCGTCACGGCCGGCGCGCAGCATCAGGGCGTGGGACAGGTTGTTGATGTCCTCACTGGTGCAGGCAAAGTGGATGAACTCACTGACCTTGGCCAGCTCCGGCAACTGCGCGGCCTGCTCCTTGAGCAGGTACTCGATGGCCTTGACGTCGTGGTTGGTGGTGCGCTCGATTTCCTTGACGCGTTCGGCGTGCTCGAGCTTTAAGTCGGTGGCCAGGCTGTCCAGCAGGGCGTTGGCTTCGGCGGAGAATGCCGGCACTTCGCCGATTTGCGGGTGAGCGGCCAGGCGCTGGAGCCAGCGCACTTCGACCAGGGCGCGGAAACGGATCAGGCCGAATTCGCTGAAAATGGGGCGCAAGGCCTGGGTTTTGCCGGCGTAACGGCCGTCTACAGGGGAAACCGCAGTGAGCGAAGAGAGCTGCATGGGGTGTTCTCGGACAGTCAGGCTTTTGGAAGGGCGCATATCATACATGAAAAATGCGCCCAGGTCGGGTGGCTGACCAAAGGTCAGGCCAATCCGTTACGGCTTTATTGCCGGAACGGTCAGAACCCCATCAGGAGGGGCTGCGCATCATGTCGTACAGTTCGTTGAGCAGCTTGCGCCGGCTGAATACCAGCTGCCAGCGGTGCCCGCCCAGTTGGCGCCACAGGCGTGCGGCGCGGATGCCGGCCAGCAGCAGGGCGCGGATCTTCGAGGCGTTGCTGGATTGCTGCAGGAAGCGCATGTCGCCGTGCACCTGGATGCGCTGGCGCAGGGTGCTCAGGGTGTCCTGGTACAACGCACCACTGGAGGCGATCACGTTTTCGTGAACCAGGCCGAAGTGGTCGGCCTGGGACTGGATCTGTGGCAGGCGGTTGCCGATGGTGTCGAGCAGGTCACCGCGCTTGTTGAGCTGGCGCTCGAGACCGAGCATCGACAGGGCGTAGCGCAGTGGTTCGCGCTGCAGGCTGCTGGGGTCGCGCTCCAGGGCGCCGACCAGCGCGCGGTAGCCGTCACGCAGGTTAAGGTCGTCACCACCGAACACCTCCAGGGTGTTCTTGGGGTCGCGCACCAGCAGGCTACCGAGCATGCAGCCGATGTTGGCCTCGCTGGCCTGGCCGGTCCGAGCAATGCGGTCGACCAGCACGGCAGCCTGGAATACGCCACCCAGGGCAATCAATTGCTCCTGCAGGTTGCTCATGCGCGCGGGCTCCATGGCTCGGCGGTTTCGATCACGCCGCCGCCCAGGCAGACCTCGCCGTCGTAGAACACCACCGACTGGCCCGGCGTAACGGCGCGTTGCGGTTCGTCGAACACCGCGCGATAGCCGCTTGCGGTGCGTTCCAGGGTGCAGTGCTGGTCACTCTGGCGGTAGCGCACCTTGGCGGTGAGCGTGCGCGGGCTGCTGAGGTCGATCGGGTTGACCCAGAAAATCTCCGAGGCGAGCAATGCGCGGGAGAACAACCACGGGTGTTCGTTGCCCTGGCCGACCACCAGCACGTTGCGGGTCAGGTCCTTGTGCAGGACGTACCAGGGTTCGTCGCCGGCGTCCTTGAGGCCGCCAATGCCCAGGCCTTGGCGCTGGCCGATGGTGTGGTACATCAGGCCGTGGTGGCGGCCGATCACTTCACCTTCGGTGGTTTCGATGTCGCCAGGCTGGGCCGGCAGGTACTGCTTGAGAAAGTCGCTGAAACGGCGCTCGCCGATGAAGCAGATGCCGGTGGAGTCCTTCTTCTTGGCGGTAGCCAGGCCATGCTTCTCGGCAATGGCGCGTACTTCGGGCTTTTCCAGTTCACCCACGGGGAACAGAGTGCGGGCGATCTCTTTGCCACCGACAGCGTGCAGGAAGTAGCTCTGGTCCTTGTTCGGGTCCAGGCCCTTGAGCAATTCAGTGAGCTCGCCCGTGTCGCGGCGGCGCACATAGTGGCCGGTGGCAATCAGGTCGGCGCCCAGCGACAGGGCGTAGTCGAGGAACGCCTTGAACTTGATTTCACGGTTGCAGAGGATGTCTGGGTTGGGCGTGCGGCCAGCCTTGTACTCCTCGAGGAAATGCTCGAAGACGTTGTCCCAGTACTCCGCGGCGAAGTTGGCGGTGTGCAGCTTGATACCGATGCGGTCGCACACGGCCTGGGCGTCGGCCAGGTCTTCCCGGGCGGTGCAATATTCCGTGCCGTCGTCTTCCTCCCAGTTTTTCATGAACAGCCCTTCCACCTGGTAGCCCTGCTCGATGAGCAGAAGGGCGGAGACGGAAGAGTCCACGCCGCCGGACATGCCGACGATGACGCGGGTCTTGGCGGGGTCTTTGAGTGCTGGGCTGGTCATGGCTACCGATGTGTATCAGAGGGGAAAAACGCCGATTCTATCAAACCCGAGGCTGCGCGTCAGTCGCGTAGCAGGGCAAGGCTGTGCAGCGGGCCGGCCAGGTAGTCGTCGAGGCAGCGTGGCACCAGTTCGCTGCGCCAGCGCGAGGGCTCGGCCAGCAGTTCCTCGCGGGTCAGCCAGACGGCGCGGACGATGTCGCTGTCCAGGGCCAGATCGTCGTGATGGCGCACGGGGCGTGCGGCGAAGCAGATGCGCTGGTAGGTCACACCATTGCTGGGCGCCGTGTACAGGTAAATACCGACCACGCCGGTGAGCTCGACTTCCCAGGCCGTTTCTTCCAGGGTTTCGCGCAGGGCGGCCTGGGGCAGGGTCTCGAAAGGTTCCAGGTGGCCAGCAGGTTGGTTGAAGACGTGCTGGCCGGCCTTGAATTCTTCGACGAAAAGGAATTTGCCCTGGTCTTCGACGACGGTGGCGACGGTGATATGGGGTTGCCAGGTCATAGGCCTGTCCTTCAATCGCTGGGGCTGCGTAGCAGCGCCGATTCCCAGAAAGCACAAACCCCGGTGCGTGGCCGGGGTTTGTGCTGTTACTTCAAGCGAACCTTACAGTGCCGCGATGGCGCTGTTCAGGGTCTGGCTTGGGCGCATCACCTTGGCGGTCAGCGCGGCATCCGGTGCGTAGTAGCCACCGATGTCGGCCGGTTTGCCCTGGACGGCGTTGAGCTCGGCGACGATGGTCGCTTCGTTCTCGGCCAGGGTTTTTGCCAGGGGGGCGAAGCGCGCTTGCAGGGCGGCGTCGTCAGTCTGGGCGGCCAGGGCTTCTGCCCAGTACAGGGTCAGGTAGAAGTGGCTGCCGCGGTTGTCGATGCCACCGACTTTACGCGAAGGCGACTTGTTGGTGTCCAGGAACTTGCCGGTAGCCTGGTCCAGGGTGTTGGCCAGGACCTTGGCGCGCGGGTTGTCGTAGGTGTTGCCCAGGTGCTCCAGGGAAGCGGCCAGGGCCAGGAATTCACCCAGCGAGTCCCAACGCAGGAAGTTTTCTTCGACCAGCTGCTGCACGTGCTTCGGTGCCGAACCGCCAGCGCCGGTTTCGAACAGGCCACCGCCGTTCATCAGCGGAACGATCGACAGCATCTTGGCGCTGGTGCCCAGCTCCATGATCGGGAACAGGTCGGTCAGGTAGTCGCGCAGCACGTTGCCGGTCACCGAAATAGTGTCCTTGCCTTCGCGAATGCGTGCCAGGGAGAACTTGATGGCCTCGACCGGTGCCAGGACGCGGATGTCCAGGCCAGTGGTGTCGTGGTCCTTCAGGTACTTCTGCACCTTCTCGATCATCACGCCGTCGTGGGCGCGAGCCGGGTCCAGCCAGAACACCGCCGGGGTGTTGCTCAGGCGGGCGCGGTTGACGGCCAGCTTGACCCAGTCCTGGATCGGCGCGTCTTTGGTCTGGCACATGCGGAAGATGTCACCGGCTTCGACGTTCTGCTCCAGAACGACCTTGCCCTTGCTGTCGACCACGCGCACGACGCCGTCGGCCTTGACCTGGAAAGTCTTGTCGTGGGAGCCGTACTCTTCGGCCTTCTGCGCCATCAGGCCGACGTTCGGTACGCTGCCCATGGTGGTTGGGTCGAAGGCGCCGTTAGCCTTGCAGTCTTCGATGGTGGCCTGGTAGATGCCGGCGTAGCAGCGGTCCGGGATGATCGCCTTGGCGTCCTGCAGTTCACCGGCGGCGTTCCACATTTTGCCCGAGTCGCGGATCATGGCCGGCATCGATGCGTCGACGATAACGTCGCTTGGCACGTGCAGGTTGGTGATGCCTTTGTCGGAGTTGACCATGGCCAGCGCAGGACGCTCGGCGTACAGGGCCTGGATGTCGGCTTCGATCTCGGCCTGCTTGTCGGCTGGCAGGTCTTTGATGCGGGCATACAGGTCGCCGATACCGTTGTTGGCGTTGAAGCCGACTTCAGTCAGGGCAGCAGCATGCTTGGCCAGCACGTCGCCGTAGAACGCTTCGACGATCACGCCGAACATGATGGGGTCGGAAACCTTCATCATGGTGGCCTTCAGGTGAACCGACAGCAGTACACCGGCGGCCTTGGCATCGGCGATCTGCTCGGCGATGAAGGCTTTCAGGGCATTGCGGCTCATCGTGGCGCAGTCGATGACCTCGGCAGCTTTGACGGCGGTCTTTTCTTTCAGGACGGTGGTGGTGCCGTCTTTGGCGACCAGCTCGATGCGCAAGCTGTCGTCAGCCTCGATCAGTGCGGCCTTTTCGCTGCCGTAGAAGTCGCCCTGGGTCATGTGGGCCACGTGCGACTTGGAGTCGGCGGCCCAGGCGCCCATCTTGTGCGGGTGCTTGCGTGCGTAGTTCTTCACCGACAGCGGTGCACGGCGGTCAGAGTTGCCTTCGCGCAGCACGGGGTTCACGGCGCTGCCCTTGATGCGGTCGTAGCGCGCGCGGGATTCTTTTTCTTCGGCGGTAGCCGGCTCGTCGGCGTAGTCCGGGATGTTGAAGCCTTTGCCCTGCAGTTCCTTGATCGCGGCCTTGAGCTGCGGTACCGAGGCGCTGATGTTCGGCAGCTTGATGATGTTGGCTTCAGGGGTGGTAGCCAGCTGGCCCAGTTCCGCCAGGTGATCGCCTACTTGCTTCTCTGCGCCCAGTTGCTCCGGGAAAGCCGCGAGGATACGGCCAGCCAGGGAGATGTCGCGAGTTTCGACGGCGATGTCAGCCGAGGCGGTGAACGCTTCGACGATCGGCAGCAGCGAGTAAGTGGCGAGGGCGGGGGCTTCGTCGGTGAAGGTATAGATGATCTTGGAACGGGTGGGCATGCGGGTTAACTCTCTATGTGCTGAGCGTACTCGAGTCTCGAGGTGCGCAGGGTAGGCGCTTCGCCCTGGCGACGCCATGAGCGGAAAGTCGAGAGGCTGCGAGCGGTGATGGTGGATGCATCAGTCGAGCGTCAAGTGCTGAACTGCGGTAACAGCCCAGGCTTCGTGGCCGTTCTTGGCCAAGGGCGAGCCGCATTTTCCAAGGGTTCGCCCCAATGACCCTACGGTCGCGGCGCAGTATATCAAACCATTCGGGCTAATCAGCAAGGCGAAGTGACATCGGTGCCATTTATAAGACCAAAGACGTAGGGGCAATGTGGTGGATTGCCGCAGGGCAGGCCTTGGCAAAAGGGCTGCCGAAGGCGGCACAGGTTCGGCCGCTTGCAGGTCGGCAGATGTGGTTTAGGCTCAGTGGATCGCATGATGTCCAATCACACCCGAACGCGGAGTAGTGCAAGCATGGGATACCAGAAAATCAAGGTTCCGACCGACGGCACCAAGATCACCGTCAATGCAGACCATTCGCTCAATGTGCCCGACAACCCCATCATTCCTTATATCGAAGGCGACGGGATTGGCGTCGATGTCTCGCCGGTGATGATCAAGGTCGTGGATGCTGCCGTGCAGAAGGCCTACGGCGGCAAGCGCAAGATTGCCTGGATGGAGGTGTACGCCGGGGAAAAGGCCACCCAGGTCTATGACCAGGACACCTGGCTGCCCCAGGAAACCCTCGACGCGGTGCGCGAGTATGTTGTCTCGATCAAGGGGCCTCTGACCACGCCGGTCGGTGGTGGCATCCGTTCATTGAACGTTGCCCTGCGCCAGCAGTTGGACCTGTATGTATGCCTGCGCCCGGTGCTGTGGTTCCAGGGCGTGCCGAGCCCGGTGAAGAAACCCGGTGATGTCGACATGGTGATCTTCCGCGAGAACTCCGAAGACATTTACGCCGGCATCGAGTGGAAGGCCGGCTCGCCCGAGGCGAACAAGGTAATCAAGTTCCTCAAGGAGGAAATGGGCGTCACCAAGATCCGCTTCGACCAGGACTGCGGTATCGGCGTCAAGCCGGTGTCCCGCGAAGGTACCAAGCGTCTGGTGCGCAAGGCCCTGCAATACGTGGTGGACAATGACCGTGAATCACTGACCCTGGTGCACAAGGGCAACATCATGAAATTCACCGAAGGCGCCTTCAAGGATTGGGGCTACGAGGTGGCCAGGGATGAGTTCGCAGCCGAGCTCCTCGACGGTGGGCCGTGGATGAAGTTCAAGAATCCCAAGAGCGGCCGTGAAGTCATCGTCAAAGATGCCATTGCCGATGCGATGCTCCAGCAGATCCTGCTGCGCCCGGCCGAGTACGACGTGATCGCCACGCTCAACCTCAACGGTGACTACCTGTCCGATGCGCTGGCGGCGGAAGTCGGGGGGATCGGCATTGCCCCGGGGGCCAACCTGTCAGACACTGTGGCCATGTTCGAGGCGACCCACGGCACCGCACCCAAGTATGCGGGGCAGGACAAGGTCAACCCGGGGTCGGTGATTCTTTCTGCGGAAATGATGCTGCGCCACATGGGCTGGACCGAGGCGGCGGACCTGATCATCAAGGGCACCAATGGCGCGATTGCGGCCAAGACCGTGACCTATGACTTCGAGCGCCTGATGGACGGTGCGACACTGGTCGGCAGCTCCGGCTTCGGTGATGCGATGATCAAGCACATGTAGGGCAAAGGAAAACCGGTCGTCCTGTTACAAGGGCGACCGGTTGTTCGGGTGCCGGCAGATGGCAGGGTTCAGACTTCAGCGGTGCTGGTTGGGTGCGAGACTCCGGTCGAGGTGTTGGCGGTAGCATTGGTGATTTCGGTCGCGTGCAGGCCCTTGGGGCCCTGGACGATCTCGAAGGTCACAGCTTGTCCGGCCTTGAGGGTCTTGTAACCGTCCATTTTGATCGCCGAGTAGTGGGCGAACAGATCGTCGGTTTTGCCGTCTTCATTGATGAATCCGTAGCCCTTGGCATTGTTGAACCACTTGACTTTACCGCTTGCCATCCCTATGTCCCTCTGCAAAGGACTCCATCACTGGAGTATCATCCACTTCATCCGCATACGAACCTGCGAAAAATCTGGTTGACTGCGCGGATCTTTATCGACCACGGTGGGTTCTTATTGGTTGTAACACCGTTTTGCCGATAGTCAAGGTCAGCCGGCGCCCGCGCCAGTAGGCGCCTATGCGGTCAACCCACAACCTTAACCTGTCGCTCATGATGAAATTCTTTCCATGCATGCACGTAGTGAGATTCGACTAACATTCAATCAGGATCGCCCGCAATCGAATGAGGACGATGGCTCAGGTCTTGCGGTTCAGGAAGCCAAGCCGATCCTGCAGGCGCCACCGATGTACAAGGTGGTTTTGTTCAACGATGACTACACGCCAATGGATTTCGTCGTCGAAGTGCTCGAGACGTTCTTCAGTCTGAACCGCGAGCTGGCGACCAAGATCATGCTGACCGTCCATACCGAGGGGCGGGCAGTGTGCGGATTGTTTACCCGTGACATCGCCGAAACAAAGGCCATGCAGGTCAACCAATACGCCAGGGAAAGCCAGCATCCGCTACTCTGTGAAATCGAGAAGGACGGTTAATCGCCGACCACTTGGGTATGAGGTGAAGCTATGTTAAACCGCGAGCTCGAAGTCACCCTCAATCTTGCCTTCAAGGAGGCCCGTTCGAAGCGTCATGAGTTCATGACCGTCGAACATCTGCTGCTGGCACTCCTTGACAATGAGGCTGCCGCGACCGTTCTGCGCGCCTGTGGCGCCAATCTCGACAAACTCAAGCACGACCTGCAAGAGTTCATCGATTCCACCACCCCCCTGATTCCGGTCAACGACGAAGACCGCGAAACCCAGCCGACCCTAGGCTTCCAGCGTGTGCTGCAGCGTGCCGTGTTCCACGTGCAAAGCTCCGGCAAACGTGAAGTGACCGGTGCCAATGTGCTGGTGGCGATCTTCAGCGAACAGGAAAGCCAGGCCGTGTTCCTGCTCAAGCAGCAAAGCGTGGCCCGTATCGACGTGGTCAACTACATTGCCCACGGCATTTCCAAGGTGCCAGGGCATGGTTCGCATGCCGAAAGCGACCAGGAAATGCAGGATGAGGAGGGTGGCGAGACCGCTTCCTCGAGCAATCCGCTGGATGCTTATGCCAGCAACCTGAACGAACTGGCCCGCGCCGGGCGGATCGACCCGCTGGTAGGGCGGGAGCAGGAGGTCGAGCGCGTTGCGCAGATCCTCGCTCGCCGGCGTAAGAACAACCCGTTGCTGGTGGGTGAGGCGGGTGTCGGCAAGACCGCCATCGCCGAGGGCCTGGCCAAGCGCATCGTTGATGGCCAAGTGCCTGACCTGCTGGCGCAAAGCGTGGTGTACTCCCTGGACCTTGGCGCGCTGCTGGCCGGCACCAAGTACCGCGGCGACTTCGAAAAACGTTTCAAGGCATTGCTTGGCGAGCTCCGCAAGCGCCCGCAGGCGATCCTGTTCATTGATGAAATCCATACCATCATCGGTGCCGGTGCGGCGTCGGGTGGGGTGATGGACGCGTCCAATCTGCTCAAGCCGTTGCTGTCGTCCGGCGAGATTCGCTGCATCGGCTCAACGACCTTCCAGGAGTTTCGCGGTATCTTCGAAAAAGACCGTGCCCTGGCGCGGCGCTTCCAGAAGGTCGACGTCAGCGAGCCCTCGGTGGAAGACACTGTGGGCATCCTGCGCGGCCTCAAGGGGCGTTTCGAGAGCCACCACAACATCGAGTACAGCGACGAGGCGCTGCGCGCCGCGGCCGAGCTGGCCTCGCGCTATATCAATGACCGCCACATGCCGGACAAGGCCATCGACGTTATCGACGAGGCCGGTGCTTACCAGCGCCTGCAGCCGGAGGCCAACCGGGTCAAGCGGATTGACGTGCCACAGGTCGAGGACATCGTCGCCAAGATTGCGCGGATTCCGCCTAAGCACGTCACCAGTTCCGACAAGGAACTGCTGCGCAACCTGGAGCGTGACCTGAAGCTGACCGTGTTCGGCCAGGACCAGGCCATCGATTCGCTGGCCACTGCGATCAAGCTGTCCCGCGCAGGCCTCAAGGCGCCGGATAAGCCCGTCGGTTCGTTCCTGTTCGCCGGCCCTACCGGGGTGGGCAAGACCGAGGCTGCACGGCAGCTGGCCAAGGCGCTGGGTGTTGAGCTGGTGCGTTTCGACATGTCCGAGTACATGGAGCGGCACACGGTATCGCGCCTGATTGGTGCGCCTCCTGGCTACGTCGGGTTCGACCAGGGCGGCCTGTTGACCGAGGCCATCACCAAGCAGCCGCATTGCGTGTTACTGCTCGACGAAATCGAGAAGGCCCACCCAGAAGTCTTCAACCTGCTGCTGCAGGTGATGGACCACGGTACGTTGACTGACAACAACGGGCGCAAGGCCGATTTCCGTAACGTGATCCTGATCATGACCACCAACGCGGGTGCTGAAACCGCAGCGCGGGCGTCGATCGGCTTCACTCATCAGGACCATGCGTCCGATGCCATGGAAGTCATTCGCAAGAGCTTCACGCCGGAGTTCCGCAACCGCCTGGATACCATCATCCAGTTCGGTCGCCTGAGCCACGAGACGATCAAGAGCATCGTCGACAAGTTCCTCATCGAGCTGCAGGCCCAGTTGGAAGACAAGCGTGTGCTGCTGGAAGTCAGCGATGCCGCTCGCGGCTGGCTGGCGGCGTCCGGCTACGATGTGCAGATGGGTGCGCGGCCGATGGCGCGGCTTATCCAGGACAAGATCAAGCGGCCTTTGGCCGAGGAGATCCTGTTTGGCGAGCTGGCCGAGCATGGCGGTGTGGTACACATCGACCTGCGCCATGGCGAACTGGTGTTCGACTTCGAGACCACGGCTGAGGTTGCGTGACATAAGGGCCGCTTTGCGGCCCAGTCGCCGACAAATTGCCCCCACAAAAAAGCCCGGCACATGGCCGGGCTTTTTCATGGCTGGAGCTTAGCGCGCACGGTAAGTGATGCGGCCTTTGCTCAGGTCGTATGGCGTCAGTTCGACGCGGACCTTGTCGCCAGTGAGAATACGGATGTAGTTCTTGCGCATCTTTCCGGAGATGTGCGCGGTTACGACGTGCCCGTTTTCCAACTCCACGCGGAACATGGTGTTGGGCAGGGTGTCGACGACAGTACCTTCCATTTCGAAGCTGTCTTCTTTCGACATGCAGTTGAGCCCTCGGTGTCCAGTGTTGGCCCGACGCATAACCGCACCGGGCAAAAAAGTGGCGTGGATTATGCCGGAAAATAGTGTTTCAAGCCAATGCTTTCAGTTGAGGGTAACCCAGCGCTGGTTGATCAGCAGTTCGATGGGGCGGTACTGCGTCTTGTAGTTCATCTTCTTGCAGTTCTTTATCCAGTAACCGAGGTAGACCGCTTCCAGGTCTTGGCGCAAGGCCTCGGTAATCTGCCAGAGGATGGCAAAACGCCCCAGGCTGCGACGCTCTTCGTCTGGCTCGTAGAAGGTGTAGACCGCTGACAGGCCATTGGGTAGCAAATCGCAGACCGCCACCGCGAGCAGGCGGCCCGCCAGGCGAAACTCATAGAACCAGCAGAACGGCAGGTCGCGCACCAGAAAGGTGGAGAACTGATCGCGGCTGGGTGGGTACATGTCGCCATCGGCGTGGCGGGTTTCGATGTAGCGCCGGTACAGGTCGAAGTATTCTTCCTTGAAGGCCGGGCGCGCCGCTGTCACCGTGAGGTCGGCATTGCGTTTGAGGATGCGGCGCTGTTGGCGGTTGGGGATGAAGCGCGCAGCGGGGATGCGGGCGGGCACGCAGGCATTGCAGTTCTGGCAATGTGGGCGGTACAGATGGTCACCACTGCGCCGAAAGCCCATTTCCGAAAGGTCGGCGTACACATGCACGTCCATCGGCTGGCTGGGGTCGAGGAACAGCGTGGTCGCCTGCTCGTCCGGCAGGTAGCTGCAGGAGTGGGGCTGAGTGGCATAAAACTTCAAACGCGCCAACTCTGTCATGATCGACCCCTTGGGTGAGACGTTGCTTTAAGTGTAAGCCAGCTGGCAAAACTCGCCTAGGTCAGCCAGGTGGCGTTGTTGGGCTGTTCGAGGTAGCGGGCGAGGTAGTCGGCAAAGCTGGCGCGGCTGATGGCGCGGGCGCCCAGGCTGTGCAGGTGGTGCGTGGGCATCTGGCAGTCGATCAGCACGAAGCCTGCCTGGCGCAGGTGGTTGACCAGGGTCACGAAGCCTACCTTCGAGGCGTTGTCGGCGCGGCTGAACATCGATTCGCCAAAAAACAGCCGGCCCATGGCCAGGCCGTACAGGCCCCCGACCAGTTCGCCATCGTGGCGCACCTCCACTGAATGGGCGATGCCGCGCCGGTGCAACTCGCAGTAGGCATCGCGCATGGTATCGGTGATCCAGGTGCCGTCGGCATAGTCACGCGGAGCCGCGCAAGCGGTAATCACGGCCGGGAAGTCGGTGTCGAAGCTGACCTGGTAGCGGCTCTGGCGCATCAGCTTGGCCAGCGAGCGTGAAACATGCAGCTCGTCCGGGAACAGCACGGTGCGGGGATCGGGCGACCACCAGAGGATCGGTTGGCCGTCCTGGTACCAGGGGAAGCAGCCGTGGCGATAGGCCTGTACCAGGCGCTCAGGGCTCAGGTCGCCACCGGCAGCCAGCAGGCCGTTGGGGTCATGCAGGGCTTTTTCCAGGGGTGGGAAGGTCAGCGAGTCGCGGGTCAGCCAGGTGAGCATGGTCTATCGTGCGGTGGGGGAGGGGAGAGGGCAGCATGGCGTGGGTTAAATGCAGGGTCAATCTCTTTGGCCGCCAACGCAGCACTGCAACCTTGTATGTCAGCTTGCCGGTGGGCAGGGCCAGGCGGGCAAAGCGAAGGGCAATTTCGTACACATTCATTAGCCATTCGGCACCATCCAGCACATTTGCTGTCACACCTGTGCAAAAACACAGCATAAGCCTTTGTCACAAAAGAAAATGCGTGCTCAAATTGCACCATACGAAAGTCGCCCCCAGCCAAGCTCCATACGGCGTGCCGCCATGGCGGCTGGCGGGCAGTAATGTTAAAAGTAGTGGTTCATTGGCCCGACACCGGCCGATCACTACTGGACGCGCAGCACGCGCAGGAATAGACGCGTTTTGAAGAAATCCACCGCAACTCCAGCTCCTTTGCCTGTGCCCCTGTGGCGGCAGCAGCTGCATTACCGCCTCAAGGAAGGTGCGTTGATCGCTGTCGGCGCCCTGTGCCTGTACTTGTGGATGGCACTGCTGACCTACGACACCTCCGACCCAGGCTTCAGCCACACCAGCAACGTCGACCAGGTGCAGAACGCCGCCGGGCGCGCGGGTGCGTACTTTGCCGACATCCTGTTCATGGTGCTCGGTTACTTCGCCTATATCTTCCCGCTGTTGTTGGCGATCAAGACCTGGCAGATCTTCCGTGAGCGCCACCAGCCCTGGCAGTGGAGTGGCTGGCTGTTCTCCTGGCGCCTGATCGGCCTGGTGTTCCTGGTGCTGTCGGGCGCTGCGTTGGCGCATATCCATTTCCATCCGCCGGCAAGCCTGCCGTTTTCTGCGGGCGGGGCCTTGGGCGAGAGCCTCGGCGACCTGGCGCGCAACCTGCTGAACGTGCAGGGCAGCACGCTGATGTTCATCGCCCTGTTCCTCTTCGGCCTCACCGTGTTCACCGACTTGTCGTGGTTCAAGGTGATGGACATGACCGGCAAGATCACACTCGACCTGTTCGAGCTGGTGCAGGGCGCGGCCAACCGCTGGTGGGAAGCACGCAATGAGCGCAAGCGCCTGGTGGCGCAGCTGCGCGAGGTGGACGAGCCGACATTCGACGCAGCGCCCGTGACTGCCGAAAAGCGCGAGCCGGCCAAGCCGCAACTGCGCGAGCGCATCGTCGAGCGCGACGAAACACCAGCCCGGCCTGCCGCACCGCGTGAGCCGGTGGTGCCTCGCGAGCCGGTGGTGCCCCGTGAGCAACCCGCGGCCCCGGTAATCATGCCGCCGGCGGCGCCGGCCAAGGCGCCGGAGGCGAGCAAGCGGGTGATGAAGGAAAAGCAGGCGCCACTGTTCGTCGATAGCGCCGTGGAAGGCACTCTGCCGTCGATTTCCATCCTCGACCCGGCCGAGCAGAAGAAGATCGAGTACTCGCCGGAATCCCTGGCCGGCGTTGGCCAACTGTTGGAAATCAAACTCAAGGAATTCGGCGTCGAGGTTTCGGTGGACTCAATTCACCCAGGCCCGGTGATTACCCGCTACGAAATCCAGCCTGCGGCCGGAGTCAAGGTCAGCCGTATCGCCAACCTGGCCAAGGACCTTGCCCGTTCGCTCGCGGTGACCAGCGTGCGGGTGGTCGAGGTCATTCCTGGCAAGACCACCGTGGGTATCGAGATCCCCAACGAAAACCGGCAGATGGTGCGTTTCTCCGAGGTGCTGTCGACGCCGCAGTACGACGAGCAGAAGTCGCCGGTTACCCTGGCCCTTGGCCATGACATCGGCGGCAAGCCGGTGATCACCGACCTGGCCAAGATGCCGCACCTGCTGGTGGCCGGTACCACGGGCTCGGGTAAGTCGGTGGGTGTGAACGCGATGATCCTGTCGATCCTGTTCAAGTCCGGCCCGGAAGACGCGCGACTGATCATGATCGACCCGAAAATGCTCGAATTGTCGATCTACGAAGGCATTCCGCACCTGCTGTGCCCGGTGGTCACTGACATGAAGGATGCTGCCAACGCGCTGCGTTGGAGCGTGGCCGAGATGGAGCGGCGCTACAAGCTGATGGCTGCCATGGGCGTGCGCAACCTGGCGGGCTTCAACCGCAAGATCAAGGATGCCCAGGAAGCCGGCGAGATCATCCACGATCCGCTGTACCGCCGCGAGAGCATGGATGACGAGCCGCCTGCGCTGAAAACCCTGCCTACCATCGTGGTGGTGGTCGATGAATTTGCCGATATGATGATGATCGTCGGCAAAAAGGTCGAAGAGCTGATTGCCCGTATCGCCCAGAAGGCACGGGCCGCCGGTATTCACCTGATCCTCGCTACCCAGCGCCCATCGGTGGATGTGATCACCGGCCTGATCAAGGCCAACATCCCGACCCGCATGGCATTCCAGGTATCGAGCAAGATCGACTCGCGCACCATCATCGACCAGGGAGGCGCCGAGCAGTTGCTTGGCCATGGTGACATGCTCTACATGCCGCCGGGTACCAGCCTGCCGATCCGCGTCCACGGCGCATTCGTTTCCGACGATGAAGTGCACCGGGTGGTTGAAGCCTGGAAGCTGCGCGGTGCGCCAGACTACAACGATGACATCCTCAACGGCGTCGAAGAGGCCGGCAGCGGCTTCGAGGGCGGCGGCGGCGGTGGCGACGAGGATTCGGAAAGCGACGCCCTGTATGATGAGGCGGTGCAATTCGTGCTGGAAAGCCGCCGTGCGTCGATTTCGGCCGTGCAGCGCAAGCTGAAGATCGGCTACAACCGCGCCGCTCGCATGATCGAGGCGATGGAGATGGCCGGCGTGGTTACCCCAATGAACAGCAACGGCTCCCGGGAAGTGATTGCCCCAGGCGGCCCACGCGACTGATCAACACCTCGCCGGGTACCAACGGTGGCGCCCGGCTTCTTCAATGCACAAAGAGGATTAACATGCGCGCGATTCGCATGCTGTTGGTTTCTGCCCTGACCTTGGGTGCCATGTCGGCCAATGCCGGCGAACAGGACGTACAACGCCTGACCCAGTTGCTGGAGAAGTCGCAGACGATCGAGGCCAACTTCTCCCAGTTGACCCTGGACGCCGGCGGTACCAGCCTGCAGGAAACGTCTGGCAAGATGACGGTCAAACGCCCTGGCCTGTTTTACTGGCACACCAATGCACCGCAGGAGCAGGTGGTGGTTTCCGACGGCAAGAACGTCACGTTGTGGGACCCTGACCTGGAGCAGGCGACCATCAAGAAGCTCGACGTACGCCTGAACCAGACCCCGGCACTGCTGCTGTCTGGTGACGTGTCGAAGATCAGCCAGAGCTTCGACATCACCTCCAAGGAGCAGGGTGACGTGATGGACTTCACCCTCAAGCCCAAGACCAAGGACACCTTGTTCGACTCGCTGCGTGTGTCGTTCCGCAAAGGCCTGATCAATGACATGCAACTGATCGACAGCGTTGGTCAGCGCACCAACATCCTGTTCAACGGCGTCAAAGCCAACCAGACGGTACCGGACAGCACGTTCAAGTTCGACATCCCCAAAGGCGCGGACGTCATCAAGGAGTAAGCAGAGCTCACCATGGACCTGTTTCGAAGCGAACCTGTTGCCCAGCCCCTGGCCGCCCGACTGCGCCCGTCCAACCTGGACGAGTATGTTGGCCAGGAGCACCTGCTGGCGCGCGGCAAACCGCTGCGTGAGGCGCTGGAGCAGGGTGCGCTGCATTCGATGATTTTCTGGGGGCCGCCGGGCGTGGGCAAAACCACGCTTGCGCGGCTGCTGGCGCAGTTTTGCGATGCACATTTCGAAACGGTGTCGGCGGTACTGGCCGGGGTCAAAGAGATCCGCCAGGCCGTCGAGGTGGCCAGGCAGCAGGCCGGCCAGTACGGCCGCCGCACCATCCTGTTCGTCGACGAGGTGCACCGCTTCAACAAGTCTCAGCAGGATGCCTTCCTGCCCTTCGTCGAGGACGGTACGCTGATCTTCATCGGCGCCACCACTGAAAACCCGTCTTTCGAGCTGAACAACGCCTTGCTCTCAAGGGCGCGGGTGTATGTGCTCAAGAGCCTCGACGAGCCGGCGCTGCGCAAGCTGGTCGACCGTGCGCTGACCGAAGAGCGCGGCTTGGGCAAGCGCAACCTGAGCGTGGGCGACGATGCTTTCAAGATGCTCATGGCTGCCGCCGACGGCGACGGCCGGCGCATGCTCAACTTCCTCGAAAATGCCTCGGACCTCGCTGAAGATGGCGGCGAGATCGGCGTCGATTTGTTGCAAAGCCTGCTCGGCGACAGCCGTCGGCGCTTCGACAAGGGCGGCGAGGCCTTTTACGACCAGATTTCCGCCTTGCACAAATCGGTGCGTGGCTCCAACCCAGATGCGGCGCTGTACTGGTTTGCGCGCATGCTCGACGGCGGCTGCGACCCGCTTTACATCGCCCGCCGCGTGGTACGCATGGCCAGCGAGGATATCGGCAACGCCGACCCACGTGCGCTGAGCCTGTGCCTGGCGGCCTGGGATGTGCAGGAGCGCCTGGGCAGCCCTGAAGGCGAGTTGGCGGTGGCCCAGGCCATCACCTACATCGCCTGCGCGCCCAAGAGCAATGCCGTGTACATGGGGTTCAAGACGGCCCTGCGCGAGGCCGCCGAGCATGGGTCGCTGGAAGTGCCACTGCACCTGCGCAATGCCCCGACCAAGCTGATGAAGCAACTCGGCTACGGCGAGGAGTATCGCTATGCCCACGACGAGCCCGATGCCTATGCCGCCGGCGAAGACTACTTCCCCGAGCAGCTCGAGCCGCGTCAGTACTACCAGCCCGTGCCCCGTGGCCTGGAGCTGAAGATTGGCGAAAAACTGCGCCACCTGGCCGACCTCGACCGCACCAGCCCCCGTCAGCGGAGAAAGCCGTGATAGCCCTCATCGCCGCCGTCAGTGCAGGCGGTATCGCAGGTACCTTGCTGCGCTTCGCCACTTCGAACTGGGTTGCAGCCCACTGGCCACGGCACTTCTATGTCGGTACGCTGGCAGTCAATCTGGTCGGCTGCCTGCTGATCGGCCTGCTCTACGGCCTGTTTCTGCACAAGCCACTGGTGCCGGTCGAACTGCGCGCAGGCCTGATCGTGGGCTTTCTTGGCGGCCTGACGACCTTTTCTTCCTTCTCGCTCGATACCGTGCGCCTGATGGAAAGCGGGCAGTTGCCCCTTGCCTTGGGCTATACCGGTATCAGCGTGGTGGGCGGGCTTCTGGCCACCTGGGCCGGCCTGTCCCTGGCCCGATTCTGAACCAACACCTACATAACGAGAGAACGATATGCTCGATTCCAAACTGTTACGCGGCCAACTTCAGGAAGTGGCGGAACGCCTGGCCTCCCGTGGCTTCAGCCTGGATGTCGCGCGCATCGAATCGCTGGAAGAGCGCCGCAAGGCGGTGCAGACCCGTACCGAGCAACTGCAGGCCGAACGTAACGCACGCTCCAAGTCGATCGGCCAGGCCAAGGCCAAGGGCGAGGATATCGCGCCCCTGATGGCCGACGTCGAGCGCATGGCCAATGAGCTGGCCGCCGGTAAAACCGAGCTGGACAGCATCCAGGCCGAGCTGGACGGCATCGTCCTGACCATCCCTAACCTGCCCGATGCCAGTGTGCCGGTTGGTGCCAGTGAAGATGACAACGTCGAAGTGCGCCGTTGGGGTACCCCGCGTGCGTTCGATTTCGAGGTCAAGGACCACGTCGCCCTGGGCGAGGTCAGCGGCGGCCTGAACTTCGAGGCTGCAGCCAAGCTGTCGGGCGCCCGTTTTGCCGTGCTGCGCGGCCCGGTCGCACGCCTGCACCGCGCCCTGGCGCAGTTCATGATCAACCTGCACACCGGCGAGCATGGTTACGAAGAGGCCTACACCCCTTACCTGGTGCAGGCTCCGGCACTGCAGGGCACTGGCCAGTTGCCAAAGTTCGAGGAAGACCTGTTCAAGATCAGCCGTGAAGGCGAGGCCGACTTCTACCTGATCCCGACTGCCGAGGTGTCGCTGACCAACCTGGTGGCCGGCGAGATCGTCGACGCCAAGGAGCTGCCGATCAAGCTGGTTGCCCACACGCCGTGCTTCCGCAGCGAGGCCGGTGCTTCTGGCCGTGATACCCGCGGCATGATCCGCCAGCACCAGTTCGACAAGGTCGAGATGGTTCAGGTGGTTGAACCGTCCAAGTCCATGGAAGCCCTGGAAGGCCTGACCGCCAACGCCGAGCGCGTGCTGCAGGCCCTGGAGCTGCCGTACCGCGTGCTGGCCCTGTGCACCGGCGACATGGGCTTCAGCGCGGTAAAAACCTACGACCTGGAAGTGTGGGTACCGAGCCAGGACAAGTACCGCGAGATCAGCTCCTGCTCCAACTGCGGTGACTTCCAGGCGCGCCGCATGCAGGCCCGCTGGCGTAACCCGGAAACCGGCAAGCCGGAGCTGGTCCACACCCTCAATGGCTCCGGTCTGGCAGTGGGCCGCACGTTGGTGGCTGTACTGGAAAACTACCAGCAGGCCGACGGTTCGATCCGTGTGCCAGAAGTGCTCAAGCCTTACATGGGCGGCGTCGAGGTTATCCGCTAAATGGATTACCTGCCGCTGTTCCACAAGCTGCAGGGCGCCCGTGTACTGGTCGTCGGCGGCGGCGAGATCGCGTTGCGCAAAGCTCGCTTGCTGGCCGATGCCGGCGCCGCGCTGCGGGTGGTGGCGCCGGATGTCGATGGCCAACTTGCCGCGCTGGCCCGTGAAGGCGGCGGTGAGGTGCTGGTGCGTGGCTATCAGGCAGCCGACCTGGTCGGTTGCCGTCTGGTCATCGCGGCTACCGATGATTCCGCGCTCAACGCCCAGGTGTCGGCCGACGCGCAGGCACTGTGCGTGCCGGTCAATGTGGTGGATGCACCCGCCTTGTGCACAGTGATCTTCCCAGCGATCGTCGACCGTTCACCTTTGGTAGTGGCAGTGTCCAGTGGCGGTGACGCCCCGGTGCTGGCGCGGTTGATCCGCGCCAAGCTGGAGGCTTGGATCCCGTCTGCCTACGGTGAACTAGCGGGGCTCGCTGCGCGGTTTCGCGACAAGGTCAAAACGTTGTATCCGGACGTCAACCAGCGTCGGGGTTTCTGGGAAACCGTATTCCAGGGCCCGATCGCCGAGCGCCAGTTGGCCGGGCAGGGTGCTGAGGCCGAGCGGCTGTTGCAGGCCATGGTCGAAGGCGCCCCGGTGCAGCAGGGCGGCGAGGTGTATTTGGTAGGGGCAGGCCCGGGTGATCCGGATTTGCTGACCTTCCGGGCCTTGCGCCTGATGCAGCAAGCCGACGTGGTGCTGTACGACCGCCTGGTGGCCCCGGCGATCATCGAGATGTGCCGGCGCGATGCCGAACGCATCTACGTGGGCAAGCGGCGCGCCGACCACGCCGTGCCTCAGGACCAGATCAACCGCTTGCTGGTCGATCTGGCCCGGCAGGGCAAGCGCGTACTGCGCCTCAAAGGTGGTGACCCGTTCATCTTCGGCCGAGGTGGCGAAGAGATCGAAGAACTGGCCGAGCAGGGTATCCCGTTCCAGGTGGTGCCGGGCATCACAGCGGCCAGCGGTTGCTCAGCCTACGGCGGCATCCCGCTGACCCACCGGGATTATGCCCAGTCGGTACGTTTCGTCACGGGGCATCTCAAGGACGGTACCAGCAACCTGCCCTGGAACGACTTGGTTGCGCCGGCGCAGACGCTGGTGTTCTACATGGGGCTGGTAGGCTTGCCGACCATCTGCGCCGAACTGATTCGCCATGGCCGCGCGGCCAGCACCCCGGCGGCGCTGGTGCAGCAGGGGACCACGCGCAATCAGCGGGTGTTTACCGGTACCCTGGCCGACCTGCCAGCGTTGGTCGCCCGGCACGAAGTGCATGCGCCGACCTTGGTGATCGTCGGGGAGGTGGTGCAGTTGCGCGAAAAGCTGGCCTGGTTTGAAGGGTCGCAGCAGGACTGAGAGAGCCGGGGCTGCCCAGCAGCCCCAACCCTCTCAAGCCTGCCAGATACCTTTGCCCACCAATCGCTCGCGGTCGTGCGTCAGGCCAAAGTCCTGCAACGGTCCCTTGGGCACGATCCCGTTCGGATTGATGTGCTTGTGGCTCATGTAATAGTGCTTCTGGATGTGCTCCATGTTTACCGTTTGCGCCACACCCGGCCACTGGTACAGCTCACGCAACCAGTTCGACAGGTTGGGATAATCGATCAAGCGGCGCAAGTTGCACTTGAAATGGCCGTGGTACACCGCATCGAAGCGCACCAGGGTGGTGAACAGGCGCACATCGGCTTCTGTCAGGTACTCACCCGCCAGATAGCGTTGGCGGCTCAGTAGGGCTTCCAGATACTCCAGCTCGTTGAAGACTTCGTCGAACGCGGCCTCGTAGGCCCCTTGCGTTGTGGCAAAGCCTGCGCGGTACACCCCGTTGTTCACGGCCGGGTAGATGCGCGCATTGAGCGCGTCGATGGTGGGGCGCAGCGGCTCGGGGTACAGGTCCAGGTGGTTGCCGGTCAGCCCGTCAAAGGCGCTGTTGAAGATGCGGATGATTTCCGACGATTCATTGTTGACGATGCGCTTCGTGTGCTTGTCCCACAATACGGGCACTGTGACGCGGCCGGTGTAGTGGGGGTCATCCTGGGTATAGCGCTGGTGCAGAAACGCAAGCCCATCGAGTGCGTCGCCGGTGGAGCCGTTTTGCGGGTCGAAGGTCCAGCCGTTCTCCTGCATCAGCCAGCTGACTACCGATACAGTAATCAGCGGCTCCAGGCCTTTGAGGGCCCGGACAATCAGCGTGCGGTGAGCCCATGGGCAGGCCAGTGACACATAAAGGTGGTAGCGATCGGCCTGCGGAGCGGGCAGTGGGTTGCGGCGCTGTGCACGCTCGCGCTGGAACGCACCATCCTTGGCATTTTCGTACCACTGGTCGTGCCAACGGCCGTCGATCAAAAGGCCCATGATGAGCTCCTCGGAACAAAAAGGTTTGTCGTTGGAGCCCAGTTTAGGAGATAACGTTCGAACAACTAGCGCAAAGACTGTGCCTGAGTGATCTACTTTTTCGATTGGTTGCGGGCGCGCCAGTAGTCACGGGCGGTCGCGAATGCTTCTTCGCGGCCCTGACCCAAGCCACGCAGCGACAGGGCCATGGTCGCCACTACGGCCATCTCCCCATAGCTGTCTTCGGCCTCGCCGCGCCACACTGCCACCAACTGCTCTGGCTGCAAGCTCGCCGGCTTCACATGGCGACGCTCACTGAGCGCTGGCCATTCCTCGTCCCAGGCTTCGCCTGCACGTGTGCCGTACAGATGGCTGATCACATCGGGGTTGACCTCGATTTCGCCGCCGTCACCCTTGATCACCACGGCCTGGTCGCCCAGCAAGCGGCTAGCTTCGCGGTGTACGGCCTGATAGCCAGGGTGGAAGATGCTCTGCAGGCCGCAGCGGGCACTGAGCGGGTTGAGCACACGGGCCAGCGAATGGATGGGGGAGCGCAAGCCCAGGGTGTTGCGCAGGTCGATCATGCGTTGCAATTGCGGCGCCCAGTCCTGCAGCGGGAAGAATGCCAGCCGCTGTTGGTCCAGGGCTTGGCCGACTGCGGCCCAATCACGGCACAACGCAATGTCCAGCAGGGCCAGCAGTTGCTCGGTGTACATGCGCCCGGCCGTATGGGCGCCGCCGCCGTGCATCAGGATACGCACGCCGTTGTTGGCCAGGCACTTTGCTGCCAGCAGGTACCAAGGCAGGTGGCGTTTTTTGCCGGCGTAGCTTGGCCAGTCAATGTCCACGGCGATAGGGGGCGCCTGAAGGTGCGCGCGCACCGCTTCGGTGAACCCTGCCAACTCGTCGGCGCTTTCTTCCTTGTGCCGCAACAGCATCAGGAAGGCCCCCAGTTGAGTGTCTTCGACACGACCTTCCAGCAGCAGGGTCATCGCCGCACGGGCTTCCTCGCGGCTCAGGCCGCGGGCGCCGCGCTTGCCTTTGCCAAGGATGCGCACGAATTCGGCAAACGGGTGTTCGGCGGGGGTTTGCAGGGTAAGTGGACGAGGTTCTGTCATATGCAATTGGTCGGTTTGGGCAGGCCCGCCAGCTTGGCGGCAAGTTTGGCGGGGGTGCCATTGAACAGACGGTTGAGGTGTGGGCTGTTGCCTTTTTCCGGGCCCAGTTTGAGCGCGGTGTACTTGATGAGTGGGCGCGTGGCCGGTGACAACTGGTACTCCTGGTAGAACGCGCGCAGCAGTTCGAGAATTTCCCAGTGCTCGGCTGACAGCACAATGTTTTCACGTGTGGCCAGCGCCTCGGCCACAGCATGGGACCAGTCTTGCAGGTCGACCAGAAAGCCGTCCTTGTCCAGCGCAATCGCCTGGTTGCCTAGGGTCAGGGTGTTCATAGCCAACTGTTGACCTTGTCGTAGTGCAGGGACAGCGCGACGAACGCCTGGTAATCCACGGTCGTGGCCAGCTCGCTGGTGATGGCACGTGCTTGCAGGTCTTCATCCAGCGCGAACAGCCGCTGGCCCAGGCCTGCGTCGCGCAGCAGACGCTGTGGCTCGCTACCGTCGCGCAGGGCATACACCGCATCGCCGCACAGCAGTACGCCATCCTCATCGCCGACCAGGCGCAGGCAACTGTGCAGGCGGTCGTCGCCGAAGGGGGAATGGGATATCACATGCAAAGTCGGCATCAGAGCGTCATCACTTGGTCGAAACGGGCAATCAGCGCGGCGAGGGCGGGATCGTCCAGCACCTCTACCGGCAGTTCCAGGCTGTCGGCAGCCAGCCCGCGCATGGCCAGGCTGTGCTGGCAGGCGAACAGCGCTTCTACGCCGAACATCGGCAGTGCCTGCAGGTTGGCGGCGAGGTTCTTTTGTTGCACGGCAGCGGGGTGCTGGCCCGACGCAAGCTGGAACACGCCGTCATCGAGAAACAGCATGGCCAGCGGCAGGTCAAACGCTCCGCCAGCCAGGGCGATGTCTAGCGCCTCGCGGGCCGATGGGCCACGCCACGGAGCCTGACGGCTGATGATCAACATCGACTTGGCCATTTTAATCGCCTCCAAAGCAGACCAGGCGGTCGGCGAGCTGTGCCGCCTCATGTAACTGGCCCAGGCCAGACAGCTCCCAAGGCTTGGGCAGGTTCACCGCTGGGCGCTGGTAGCGGTTGGCTTCTGCCTCGTCGAGGACGCCACGGCGCAAGGCTGCCGCGATGCACACCACCGCGTCGAGCTGATGGGCCTCGATGAAGGCCCGCCATTGGGCTGCCACATCCAGCTCATCCTGGGGCGACACGATGTTGGCCGAGGCGCTGTGAACGCCGTCCTGGTAGAAGAACAGCCGGGCAATCTCATGCCCGCCAGCCAGCGCCGCCTCGGCGAAGCGCAGGGCGCGCCGCGAGGAAGGCGCATGGGCCGGGGAAAAAACCGCGAGGGCGAATTTCATGGGCAACTCGTACAAAGGAATGCGGTCATGATAAAGCAAAAAGCCCGCGCGGGTGGGCGCGGGCTTTGCGGTTGAAGCAACGGCCTGTCAGGCGTGCTCCTTGCTCTCTGGCAGGAACCAGTTCAACACCAGGGCGCAGATGCCGCCGGTGGCGACACCTGACTCCAGCACGTTGCGGATGGCTGCCGGCATATGGGCAAGGAACTCCGGTACCTGGGCTACACCCAGGCCGAGGGCCAGGGATACCGCGATGATCAACAGGGCCCGGCGATCCAGGCGGGTGCTGGCAAGGATGTTGATGCCGGACGCAGCAACCGCACCGAACATGACCATGGCCGCGCCACCGAGTACCGGCTCAGGCACCGCTTGAATCACACCGGCAACAGCCGGGAACAACCCCAGCAAGATGAGCATCACCGCAATCCAGAGGCCGATGTGGCGGCTGGCGATACCCGTCAGCTGAATCACACCGTTATTTTGGGCAAAGATCGAGCTGGGGAAGGTGTTGAACAGGCCGGCCAGCAGCGAGTTGGCGCCGTTGACCAGCACCCCGCCCTTGATCCGTTGCATCCACACCGGGCCTTCGACCGGCTGGCGCGAGACCTTGCTGGTGGCAGTGACATCTCCAATGGCCTCCAGGGACGTGACCAGGTAGATCACCAGCATCGGGATGAACAGCGCCCACGAGAAGCCCAGGCCGAAATGCAGGGGCGTCGGGACCTGGAACAGCGCCGCTTCATGCATGCCGGTGAAGTCCAGGCGGCCGAGGTAACCGGCCAGGGCATAGCCCACAGCGAGCGCGATAACGATGGCGCAGCTGCGCATCCAGACTACGGGGATGCGGTTGAGGATAACGATGATTGCCAGCACCACGCCCGACAGCAGCAGGTTTTCGCCATTGGCGAAGGTACCGTTTGCCATGGCGCCGAAGCCGCCGCCCATGCTGATCAGGCCGACCTTGATCAGGGTCAGGCCGATCATCAGCACGACGATGCCGGTCACCAGTGGGGTAATCAGGCGCTTCACGAACGGCAGGATGCGCGACACCCCCATCTCGACGAAGGAGCCTGCAATCACCACGCCGAAGATCGCCGCCATCACACCTTCCACCGGCGTACCCTGCTTGACCATCAGTGCCCCGCCGGCAATCAGCGGCCCGACGAAGTTGAAGCTGGTGCCCTGCACGATCAGCAGCCCCGCGCCAAACGGCCCAAAGCGCTTGCACTGGACAAAGGTCGCGATACCGGAGATGACCAGCGACATCGATACGATCAGGTTGGTGTCTCGCGCAGAAACCCCCAGTGCCTGGCAAATCAGCAGGCCGGGGGTAACGATCGGCACGATGATCGCCAACAGATGTTGCAGTGCCGCCAGCAGGCCGATCAGCAGCCGTGGCTTGTCTTCAAGGCCAAGCACCAGTTCATTGGCAGGCGCCGACGCGCCTGGGCTGTGTTCTTGTGAGCTCATCGGTGAAGCTGCCCCGGAAGAAAAAAGGAGCGCATTCTACGGCCAGAAACGTGATAGGGGTAGGGGCAAGCATGATACCCGCATGATCGCGGGCTGTTCGGTGAACAAGCTGACTTTTAAGTCAGTTTGCAGGCACGAAAAAGCCCGCCGAAGCGGGCTTTCGTCACGTGCACTCAAACCATCGCAATCAGTCGTCGCGGCCCATGATGCCGAACAGCTGCAGCAGGCTGATGAACAGGTTGTAGATCGATACATACAGGCTGATGGTGGCCATGATGTAGTTACGCTCGCCGCCATGGATGATGGCGCTGGTCTGGAACAGGATGCAGACCGACGAGAACAGCACGAAGCCAGCGCTGATCGCCAGTTGCAGGCCGCTGATCTGGAAGAAGAAGCTCGCGACCACGGCACCCAGTAGCACGAAGAAACCAGCGGTGATGAAACCGCTGAGGAAGCTCATGTCCCTGCGGGAGATCAGCACATAGGCCGACAGCCCGCCGAACACCAAGGCCGTCATGGCGAAGGCCGAGCTGACCACTTCGGCGCCGCCGCTCATGCCCAGGTAGCGGTTGAGGATCGGGCCTAGGATGAAGCCCATGAAACCGGTGAGTGCGAAGGTGGAGACCAGGCCCCAGACCGAATCACGCAGCTTGGCGGTGAGGAAGAACAGGCCATAGAAGCCGATCAGCACGACGAACACGTTCGGGTAGCCGACACGCATCTGTTGTGCAACGAAGGCCATGACACCGCTGAAGGCGAGGGTGAGTGCCAGCAGGCTGTAGGTGTTGCGCAGGACTTTGCTGACCTCGCGCTGCTCAACCTGTTGGCCGTTGTGTACGGCGTAATCCTGTTCGCGCATGGCGACACTCCTTGGTAAACCTGTGGTTTTGAAACATTCAGATGCTAGGAGTCTATCAGAGCTCCTGCAACCGGCGACATAGAGAGTTTGACAGCGTGTTTCATTACGGTATTATGGCGCCGCAAAACGAGCTGGAAGCGTGGCCGAGTGGTTTAAGGCAACGGTCTTGAAAACCGTCGATGGGCAACTATCCTAGGGTTCTTATCTAAGGTAGATCCTAGATGCACACTTCAAGTCATCCCAGCAGTCTGCATCGGGAAATTGGCAGAGTGGTTGAATGCACCGGTCTTGAAAACCGGCGTACGTTAATAGCGTACCCAGGGTTCGAATCCCTGGTTTCCCGCCAAACTCAGTAAAATCAGGGCGTAGAGCAATCTACGCCCTTTTTTGTGCCTGGTCATTCGCGATGCCCCGGCCAGCCGTCAGTCCCCTTCAAAACCCAGAATCATCATCGTGCACTCAGCTAAATGCACGCTACTGCATTCTGCTGCACACCAAAAAGGCAACACGCCTTCAGTTGCATGCTTGTGAAGCCCATTTCCATTGATGTTCAGGGCCATTACCGCTTGGCCCTTGACTCTCTCCCTGCTCACAGATTTAAGGCCTCTCGATGGTTCATACCGATGATGTACTGCAAACCCAGAACAGCCCTGTGAACGTAGGCTCCCCAGAAGCCGACCATAAACTCGCTACCTGGCAGACCGGTCAACCGATCCCCCGACCTGAGATCGTAGTGTGCGACCAGTATGAAAATTATCTGGAGACGCCGCCGGAAGGCTTGGAGGTCGAGGACGCGGAGGTGATTTGGTGGACAGTGGCCTCTAGCTTCAGCCGCGAGGAGCTACGGAACAAGCTCCTGCCAGTCATCGAAAAGCGGCAAGACTGGGCCTGCTTCCTCTTTTCCCCAATCGCAGACCTGGAAGGCAATGGCCGCTATCCATCCGGCGTCATTCAGCTTCTTCGGGACATTCTGCCCAAGGGGGCTCTCATCGCTGTTGAGCCCGCAGCAGCGGAGGAGTTGCCCGAGCTCGCGGGTACCTTGGCTATCCAAAACCAGATCTGGCATGAGCTTACCTGGGCCGCTTTTCGGCTCGCTCTGGATCAGAAGCTACCTGACTATCTTCGGGACATGTACTTTGCGGGTGATTTGGGGATCTAGCAGGGGGAGGGCGCGCCCCTTTCCTGACTAACCGTCATGTAACGAAAAATTTCCTCATCCCAGTGCACCCGTAGGTGGTGGCCACTGGCCCAGCGCAAGGCTACTATGGCGCGTCGTTGCCATTGCTTCACGCTGACAACTTTCACTCGGAAAGCTTTCACGCTGAAGACGTCCAGGGAGGGTTGCCATGTGGGTAGATAACGAAACGGAAACAGACTTCCTCAATTTTTCCGGGGTTGCTGACACGGTCGCCGAGATCGTCTACCAGGCTGATGGCCGCCCGATTTCCATTGGTGTGTCTGGTGCGTGGGGCGCGGGCAAGTCGTCCATGATCAAGTTGATCCAGGCGTCCCTTAAAGATCCGCCCCAGAGCGACGAGAAGCCTGCGAAGGACTTTGTGTTCGTTGAGTTCAACGCCTGGCTGTATCAGGGCTACGATGACGCCCGTGCCGCATTGATGGACGTGATCGCCACGCGCCTGGAGGCCGAGGCAAAGAAACGCGCGAAAGGCCTAGATAAGGCGTCTGAGCTGCTTTCACGGGTGAATTGGCTCCGAGCTGCGAAGCTCGCTGGCAGCACCGCCTTGTCCTTTGCTACGGGAGTACCCGCGACGGGCCTGCTTGGCGAGATCATTGGCCTTGTTGATCGAGTTCGATCTGGGCAGGTTGATCAGGATGCCATCGAGGCATTGCACGACACCGCCGAAAAAGCCAAGGATGAGGCCGGTAAGCTATGGAACAGCGCACCTGCCAAAAAGTCTCCGCCGAAGGAAATTCAGGCACTCAGGGATAACTTCGAGGCCATCCTGGAAGAGCTGGGTGTCACCCTGGTCGTGTTGATCGACGACCTGGATCGCTGCCTGCCGGAGACTACGATCTCAACCCTGGAAGCCATTCGTCTCTTCCTGTTCCTGCGCAACACCGCGTTCGTGATCGCTGCGGACAACGAGATGATCAAGCACGCGGTGCGCAAGCACTTTAGCGGCGTGCCCGATGATGTATTGGTGACCAGCTATTTCGACAAACTGATTCAGGTGCCGATTCGTGTCCCTCCTCTGGGTACCCAGGAAGTCCGGGCGTACATGATGATGCTGTTCCTGGAGAACAGTAAGCTGACGAAAAAAGTCGTCGAAGAAATTCGAGTCAAGGTGCGCGGACAGCTTCGGACAACCTGGCAGGGCAACCGGGTGGATCGCGCATTCATGCAGACCTTGTACGACGACTACCCCACAGATCTGATCGGCAAGTTTGATACCGCTGAGCGGCTGGCTGCAGTCATGACGTCAGCTTCTGGTATCCAGGGAAACCCGCGACTCATCAAGCGATTCTTGAACGCGCTGTCTATCCGCATGAGCATCTCTCGTGCCCAGGGGGTGGGTGTCGACGAAGCCGTACTGGTTAAGCTGATGCTGTTCGAGCGTAGCGGCAACCCCAAAGCGTACGAAGAGCTGATGAAAGCTGTGGCCTCCCACAAGGACGGCAAGCCCGTGCTGCTTAGCGAGTGGGAAGCGGATGTGAAGTTGGGTAAGGCCCTGACACTCCAGCAGCCCTGGGATCTTCCTTTCGTCAAAGAGTGGCTCGCCCTGCCTCCAGCATTGGCAGACAAAGATTTGCGAGGTGCTATCTACGTCAGTCGTGAGCACGCTCCGATCATCACAGACGAAGACCGACTGTCTTCAGAAGCTGCCGAGTTGCTCACGGCACTGCTTGCTACCCCTGACATGGCGGAGCAGCTCAAGGATCGGCTTGCTCTCATAGCGCCCGTCGATCTCAACATTGTGATGGATCGTTTGCTTGATAAAGCGGGTGCTGAGCAGGAGTGGGGCGTACCGGACATCCTGGAGGCGTTGCTCGTGGTCGGGCGCCTAGATGCGCAGCAGGGGCTCCGACTGGCGGCGTTCCTGAAGGCACGTCCGCCTGCGCAAATCCAAGCGGGCATCGTGCCGAAACTGACCGACGAGTCTTGGGTGAAATCAGTCTACGAATTCTGGATGACGGCTGAAGTCAGTGGGCCGGTGAAGGCTGCGATAAGGAAGTTCGATGGGAACCTCACAAAATAACGATCCGCCTGGCAAGGGCCTACCGTACGTACCACCTTGGACTCCGCCGCTGCCGCCGTTGCCGCCGCCCGTGCCGCCCGTGCCGCCAAAGCCGCCCGAGCCACCGGAGGATCCACGAGATGACGGGCCACCTGAGCCGGACAAGGACGAGACCGAGGATGGTAATGACCAACCCGAAAACCCAAGGCAGGTACCCCAGGCACCACCACCCTTAGCCCCTCCTGCACGATTCAAGGGAGCACGGCGAGGGCTGGGTGACTTCGCAAATAGCGGTAATCGCAATAGCTTGCGCAAGAGCCTGCGGGAATATGTGCGCCATGGGTATGGTGGATCAAAAACCACCACGGCACGTTTTGGAGGCACCGCGTCAATCGCCGGGGTCTTCGGCAGCGCGCTTGAGTCGGTCGCTGATGGCAGCCAACAAGCTGGCCCCGGTGTACTTGACCGTGCCCTTCTGCAAGGTCGCTCTGCATCCGAAGTGATGGATGCCCTGGTTGAAGCCGTCCGCCCGGTAGACGGTACTCAGGATGCAGAAGCCGAGCGTGCTTCGATTCGTGGGTCGCTGTCCGATGTTTTGGTGCGCTATCCAGATGCTGACCTGCTCAACCTGTCAGCTGAGCAGCGGGCTTTTGCGATTGAGCGTTTCACAGCGATGGACGTGTTCCATCGGTACGAGCTCGATATGTGCAAGACCATCCAGGAAAAGGCGCCTTCAGCATCGGTCGCAATGCGTCGCTTGAAGGAGATCAAGGACTACATCAAAGAGTGCGTGAGCACTTCGTTCCGCAAGATCGCAAACGCCAAAACGCCCTTGACTACTGGGAGGATTTCTCAGGTTGTCACCCAGGCGCTACAGGACACCTTTGAAGTGTTTGAGGGGTACGTAGAATGAGGTTTGTGTGCGGCCCAGCTGGGTTCACTGTGCCGGGTATGGACGGCGCCATGCAAGTGGTGATCTACGGCAAAGCTGAAGACGGACAGGTCAGTGTCGGTGGCTATGCCCGTGAACTGCTCGACAAGGCCCATTTGGAAATCAGCCCTCAAGCCTGGGACTTCCTGAGCATTGCTCTTTCAGTGGTAGCTGCAGACTTTACTGATTTGAGAGCAAAGAGTGCTGATGCCTGGACTCGCCAGATCACTCTTGAGATTGCGGTGCAAGATCCGGTGTTTTGGAACACCCAGGCGCGTGCCCTGGAGGCAGCGCTGCGGTTTCTTACAACGGATCAATGGACGCTGGCTTTCCATCCCGGTGGTTTTGGGCCGCCGGCACAGATGCAGGCGCTGCATCCGGTGGAAGATTCGGTGGTACTGCTTTCTGGCGGTCTCGACAGCTTGATTGGTGCGATTGACCTAGTGGAGCAGGGGTTAAAGCCCTATGCGGTGAGCCAGATTGTCAGAGGTGACGGTGAGAAGCAGGATCTGTTTGCTCAGAGCCTGGGTTTGAACCGGATCGGTCTCAATCATGTGGCCAGATCGCCTGGGCAGCAGGAGCCGTCCCAGCGTGCTCGCTCGATCGTATTTTTGGCATTTGGCCTGGCCGTAGCGACCTCGCTCGATCGCTACCATCGTGGCGAGACCGTGCCGCTGTACATCTGCGAGAACGGGTTCATCGCCATCAATCCGCCGCTGACCATGTCCCGCGTCGGTAGCCTGAGCACTCGCACTGCGCATCCTGAGTACCTGGGACGGCTTCAGCAGGTCTTTGATGCTGCCGGCATCAACGTTCAGATTCGTAACCCCTATGCCTTGGTCACGAAAGGGGAAATGATGGTGGGCTGCAGAAATCAGGATTTGCTCAAGCAGCATGCCGTGGCATCAACCAGCTGTGGGCGCTTTCAGCGGTTCGGTTACAAGCACTGTGGCCGCTGCGTGCCGTGCCAAGTTAGGCGCGCTTCGTTTAAACGGTGGTCGTCGCTCCGTGATCAAACCGAATACGTCCACGATAACCTGAGCAAAGATGACCTGCAGCATGGGCGATTCGAAGATGTGCGCTCGGTCGGCATGGCATTGGCAAACGTTGCTCAAAATGGCTTCGAAGAGTGGCTAGGCCACAGCCTCTTTTCTCCCTTCATCCATGATCGCCAAGGGTATAGTCAGATGCTCGCGCGAGGGCTGGAAGAGCTTGGTGTGTTGCACCGTGACTATCGGCTGACCTAACTGAGTGACGCGTGCGTCGAATGGCTACGCGGTGTGGCTCAATGCATAGCCACATTCGACGTATGGTTATAGGTGCGACGAAGGTGTTGTGCACGAGCGGGGCCTCCAAGTAGTGCGCTCGGAAGTAACGCCTGACAAAGCTAATAGCAGCGTGGATAAGCGTCCCGCAATCACACCTTGCCGCATCACGCTTACCATCCCTCACGTGAGCCGTGATTGCCTCTGCGACAGAGCGGCTGTAATTTGGATTTTTTCGCCGGGCTGTAGCGGCCCTTCAGGGATTGAATGACATGAATGATGCAGAACCTCCCATCAGCTCGAACGTTTCCGCTTTGCGCTTTGCACGCGCTGTCCTAAAGATGACCTATCCCACAGTCTCCGCCTACGAATTCGATACCCTCAAGCGCGAGGCGGTCATCCGGGAGCGATGGAACGCATCGACCATCTACCTTATCGTTCAACGCCCGCTTACCTAC
>NZ_BCBH01000012.1:0-161432 GCF_001320525.1 Pseudomonas sp. NBRC 111131 | reverse complement strand
GATCTTTTCCAGCTCGGCGTCGAACAGCGCCGGGTCGGTGTAGAGGGAGGTGTGGACGCGGTCGGGCTGTACCAGCTCGGCCGGGTCGATCGCCAGGTTGACGGCGGGGATCAGGTGGCTCACGGCATATTCCTCACATCAGGCGCGCTGGATGATCAGTTCGCGGCCAACACGGGCCTCGACCTTGGCGTAGCGCCACAGTTTGTAAGGCCCCTCGCCCACCGCCGTGGTGCGGAACAGATTGCAGGCCGCGTGCACGGTTTCGATGTCCGGCACGTCGGCCAACAGGTAGGTGGTCCAGGGGTAGCCGTCGGAGGGGCCGACCATGCTCTGGTCGTCGTCCATGTTGCCCAGCACGTGCACCCCGGCCAGGTCGTGAATACCGTTCCACATCGCGCTGAAGGCGGCCCACACGTGCAACTGCTCTTCACGCGGCGCATCGAAGAAGTTCTGGTTGATGCCCATGCAGAACAGCACGCGCAAGGTTTTCTTATCGCTCATGACAAATATCCCGAAAGTTACAAGTAGCCCGGAAGGGGTTGTTTACCGAAGAACATCGCCCCGGCGTTCTGGTAGGTGACGTCGCCCATGAAGGCGTGCTGGGTGACCACCTGGGCATCGTTGACACAACGGGCCAGCGGGCTTTGGTTGTAGATGCCGGTCATGCCCGAGAGCATCTGCGCGCTGCGGGCCACCTCGGCCGCCACCCGCGCGGCATGGGTCGAAGACAGGCGCAGCAGGTTGGTCACCTCGACCGGCACCGGGTCGCCCGCCAGCACGTGCTCCCAGGCCCGCTCGATGGACTCGTAGAAAAATGCGCGGGCCGAGCGCAGCGCGGCCTCGGCCTTGGCCACATCGACCTGGGCCAGCGGCCGGTCTGCCAATGCCGGAGCGCCGGTCACCGAAATACGTCCGCTGGCCATGCCCGACAGTTCGTCCAGCGCGGCACGGGCAATGCCCAGGCCGACCACCGACAGCACCTGGGTGGCGAACGACAGCGACGGGTAACGGAAGAACGGCTCATCCAGGTTGGGCTTGCCACCGCGCACGAAGGTCCACTGCTCGCCCACCACCACATCCTCGACCAGCAGGTCGTGGCTGCCGGTTCCGAGCAGGCCTACGGTGTCCCAGGTCTCTTCGATGCGCGCCTGGTGGCGTGGCATCACTGCCAGGCGCGGCAGGTCAAGCTTGTCGCCGTTGCGCGGGGCGATACCGACGCCAACGATGTCGGCGCCCACAGAGCCGCTGGAGTACTTCCAGCGACCGTTGACCTTGAAGCCACCGGCAACGATTTCAGCAGGCTGCGGTGGGAAGATGCCGCCGGCGAAGACAGTATCGGGGCTATTGCGGTAGATCTCGGCGATGGTCTGCAGTGGCAGCGCGGCCAGATACACCGGGCTCATGCCAAAGCTGGCCACCCAACCGGCCGAGCCGTCGGCATGGGAGATGCGCTCAATCATCTCGCAGAACGCGCCCGGGGAGCATTCCAAGCCACCGAAGCGTTTGGGCACCAGGGCGCGGTACACACCGTGGGCCTTGAAGGCATCGATCACATCGCGGGAAATGTGGCGCTGGCGATCGAACTCACCCAGTCGGGCTCGATCACGAACACCCTCAAGCAGGGCCTCGAAGGCAGGGCCGGAGGCAAGCGCCGACACGGGCGCGGCACGCAGGCAAAGCGAATCCATGGACATTCTCCGTCTCAGGCGCGGTTCTTGTACTGATGCTTGTAGGAAATGGCAGGCGGCGAAATGGCTGAGCTGGCTAAGGGCAAGCGGCGGCCACGCAGGGGAGCAAAGGCGGGTTCGGGCGGCATGGTCTGTCTCTCTTGTTTTGTGTGCCGGTGGCGAAAATTTGCGATCAATTACGTGAATTGTCAATTGAATTTTCACGCTTAAAAACACACAACGCTCCTTGATATCAGCCGCAAATCCGTCCTAAAACTATGTTATTTCCTTGAATTAAAAGTGTTTTTTGCATGAAAGACTAAGGCAGCTACACAACCAAAAAAACTAACCGGGCACGCGAATATGCAGAAAAATTTTTAGTCCACTTTTCACATGATTTCGAACAGAAAAAAGCTGGTGTAGGATGGCCTGGCATGGAGCACGACTACGCCGGCCAACCCGCGCCGCGCCTAAAAACAACAATCAAGCCAGCCCCCGCCAGGACCGACGGGGACACGCCAATGCCTGCCGTGATTACCCCGAGGTCGAGGTCATGCCCACCCGCCATATCGATCTGCAGGACCATCGCCTGCGTTACCTGCACCTGAGCCATGACAAAGGCTCCATGCGCGCCGCCGCCGAAGCGCTGGGCGTCGCCACCTCTTCGGTCAGCCGGCAGATCGCCAGGCTGGAGCAAGAGCTGGGCATCGAACTGGTGCGCCCCGGCACCCACCGCATCAGCCTGACCACTGCCGGTGAAGCGGCCGTGGACTACTACATCGAACGCATCCGCCAGCACGCCCAGTTGGTCAGCCGCCTGGACGAACTGCGCGACCAGCAGCAGACCTCCACCGTGATTGCCATCGGCGAAGGCCTGCTCGGCGCCCGGGCGATCAACTCGCTACAAGGCTTCTTGCAGGCTCACGGGGCCCATAAAGCCGAAATCATCAGCGCGCCGTCGCTGGAAGTGCAGCGCATGGTGATGGCCGACCAAGCGCACCTGGGTGTGGTTTTCGCGCCCAGCCCGACTGCGCGCCTGACCCGGCTTTTCAGCCTGGCGCAACCGCTGCGCATGATCGTTCACCGCGACAGCCGGCTGGCCAAGCGCACTACCGTCACCCTTGAGGAGGTCGCCCGCGAATCGCTGGTGCTGCCCGGGGCCAACTTCCGCGTACGCGAGCTGGTGGATGCCGCCTGCAAGGGGCATGGCTTCAACATCGTGCCAACGCTGACCTCCAATTCGCTGGCGGTGATCCTCGATTTCGTCCGTTCTGGACTGGGCGCGACGTTACTGGCCGAATTGCCGATCATCGACGAGCTCAAGTACGGTACCTTCAAGGCACTGGCCATCGATTGCCAGGCAATGAACGCCACTGATATCCAGATCGTCACGCGCCGTGGCCGCACGCTTGACGGCATGAGCCGAGCCCTGGCCACCGAGATGGCCAAGGCAGTGCGTATGGCCGCGCATCCATGACCAAGCCACCCGCATGCAGCTGGCGCGTGCAGCCAATGCAATTGCGCAGCGGTGCGAACCCATGGCATAGATGCAGGTCCACGTCTGTACGTGACCGTCTTGCGCGTTTGAAGGAGTCCATGCATGAGCAAGCCACCCTATGTTCCGCCCAAAGTCTGGCGCAACGACGCAGCCTCCGGCGGCCAGTTCGCCAGCATCAACCGGCCGATCGCCGGCCCGACCCACGACAAGGAACTGCCTGTCGGCAAGCACCCTTTGCAGCTGTACTCGCTGGCCACCCCCAACGGCGTCAAGGTCACCATCCTCCTTGAAGAGTTGCTCGCCCTTGGCCACAGCGGTGCCGAGTACGACGCCTGGCTGATCCGCATCGGCGAAGGCGAGCAGTTCTCCAGCGGCTTTGTGCAGGTCAACCCCAATTCGAAGATCCCTGCCCTGCTCGACCGCAGCGTCGAGCCGCCTGTGCGGGTGTTCGAGTCGGGGTCGATCCTGCTGTACCTGGCGGAAAAATTCGGCGCGTTGCTGCCCAAGGCTGCGCCAGCCCGTGCCGAGAGCCTGAACTGGTTGTTCTGGCAGATGGGCTCGGCGCCGTATCTGGGCGGTGGTTTTGGCCACTTCTATGTGTATGCGCCAGAGAAGTTCGAATACGCCATCAACCGTTTCACCATGGAGGCCAAGCGCCAGCTGGATGTGCTGGAGCGGCGCCTGGCCGAGAGCCGCTACCTGGGTGGCGACACGTACAGCATCGCCGATATCGCCGTGTGGCCATGGTATGGCCAACTGGTGCGCGGCAACCTGTATGGGGCAGCGGAGTTCCTGGCGGTGCATGAGTATCCGCACGTGCAGCGTTGGGCCGAGGAGATCGCCCTACGCCCGGCCGTGCAGCGCGGTACCCGGGTCAACCGTACCTGGGGGGACGAAGACAGCCAGGTGCCCGAACGGCATTCGGCGGCGGACCTGGATTGAGTCCACAGGGGCCGCCATGCGGCCCCAACAGTGCCCCGTTGCAAAAAACCATTTCTCCTGCGCAAGCCTGCTTCCCCCGATCCCTTCTTGTACACTCCTCGCAAACGCCCCCACCTGCACAATTTTTGGTGAAAGCATGATCGAGGTAACCGAGGTTTCCATTGCCGAGCTGCGCGACGCGCTCCAAGCGGGCCGCACGACGGCGGTCGAGCTGGTCAAGGCCTACCTGGCGCGTATCGACGCCTACGATGGAGCCGACACCACCACTGCCCTGAATGCCGTGGTGGTCCGCAACCCTGAAGCGCTCAAGGAAGCCGAGGCTTCCGACGCACGCCGCGCCCGTGGCGAACTGCTCGGCCCGCTGGACGGCATCCCCTACACCGCCAAGGACAGCTACCTGGTCAAGGGCCTGACCGCCGCGTCCGGCAGCCCGGCATTCAAGGACCTGGTCGCCCAGCGCGATGCGTTCACCGTCGAGCGCCTGCGCGCCGGCGGCGCCATCTGCCTGGGCAAGACCAACATGCCGCCCATGGCCAACGGTGGCATGCAGCGTGGCGTCTACGGCCGCGCTGAAAGCCCGTACAACGCCAACTACCTGACCGCGCCGTTCGCCTCCGGCTCGTCCAACGGCGCCGGCACCGCCACGGCAGCGAGTTTCAGCGCCTTCGGCCTGGCCGAAGAAACCTGGTCGAGCGGCCGCGGCCCTGCCTCGAACAACGGCCTGTGCGCCTACACCCCCTCGCGTGGCGTGATCTCGGTGCGTGGCAACTGGCCACTGACGCCGACCATGGACGTGGTGGTGCCCTACGCCCGTACCATGGCCGACCTGCTGGAAATCCTCGACGTCGTGGTTGCCGACGACCCTGACACCCGCGGCGACCTGTGGCGCCTGCAACCCTGGGTGCCGATCCCGGCCGCCTCCTCGGTACGCCCGGCGTCCTACCTGGACCTGGCAGTGGATACCAGCGTTCTCAAGGGCAAGCGATTCGGCGTACCGCGCATGTACATCAACGCCGACCCCGAAGCCGGCACTTGCGAAAAACCCGGCATCGGCGGCCCGACCGGCCAGCGCATCAAGACCCGCGACTCGGTCATTGAGCTGTGGCAACAGGCCCGCCAGGCCCTCGAAGCCGCCGGCGCCCAAGTGCTGGAAGTGGACTTCCCACTGGTATCCAACTGTGAAGGCGACCGCCCGGGTGCCCCTACCGTGTACAACCGTGGCATCGTCAGCAAACAGTTCCTGCATGATGAGTTGTGGGAATTGTCCGGCTGGGGCTTCGACGACTTCCTGCGCGCCAACAACGACCCCAAGCTCAACCGCCTGGCCGACGTCGATGGCCCACAGATCTTTCCGCACGATCCGGGCACCCTGCCCAACCGTGAGGACGACCTGGCGGCAGGTATGGACGAGTATGTCAACATGGCCAAGCGCGGCCTGAAGACCTGGGACCAGATCGAAACCCTGCCCGACGGCCTGCGCGGGCTGGAGAAAACCCGCAAGCTGGACCTGGAGGACTGGATGGACGCCCAAGGCCTGGATGCAGTGCTGTTTCCCACCGTCGCCGATGTAGGCCCGGCCGATGCCGACGTCAATCCTGCATCAGCGGACATCGCCTGGAGCAATGGCATCTGGGTGGCCAACGGCAACCTCGCTATCCGCCATTTGGGCGTACCCACGGTGACCGTGCCAATGGGTGTGATGGCCGACATCGGCATGCCGGTGGGGCTGACCTTCGCCGGCCAGGCGTACAGCGACAACAATCTGTTGAAATTCGCTGCCGCGTTCGAATCGACCGGCTCGCGCCGCATGATCCCGCCGCGTACCCCAGCACTGGGCTGAACCTTTCGGGGCCGCGATCAGCGGCCCCTTCCGGTCTCCGCCCGGCGAGCTACCTCACACCCTGTTAATCCCTCGATGGGCCTGTAGAGGCCGCTCGCCAAATTCAACATTCTGTGTAACTATCAACAAATCGTTGATAAAGGATGTTGGCATGGGCCTATCGGTAAGCCACGAACGACAGCTCACCCTCACTGTACTGAAAGCCGCCATCCAGGCGCTGGGCAGCGTCGCTGCGCGTAACATGGAAATCCTCCTGCATGACCTTGACCACCCGGAACACTCCGTGGTGGCGATCGTCAACGGCCATCTCTCTGGCCGTGTGGTCGGCAGCCCGATTCTCGCGGCCCCTGAACAGGACCAAGGCTTCAAAGCCCTGATGCAGGCCCCTGCCAGCCAGCAGGGTTGCGAGCCTGTGGTGTTGCCCGACTACCCTACCACCCTCAAAGGCCGCACCCTGCGCAGCGCCACCGCGATCTTTCGCGACAGCACCGGCCACCCGTTCGCCAGCTTGTGCATCAACACCGATGTCACCGACCTGGACGCCGCATTGAGCTTTCTCCAGCAGTTGCAGCCAGTGGGCGCCGTAGCGGCCCCGGTCAGCACAAGCGAACCCGCTGACATGGCACTGCTGATGGGTGAGATCATTGAAGATGCGCTGCAGCGCACGGGCCAGGCCCGCATGAACAGGCAGGCGAAGGTGGAGGCTGTACGAGTGATGCAGGAGCGCGGCCTGTTCATCGTCAAGGGTGGCGTGGAGAAGGCTGCAGCGGCCCTCGGCGTGACCCGATATACCATTTACAACTACCTTGAACATCTACGCGGAGCGAGCCAATGACCCTGCATATCCAGACACCCCTGATCGAATCCCGCCCGCTATCGCTGGCCGCCAGCCGAACGGTCTGGCTCAAGCTCGACGCCCTGCAGCCCTGCGGTTCGTTCAAGCTGCGCGGGGTGGGCCATGCCTGCGAAGTCCACCATGCCCGTGGTGCGCGGCACTTCGTCTCCTCGTCCGGTGGCAACGCCGGCCTGGCAGTGGCATACGCCGGTCGCAAACTCGGCGTGCCGGTGACGGTCGTGGTACCCGAGACCACCACCGAGCGGGCCAAGGAGCTGTTGCATCAGGAGGATGCAAAAGTGGTGGTACATGGCAGTTCCTGGCAGGAAGCCAACGCCCTGGCCCAAACGTTGATCGGGCCGCACGATGCCTTTATCCACCCGTTCGACGACCCACTGCTGTGGGCCGGGCATGCCAGCCTGATCGATGAAGTCGCCGCTACCGGCTACAAGCCTGATGCCGTGGTGCTGTCGGTGGGCGGCGGTGGCCTGCTCAGTGGCGTTGTGGAAGGCCTCAAGCGCAACGGCTGGGATGATGTACCGGTGGTGGCAGTGGAAACCGAAGGCGCGGCCTCGTTGCATGCGGCGGTACAAGCCGGTCACCCGGTGGAGCTTGAGCGCCTAGCTTCGGTGGCGACCTCGCTGGGCGCCAAGCGTGTGGCCGACCAGGCCATGGCCTGCGTACGCGAACATCCCGTGCACAGTGTGCTGGTCAGTGACCGCGCGGCGCTGCAAGCGTGTGAGCGTTTCCTGGCTGACCATCGGGTGCTGGTGGAACCGGCCTGTGGAGCGGCGTTGGCGGTAACCTACGAGGCGGGGAAACTGGACGGTTACAGTAATGTACTGGTCGTGGTTTGTGGCGGCGCTACGGCGACACTGGAGCAGATCCAGGCGTGGTTGAAGCAGGTCGATTGAGGCAGCATCCTCCGGCCGCCTCACAGGCTTGTCCGCGAAGCGGCCGAGAGGTCAATCCAGTAACCCAATGATCTGCGGCACCAGCACCTCCCCTTCAATTTCAATCACCGCCACGGTCACCGGCAGTTTGAACCGCCGTGGCCCGGCGCTTCCCGGGTTCAGGTACAAACGCCCTTCGCGCCAGTCGATCATCGGCTTGTGCGAGTGCCCGGTGATCACTACCTGTACCGCTGCGTCCAGTTCATGCGGCACATCGGCAATGTCGTGCACCAGCAGGGTTTGTCGGCCTGCCAGGTCGAAGCGCAGCTCATCGGCCAGCTGCGCCGCCCACGGCAGTTTCAAATCGTTGTTGCCGCGCACCACCCGCAATGGCGCCAGTGCCTCGAGCACTTCGAGCACCTGCGGTTTGCCGATGTCGCCGGCATGTACGATCAGCTCGCACCCCACCAGCGCGTCAATCGCTTCGGGGCGCAGCAACCCGTGCGTGTCGGCAATGACCCCGATCTTCATGCCCATCCCCCGTCCTTGAGTGTTCTGGTACGGCTGCTCATCGGAATCTCCTTGTTCTGCCTGCCCGCTATTAGGATGTTCACACAGGCGTGTTCCAATGAGTTTGTCGCACGGGGGAAAATTCCCTCACGCTGACCGCAAGCTCGACGAAATGCGCATCTCGCCCTTTCGATATGCGGCAAGGGAAGGCACAATGCGTGTCCTTTTTTTGGCCGGCCTGGCCGGGGGCCTTTAAATGATCAAGACGCCGTACTACCTCATCGATAAAACCAAGCTGCTGAGCAACATGGAGAAGATCGCCTACGTGCGCGAACACTCCGGTGCCAAGGCACTGCTCGCCCTCAAGTGCTTCGCCACCTGGTCGGTGTTCGACCTGATGCAGCAGTACATGGACGGCACCACCTCTTCGTCGCTGTATGAGCTCAAGCTCGGCCGCCAGAAGTTCGCCGGCGAGACCCATGCCTACAGCGTGGCCTGGGCCGACGACGAGGTCGAGGAAATGCTCGAGAACTGCGACAAGATCATCTTCAACTCGATCGGCCAGTTGCAGCGCTTCGCCGAGCAGTCCGAGGGCAAGGTCCGCGGCCTGCGCGTCAACCCGCAGGTGAGCAGTTCCGACTACCTGCTGGCCGACCCGGCGCGCCCGTTCAGCCGCCTCGGTGAGTGGGACCCGGAAAAGATCGAGAAAGTGATCGCGCAGATCTCCGGCTTCATGTTCCACAACAACTGCGAGAACGGTGACTTCGGCCTGTTCGACAAGATGCTCACCCACATCGAAGAGCGTTTCGGCCACCTGCTGCACAAGGTGGAATGGGTCAGCCTCGGTGGCGGCATCCATTTCACGGGTGAAGACTATGCGGTCGATGCGTTCTGCGCGCGCTTGAAGGCGTTCTCGGAACACTACGGCGTACAGGTCTACCTGGAGCCTGGCGAAGCCGCGATCACCAACAGTGCCTCGCTGGAAGTGACCGTGCTCGATACCCTCTACAACGGCAAGCACCTCGCCGTGGTCGACAGCTCGATCGAAGCGCACCTGCTCGACCTGCTGATCTACCGCCTCAACGCCAAGATGGCCCCCAACGATGGCGAGCACACCTACATGGTCTGCGGTAAATCGTGCCTGGCCGGCGACATCTTCGGCGAGTACCAATTCGATCGTCCGCTGGCCATCGGCGATCGCCTGTCGTTCATCGACACGGCGGGTTACACCATGGTCAAGAAAAACTGGTTCAACGGTCTGAAAATGCCTTCCATCGCGGTCCGACAGCTCGACGGCAGCGTCGAACTGGTGCGCGAGTTCGGTTTCGAAGACTACGTTTCCAGCCTGTCGTAAGACCGGCCCCAAAAGTAAGGAGCAACAGGTAAATTGAAGAAGAACGTTCTTATCATTGGTGCAGGAGGTGTCGCCAAGGTGGTGGCCCACAAGTGCGCGCAGCATAACGACGAACTGGGTCGTATCGCTATCGCGTCACGGAACATCTCCAAATGCCAGGCCATCATCGACAGCGTCAAGGCCAAGGGTAGCCTCAAGGTACCCGCCGACATCCAGGCCTTCTCGCTCAACGCCCTCGATGTCGAGGCGACCAAGGCACTGATCCGCGAGACCGAATCGCAGATCGTGATCAACGTCGGTTCCGCCTTCCTCAACATGTCGGTGCTGCGTGCCTGCATCGATACCGGTGTGGCCTACCTGGACACCGCGATCCACGAAGAACCGGGCAAAATCTGCGAAACCCCGCCCTGGTATGGCAACTACGAGTGGAAACACCTGGAAGAGTGCCAGCAGAAGAACATTACCGCCATTCTCGGCGTCGGTTTCGACCCGGGTGTGGTGAACAGCTACGCCAAACTGGCGCAGCAACAGTATTTCGACCGCATTGATTCGATCGACATTCTCGACGTCAATGCGGGGTCCCACGGCAAGTACTTTGCCACCAACTTCGACCCGGAAATCAACTTCCGCGAGTTCACCGGGCAAGTGTGGAGCTGGCAGAACAGCCAGTGGACCAGCAACACCATGTTCGAGGTCAAGCGTACCGACGACCTGCCGGTGGTGGGTTCGCAGAACCTGTACCTGACCGGCCACGACGAGGTGCATTCGATCTCGAAGAACCTCGACGTGCCGAACGTGCGCTTCTGGATGAGCTTCGGCGAACACTACATCAACGTGTTCACCGTGCTGAAGAACCTGGGCCTGCTCTCCGAGCAGCCGGTCAAGACCGCTGAAGGCCTGGAAGTGGTGCCGCTGAAAGTGGTCAAGGCCGTACTGCCAGACCCGGCCTCGCTGGCCCCTGGCTACACCGGCAAGACCTGCATCGGTGACTTGGTCAAAGGCACCAAGAATGGTCAGCCGCGCGAAGTGTTCATCTACAACGTGGCCGACCACGAAGAAGCCTACGCCGAGACCGACAGCCAGGGTATTTCCTACACCGCCGGTGTACCTCCAGTGGCCGCTGCGCTGCTGGTCGCCCGTGGCGAGTGGGATGCCAAGCGCATGGTCAACGTCGAAGAGCTGCCAGCCGAGCCGTTCCTCAAGGCCCTGGACGTGATGGGCCTGCCGACCCGCGTGAAAGATGAAAAAGGCGATCGTCCTTGGGACGCCGAAGCCTAAGCAGCAAAAAGAAGAAAGGGCGCCTACTGGGCGCCCTTTCTTTTTGTCTGTCGGCCGTGGGTGGCGGGGTCTAGCGCTTGCCAGCGCCCAAACCTGTGGGAGTGGCGTCGTCCTGCGAAACAGGCAGCGCGGTGGCTGGCACCGGCTTCGCCAGTGTTCGCGGGGCACGCCCGCCCCACAGAAACTGGGTCAACTTCTGCCGGAAAAACCTACTTCCTCGCCTCCAGAATCAGATTGAACGGCGTTTGCGTTGCGCGCCGGAAACGTGTGAAGCCCGCCTCCTCGAACACCGCGCGCAACCGCGCTTCCCCCGCTTGAGCGCCCAGCCCAAGCCCGACCTCCTGGGACAGCGAGTTGGGTGTGCAGATGAACGTCGATGCCGCATAGAACAAGCGCCCCACCGGCGTGAGATTGCCGTCGAGCGAATCTTCGGCATAAGGCTCCACCAGCATCACCGTACCGTCAGCCTTCAACGCACGGTAGGCGTGCCGGGCAGCGCCAACCGGGTCGCCCATGTCATGCAGGCAATCGAAGAAACACACCAGGTCATGATCATGGCCTGGATAATCCTTGGCCGAGGCCTGCTGGAAACTCACCCGCTCCGACACACCCGCCTCGCCGGCGCGCTCGCGAGCCGTGGCGATGGAGGGCGCGTGGTAGTCGTAACCGACAAACCTCGAAGCCGGATAGGCCTGCGCCATGACCAGGGTCGAAGCCCCATGCCCGCAGCCCACGTCCGCCACCTTCGCCCCGGCCTGCAGCTTGGCAACCACACCCTCCAGCGCCGGTAGCCATTCAGCCACCAGGAACGTCCGATAGCCAGGCCGGAAGAAGCGCTCAGTACCACTGAACATGCACGGGTGATGGTCGCCCCAGGCCAGCCCGCCGTCACCGCGCATGGCCGCCACCAGCTTGTCCTTGTCGTGGAACAGCGCCGCCACCACCGCCGCGCCACCGGCCATGTAGGCCGGGGAATCCTCCAGGGCCAGCGCCATGGCCTGTTCCTCGGGCAGCACGAAACTGCCCTTGTCATGCACCATGTACCCAGAAGCGGCCTGAGCGTTGAGCCATTCGCGCACCAACCGGGGGTGGCAGCCGGCCTTTGCCGCCAGTGCCTCGGGTGTTATCGGCTGGCTGTCGGCCATGGCCTTGTACAGCCCCAGTTCGTCACCGAGGATCACATTGGCCAGGGTCGCCGCAGCGCCCATGTCGCCCACCAGCTTACCCATGAAATCGTGAAGCCTTGCCTCGTCCATGACCTGCCCTCCTCTGCAAGAAGGCCACCGTCAGCGAGGGATGTCCGGTCCGGGGAGGCGGTGGTCGGATGAATGGTGAGGACTCGCCGCCATGACAGCAGCAGCGGGCTGTCTGTAAGTCTAGATGCCTTATTTTCCGTGTACACCACGACACGCGGCCCTGCACACTACTCAGCAGGCCTGCTGCCAACGCTCTCAGGATCTTCACCAGCCTTCTGCTTTTCCGCCCGGGAAAACCCTTGGCAGACAACGCGCAAAAGTTGATATCCGCGTTGCGCATTCAACTGGCTAAAGATTTGAAGCGTGTGGAAAACCATATGAAAAAGTGAGCCTTCAGAATCAAGGCTGTCTGTGTGTTCCGAAATGGGGCCGCTGCAGCCCGTCGCGGGCAATCCGGCGACGGGCTGCTGAGCAAACGCTACTGCACCTCCCCCGCCGTCGGAGGGTTCAGTTGCAGCACTTCATTGGTGTACGCCCACTCCTTCTGCACCTGGTCCGGATGATCGTTCAGGTGTATGCCATACGATGGCACGATCTGTTTGATCTTGGCTTGCCAGTCCGGCGAGGCCACCTTGTCCTTGAACACCTTGTTCAGCAGGTCGAGCATGATCGGTGCCGCGGTCGAAGCACCCGGCGAAGCACCCAGCAGGCCGGCGATAGTGCCGTCCTTGGACGTGACCACTTCGGTGCCCAGTTTGAGCACGCCGCCCTGGCTGTCGTCCTTCTTGATGATCTGCACCCGCTGGCCAGCCTGCCACAGCCGCCAATCCTCTTTCTTCGCTTCAGGGAAGTAGGTGCGCAACGCTTCGAAACGGTCATCGTCCGATTGCAGCACCTGGCCGACCAGGTACTGCACCAGGTCAAATTCGCGCACGCCCACACGCACCATCGGCCAGGTGTTGTGCACGTTGACGCTGGCGAACAGGTCAAGCAGTGAGCCCTGCTTGAGGAACTTGGTCGAGAAGGTCGCGAACGGCCCGAACAGGATCATCCGCTTGCCGTCCAGGACACGGGTATCCAAGTGCGGTACCGACATCGGCGGCGCACCGGTGGCGGCAATGCCGTAAGCCTTGGCCATGTGCCGTTGGGCGATGGCCGGGTTATCAGTGACCAGGAAGGAACCGCCCACCGGGAAGCCGGCATAATCCTTGGCCTCCTCGATCCCCGACTTCTGCAGCAGGGGCAACGCCGCACCGCCAGCGCCGATGAACAGGAACTTGGCATCGGTGGCCGCCTTGCTGCCGTCCTTGAGGTTCTTGTACTCCACGTGCCAGGAGCCATCATCGTTACGGGTAATGTCCTGGACCTCGCTGGACAACGCCAGGTCGAAATTCGGCCGGCTCTGCAGGTAGGCCACGTACTGGCGGGTAATCTCGCCGAAGTTGACGTCGGTACCGATCGGCGTCCAGGTCACCGCCAGCTTCTGGTTAGGGTCACGGCCCTCCATCATCAGCGGTACCCATTTGCGGATCTGCTCATGATCTTCGGAGTACTGCATAGGTTTGAACAGCGGGCTGGCCTGCAGCGCCTCGTAACGCTTCTTGAGGAACCTGATGTTGTCATCACCCCAGACGAAGCTCATGTGCGGGGTGGTATTGATGAAGGAATGAGGATTCTTCAGCACGCCCTGCTTGACCTGCCAGGCGAGAAACTGGCGGGTGATCTGGAACGACTCGTTGATCTCCACCGCCTTGCTGATATCGATCTTGCCGTCCTTCTCCGGGGTGTAGTTGAGCTCTGCCAGCGCCGAGTGACCGGTGCCGGCGTTGTTCCAGCCGTTGGAGCTTTCTTCCGCCACCTTGTCCAGCTGCTCGACCATCTGCATCGACCAGCCCGGCTCCAGTTCATTGAGCCACACCGCCAGGGTCGAACTCATGATGCCCCCGCCCACCAGCAGCACATCGACTTTCCTGTTCTCGGCGGCCTGGGCGCTGAGCACGCTCCAGGCCAAGGTAAAGCCCGCCAGGGCAAGTTTCGACTTGAGCGTGATGTTCATGTTTACTCCTGCTAGGTTGCTATCCGTAACGTCCAGCACCAAGCTTAGCTGAGGGCTTTTGTCGGGTATCACGCTTGTACGTGCTCCACCGCTGCCGATTTTTATCCCTTGCAATCGACTGCATCTCAAAATACTGTATGAATAATCAGTATCGCGAGACATCCCATGCAACTCATCGCCAAACTCGGCATCCTGGCCGACGCCGCCAAATACGACGCTTCTTGCGCCAGCAGCGGCGCGCCCAAACGCAGCTCGCGTGGCGGCGACAGCCTGGGCGCCACCGATGGCATGGGCATCTGTCACAGCTACACCCCCGACGGCCGCTGCGTGTCGCTGCTCAAGGTCCTGCTGACCAACTTCTGCCTGTACGACTGCCAGTATTGCGTCAACCGGCGCTCGAGCAATGTGCCGCGGGCGCGCTTCACACCCGAGGAAGTGGTGCGCCTGACCCTGGACTTCTATCGTCGCAACTGCATCAGTGGCCTGTTCCTGAGTTCCGGCATCATCCGGTCGGCCGACTACACCATGGAGCAGCTGATCCGGGTGGCGCGCCTGCTGCGTGAAGAGCACAACTTCCGTGGCTATATCCATCTCAAGACCATCCCCGACGCCGACCCGCTGCTGATCGAAGAAGCCGGCCGCCTGGCAGACCGCCTGAGCGTGAACATCGAACTGCCCACCGAGGCCAGTCTCAAGCGCCTGGCACCGGAAAAACAGGCGCGCACCATTCGCCAGGCCATGGGCGTCATCCACCAGGGCCAACAGGCCGTGGCGGGTGAACCGAAAGCACCGCGCTTCACCCCGGCCGGGCAAAGCACCCAGGTCATCGTAGGGGCCGACGCCACGGACGACAGCACACTGCTGCGCAACGCCGAATCTCTGTACCAAGGGTACGGGCTCAAACGCGTGTACTACTCAGCTTTCAGCCCGATCCCAGACAGCCCCGGCAGCGTGCCGTTGGCGGCCCCGCCACTGCTGCGCGAGCACCGCCTGTACCAGGCGGATTTCCTGTTGCGCGGGTACGGCTACAAAGCGGGTGAGCTGCTTGGCCAGAGCGGCAACCTGGCGCTGGACATCGACCCCAAGCTGGCGTGGGCGCTGGCCAATCGAGAGGTGTTCCCACTGGATGTGAACCGCGCCGAACCTGCCTTGTTGGCACGTATCCCCGGCATCGGCCTGCGCAGTGTGCAGCGGCTGGTGGCCCTACGCCGCGAGCGACGCGTGCGCTATGACGACCTGATCCAACTGCGCTGCGTGCTGGACAAGGCGCGGCCGTTCATCGTCACCAGCGACTATCGCCCGGCCCAGGCCGAACTGCGCAGCGGCCTGCTGCGCGAGCGCCTGCGCGAACCGCAGGCTCCGCTGCAGATGGGGCTGTGGGGGTGATCGCACTCGATTGCGGCGGCTGCTTCGGCACCTGGCGCGAGCAGGCTCGGGCCTTGCTCGCCCATGGCATCGACCCAGCCGAGGTCACCTGGGGGCAAGGCCCGATCGACGATCTGCTGGCCGTACCAGCAGCATTGCCCACCCACCCCGGCCCCTTTCGCGCCAAGGTGCCCGCAGCCCTGCTGGGCCTGCTGGAGCAGGCTGCCCGCTACCGCGGCGAACAGCGCTGGAACCTGCTTTACGAAGTGCTCTGGCGCGTGGCCCATGGTGACCGCACGGCGATGCTGGCCGGAGACCGCCTGGGCAGCGAACTGCATCGACGCATCAAACAGGTCAGCCGCGAGGCGCATCACCTGCATGCCTTCGTGCGTTTCGTGCCTTTGCCAGACGCCTTGGCAGCCCAATTGCAACTGGACCTGGTGGCCTATCACGAACCGGCCCATGACATTCTGCTCAGTGCCAGCGGGCACTTCGCTGACCGTCTGGGCCGGCTACGCTGGCTGATCGCCACACCGCAGGACGGCATCCGCTTCGATGGCAAGGATTTTGATTATCGGCACAGTTGCCCTGACGATTGGCGGCAATGGGCGCGCAATGCCGACGACCCCGGCGCCGAACTGTGGCGTACTTATTATCGCCATACCTTCAACCCTGCCCGGCTCAACCCGGACGCGCTGCGCTTGCACATGCCCGGCCGGTTCTGGCGGCATCTGCCCGAGGGCATGTTGATTCCACAACTCGAGGGGCTGGCGCGCCAAGGCAAGCAGCGGGACGGCCAAGCGCAGGAAGTTGCCAGCCAACGGGGCAAACAGGTCACACGCCCCACGTCACCCTAGCGCCTTCCCCACGGTCCATCACGTAGGTGCGTCGGCCCCCCAACGCGTGACGCAGCCCGGCGCCATTACAAAAAATGTGAAAAATTCGTGAATTTCCTGGCGCCACAGACTTTCACCCTGCGACGTATCCTGACACACTTATTGCCAATAGTTCTCATAATCATTCGCAATTACCTGTCACAGGATCCTCTCTCCCATGCCGTCGTACCTGGCGCCCATGCGCTCCCTCCCCGCTCGCAATCTGCTCGCCATGGCCGTGTACATGGCCATCATCCCTCCAGCACTGGCCGACGATGGCCAGCCCGCCACATTGGAACTGGGTGCCACCGAAATCAGCTCTGATCAACTGGGCAGTACCACCGAAGGCTCGCAGTCTTACACCACCGGCGCGATGTCCACCGCCACCAAGCTGCCACTAAGCTTGCGTGAGACCCCGCAGGCCGTGACCGTGATCACCCGCCAGCGCATGGATGACCAGGCCATGACCAGCATCAACGATGTGGTCAAGGCCACCCCGGGGCTGTTCCTCGACTATTCCAATGGCCCGGGCCGACAGACCTATTCGGCACGCGGCTTCGACATCGATAACCTGATGTACGATGGCATTCCGAGCGGTTATCAAGGTTGGACGGTCGGTGCCCAGCCGAACCTGGCCATGTTCGACCGGGTCGAGATCGTGCGCGGGGCCACTGGCCTGGTGACCGGGGCCGGCAACCCGTCGGCGGCGATCAACCTGGTGCGCAAGCGCCCACTGGCCGAACAGAAAGTCACCCTGACCGGCGCTGCTGGCAGTTGGGACAACTACCGCGGTGAAATCGACGCGTCCAGCCCGCTCAACGACAGTGGCACGCTGCGTGGGCGCGTGGTGGCGTCGTACCACGATGCCAACAGTTACATCGATGACGCCGAAGAAAACCACGGCCTGTTCTATGCAGTCACCGAGGCTGACCTTTCCGAAGACACCAGCCTGACCCTCGGCTTCTCCCATCAGAAGGACAAGACCAACTACTTCTGGGGCGCCATGCCAACCGCGCTGGACGGCCATCACATGGGCTTCTCGCGCGCCTACAACCCTGGCACTGACTGGGAGAACAAAGACCAGGACATCAATACCGTATTCGCCGAAGTCCGCCAGCGCCTGGCCAATGACTGGAAGCTCCAGGTCAACGCCAATTATTCCGAGCAGAACGCAACATTCACCGGCTCCTATCAGTCGCGCTGGGCCGGTCTGCAGGCGCCGCTGTCGCGCACGGTGTACCAGTCCAGGCACCAGGAAAACCAGGCCGGCCTGGACGGCTTCGTCAGCGGCCCGTTCGAGGCCTTTGGCCGCACTCACGAGTTGGTGGTGGGTGCCAGCAAACGCATCTACGACATGGACACCCGAAACTACAGCCCCTATGACACCAACTGGCCACTGAACGCTGGCAAGCCGAACTTCGTGCATACCGGCAACACCCGTGAAGTCACCACCCAGGAAGGTGTGTACATGACCACCCGCCTGAGCCTGGCTGACCCGCTCAAGCTGATCCTTGGCGGCCGCCTGGACTGGTATGACTACGATAACCGGGACGGCGAAGGCGATTACAAGGTCACCCGCAATGTCACCCGCTACGCCGGCCTGATCTACGACCTCGACGACCAGCACTCGGTGTACGTGAGCTATAGCGACATCTTCACCCCGCAGAGCTCCAAGGGCACCTCGGGCACGCCAGTCAAGCCAATCGTGGGCAAAAACTACGAGATCGGCATCAAGGGCGAATATTTCGGCGGCGCACTCAACGCCAGCATCGCGCTGTTCCGCATCGACCAGGAAAATCGCGCCGTGCAGGTGTTCGTGCCGGACTGCCCGCAATCGGCCTGCTATGAAGCCTCCGGCGAAGTGCGCAGCCAGGGTATCGACATGGAACTGCAAGGTGCGCTGACCCAGCACTGGCAGATCGGTGCCGGCTACACTTACGCCCGCGTGCATACGCTCAAGGACGCGGCCAACCCAGGCAACGTGAACCAGCGCTTCGACACCGACACCCCGGAGCACATGTTCAAGCTGACCACCACCTACCGCTTCCAGGGCCCGCTGGAAAAACTGCGGGTGGGGGGCAACATTTCCTGGCAGAGCCGCATCTACAACGACTTCACGGTGGCCGATGGCAGCGAGTACCGGCTGATCCAGGGGGCGTATGCGGTCACCGACCTGATGGCGGGCTACCAGGTCAACAAGCACCTCGACCTGCAACTCAACGCCAACAACGTGTTCGATCGCAAGTACTACTCGGCCATCGCCAGTTCAGTGGACTATGCCGGCGACACCTGGGGGGCGCCGCGCAACATGATGCTGACTGCCAAGTACAGCTTCTGACGCGACTGATGGGGTGCCTGCCCCCCATCGATCAGCTGAACAACCGGCCCAGATACCCCAGTTTCTTCTGGTACGACCGCCGCGCTTCCAGGGCCCCTTCCATGCTCACCGGCAAGAATCTGGCCTGCTGGTTCGGCTGCATCTGCCCGATCAGGTCCAGGTCGGCGCTGATCACCGTGCCGATCATCGCGTAGCCGCCACCGGATACCGCATCGCGGTGCAGGATGATTGGTTCCAGCCCTGCCGGTACCTGGATCGAACCGATCGGGTAGCAGCTGTCGACGATGTTGGACGGATCCGAACCGGCACCAAAGGGCTGCTCACGCGGGCGGAAGCTCAGTGCGTTTCCGCCTTTGTAGCGATAGCCGATACGGTCAGCCTCGGAGCCGACCGTCCAAGCATCGGTGAAGAAACTGTTCGCGGCTGCTTCGGTCAGGCGGTGGAAGTACAAGCCTGGCACCACCCGCAACACCACCTCCCCACCCAGCGCCTGGCGCAAGGCCATTGGCAGGCTGGCACCGGCGCGCGCCTTGCCACTGGGCAGCCCCACTGGCAGCACATCGCCCGCCACCAGCTTGCGACCGTGATAGCCGCCCAACGCACCCAATGCATAGGTAGAGCGGCTGCCCAGCACTTCGGGCACATCGATACCGCCCGCGACCGCCAGGTACGCCCGTGCCCCTGCAGTGGGGAAGGCAAAGCGCAGCACCTGCCCGGCCCTGACCGCAAAGGCAGTGTCAGGCCGCTGCTCGCGGCCATCGAGCAAGGCCGGCATCTGCGCCCCGCACACTGCCACCAGCGCATCCTGCTGGAATTCCAACTCCGGCCCCACCAGCGCGCACTCAAGGCCCGCTGCCCCGGCCGGGTTGCCAACCAGGTGGTTGGCCGCGCGCAAGGCGTATTGGTCAAGCGCACCCGAGGGCGGAATGCCCAGGTGGTAATAGCCTTCTCGACCCAGGTCCTGCACCGAAGTGGCCAGGCCAGGTTTGAGTACCTTGATCATGCCAGCGCCTCCTGCAACGATCGGGGGTAGCCGACCGGGTCGGCCAGAAATGCATCCAGGGAAAACTCCACGGGGCGGATGCGCAAGTCGAAGCACCCCTCCTCCACCTCCGCCACCGCCTGGTCATAGGCCTGACGATCGATGGGCTTGAACTGGACGATGTCACCTGGGCGGAAGAACACCATGTGCGCCTTCAGGTAACTAAGGGTCTGTTGAGGGTCATAGATCGGTGCCGGGGTCACCCCGAACATCTGGTAACCCCCGGCACCGCGCACCGAGTAGATGCACCCGAAGCAACCACCGTGGCCGAGGGTCAGTTTTGGTGTGTCGGTGCGTGGGCGAAGGTACTTGGGCACTTGCAATTGTCGCTCACGCTCGACCATCTGGAACATGAACGGCAAGCCGGCGACGAAGCCGACCATCGATACGAACCACGGCGCGCCGCTGTGCGCAGCGATGAATGCCTCGACGTCGGCCAGGCCGTTGATGCGCGCGGCGTATTCAAGGTCGGTGCTGTCCGGGTCCTGGTGGCGGTCGCGAAAACGCATCAGGGTTTCGTGGGTCCAGGGGTCGTTGTACAGCACCGGGATCTCGATGATGCGGGTGTGCAACGCACGTTCTGCCACAGCCTCGGCTTCAGCGCCCTTCACAGCCTCCAGCAGGGCTGCCGGGGCGATGCGGTCAGGGTCGAAGCGAATCTGGAACGAGGCATTGGCCAGGCAGATATCGAGCACGCCCTCCAAGGCCAGGCGCTCCACGGCGCGGGTAACGGCCATGCCCTTGAAGAAGGCCTCGAGCGACATGCTGTCGCTGACCTCGGCAAACAGATGCTCATCGGCACCGAAGCTGTAGCGGATCGGGGTACTGGCAAGCGGCTCGGCCATGTCTGCTCCTTTTTGGAATCTTTATTCGTAAGGCAGGCAAAAAACAATGCGGTACAGCGGCCCCGGGGTCTGTGCCCCGGGTGCCCGTGATTCAACGCGGTGTGCGCACCTCGATGCCGGCGGCATCCAGTGCCGAACGGGTGGCCTGGACCAGCTCGAGCGCACCCGGTGTGTCGCTGTGCAGGCAGATGGAATCGAACTCGATGGCCAGGTCCTGTCCCTCTACGGTACGCACCAGGCCTTGCTGGCAGGCGCGCAGCACGCGCTCGGCGACCCGCTGCGGCTCATGGCCACGCACGTTGCGGGTAAACACGATTGAGCCGCTCAGGTCGTACTCACGATCGGCGTAGAACTCGCGCACCACCGGCTGCCCGCATTCCTGCGCCACCCGGCAGATTTCCGAACCGGGCATGCAGTAAAGCAGCAGTTCAGGCTCAATCACCCGCAGGTGCTGTACCAGCAGCCGCGCGGCTTCTTCATCGCGAGCGAGGTGCATGTACAGCGCGCCGTGGGGTTTGATGTGCTGCAGCCGAACGCCCTGGGCACGGGCAATTTCGCGCAGAGCACCAAGCTGATAGAGCATGTCGTCGACCAGCTCCTGGGCCGGCGCATTGATGTGCCGACGGCCGAACCCGACCAGGTCTCGAAAGCCGGGGTGGGCACCGACCGCCACACCCAGCGCCTTGGCACGCTCGACCGTGCGACGCATGGTGCCTGGGTCGCCCGCATGAAAACCAGTGGCGATATTGGCAGAGCTGATGAAGGCCATCAGCTCATTATCGACGCCATCGCCGATGGTCCACGGGCCGAAGCCTTCGCCCATGTCCGAGTTGAAATCCACTGCCTGCATGCCAGTTCTCCAGGTACTTGTGACTGCGTACCGGCCACGTTAGATTCTCTGCTACCCCTTGGGTAGATCTATAAACAGATAGGGTGTCTTCTGAAAAACAGATACCCAGGAGTGTTTCTCGTGTCGTTGACTCTGCGCCAAGTCCGTTATTTTGTCGCCACCGCCGAGATCGGCCAGATTTCGCAAGCGGCAATCCACCTCAATATTTCCCAGTCCGCTGTCACCACCGCAATCAAGGAGCTGGAAGCCATGCTCGGGTCACTGCTGTTTCAGCGCTCGGCCCAGGGTATGAGCCTGACAGATGCCGGGCGACACTTTCTCAACCGTGCCTATGTGATCCTGCGCAGCGTGGACGATGCACTTAACAGCCCACTGCCGGACGTTCGCGCCAGTGGGTTGCTGCGTTTGGCGGCCAGCTACACAGTGATCGGCTACTTTCTGCCGCACCATTTGCAGCGCCTGGGGCACTGGCACCCGGATGTCACGCTGGAGGTGCACGAGCAGGAACGCAGCGCTATCGAGCAAGGCCTGCTGGAGGGCCGCTTCGACATGGCGGTGGTGCTGACCGCTAACCTTACCCACCCGGATATCGTTTCAGAAACCTTGTTCAACTCCGAACGCCGGCTGTGGCTGCCCAGCCATCACCCGCTGTGCGAACGCTCGGCGGTGAGCCTGGCCGATGTCGCCCACGAGCCGTTCATTCTGCTCACCGTGGACGAAGCCGAGCAAAGCGCCATGCGCTACTGGGAGCTGGCCGGCCAGCGGCCCCGCGTGCGGGTACGCACCAGCTCGGTCGAGGCAGTGCGCAGCATGGTTGCCAATGGCAGTGGCGTGGCAATCCTCTCGGACCTGGTGCACCGCCCCTGGTCGCTGGAAGGCAAGCGCATCGAAACAGTGACCATCAGCGACCCGGTCACCCCCATGAGCGTCGGCCTGGCCTGGCACCGCGAGCGAGCATTCAGCCCGGCGATGCAGGCGCTGCGCAATTACTTCCATGATGCCTTCCTCGCCCCCCAGCAATTGTCGGCACGGCGCTGAGGCCTGCGCATTGCCCGACAACAAGGTATTGTGCCGAACCGAAAAAGTCTCAGACACTGGAGCACCCCATGCGCATCACCAGCGGCCCTGCCGCCACCGCCTGCGGCCTGGCGGCGATCCTGCTGTGGAGCACGGCCAGCGGCCTGATCCGCAGTGTCAGCGAGCACTTTGGCCCGGTGGGCGGCGCCGCACTGATCTACACCCTGGGGGCCGCCCTGCTGGTCATGCTGCTAGGCCGACCCCGCCTGCGCCAGGCGTCGCGGTTCTATTTGGTAACAGGCTGCGCACTGTTCGTCGCCTACGAAATCTGCCTGTGCCTGGCGCTGGGCTATGCCGTCAGCCGCACCCAGGCCATTGAGCTGGTGGTGGTCAACTACCTGTGGCCAAGCCTGACGATACTGCTGGCGATCGCCATGAACCGCCAGCCCGCCCGCTGGATCATCGTCCCCGGCACCGCCATCGCCCTGCTGGGCATTCTCTGGGTGGTGAGCACCGACGGCCTGTCGCTGGCGGGTATCCGCGAAAATATCACCTCCAACCCGCTCAGCTATGGGCTGGCGGCAACCTGCGCGATCACCTTCGCCCTGTACTGCAACGTGACCCGTCGCTACGCCAATGGCCAGAGCCATGTGGTGCTGTTCTTCGTGCTGACCGCCGCCGTCCTTTGGCTGCAGTACCTGGTAAGCAACGAGACGCTGCCGCCCTTCTCCCTGCGCCATGGCCTGGAGTTGCTGGCGGCGGCTGTGGGCATGGCCGGCGGATACGCGTTGTGGAACATCGGCATCCTGCGCGGCAACCTGACGTTGATGGCAACGGCCTCCTATTTTGCCCCAGTGTTGTCCTCGGCCTTTGCCGCCGCGTGGCTCGGTGCACAGTTGGGTCTGCAGTTCTGGCAAGGTGCGCTGCTGGTTACAGCCGGGTCGCTGCTGTGCTGGCAGGCCACCCGCCAGCGCGGTGAAGGGTGAGGGTCGGTATGTGTCTTTAGCCGAACGTTCCGTCGCCAATGCCGTCATAACCTGAGCCGGTGCCGACACGCAGAGAGGACGCGACATGACCCAACCAGACCCGTCATACGTCAAATGGCTCGAAGACCGCTCCATGCTCAAGGCCTCGCAGGAGCGGGCCCGCCTCTATTCTGGCCAGTCGCGCCTGTGGCTCAACCCCTATGCCGAGGCACAGCCGCGCCGCGCCACTGAAATCGCCTCGGTGTGGCTGACCGTCTACCCCGATGCCATCATCGCCCCCGAAGGGTGCTCGGTACTGGACGCGCTGGGTCACCAAACCTTGTGGAAGCGCCTGTCTGAAATCGGCGTGCAAGGTATCCATACCGGCCCTATCAAGCAGTCCGGCGGCGTGCGTGGACGGGAGTACACCCCCAGCGTCGACGGCAATTTCGACCGCATCAGCTTCGACATCGACCCGCTTTACGGCACCGAGCAGGCGCTGGTGCAGATGAGCCGCATGGCTGCTGCACACAACGCGGTGACCATCGACGACCTGATCCCCTCGCACACTGGCAAAGGCACGGATTTTCGCCTGGCCGAACTGGCCCACGGCGCCTACCCCGGCCTCTACCACATGGTCGAGATCCGTGAGGAAGACTGGCCGCTGCTGCCCGACGTGCCTGCTGGCCGGGATGCCGTCAACCTGCTGCCGGCGCAGTGCGATGAGCTCAAGGCGCACCATTACATCGTCGGGCAGTTGCAACGGGTGATCTTCTTCGAGCCGGGGGTCAAGGAAACCGACTGGAGCGTGACCCCACCGATCACCGGGGTCGACGGCAAGACCCGGCGCTGGGTCTACCTGCACTATTTCAAGGAAGGCCAACCGTCACTCAACTGGCTTGACCCAAGCTTTGCCGCCCAGCAGATGATCATCGGCGATGCCCTGCATGCGCTGGACTGCCTGGGTGCACGCGGCCTGCGCCTGGATGCCAACGGGTTTCTCGGCGTAGAGACCCGCGCAAGCGGTACCGCCTGGTCCGAGAGCCATCCGTTGTCGATCGTCGGCAACCAGCTCATTGGCGGCATGATCCGCAAGGCCGGCGGTTTCAGCTTCCAGGAGCTGAACCTGACGCTGGACGACATCGCGCAGATGTCCAAGGGCGGGGCCGACCTGTCCTATGACTTCATCACGCGCCCGGCCTACCAGCACGCATTGCTGACAGGCGATACCGAATTCCTGCGCCTGATGCTCAAAGAGATGCACAGTTTCGGTATCGACCCGGCGTCCTTGATCCATGCCCTGCAGAACCACGACGAACTTACCGTCGAGTTGGTGCACTTCTGGACCCTGCACGCCCATGACATGTACCTGTACAAAGGCCAGACCTTGCCCGGCAGCATCCTGCGCGAGCATATCCGCGAGGAAATCTATGAACGTCTGTCTGGCGAGCATGCACCTTACAACCTGCGCTTCGTCACCAACGGCATTTCGTGCACCACCGCCAGCCTGATCACGGCGGCGCTGGGTATTCGCGACCTGGAGGCCATCGGTGCGACAGACATCGAACTGATCCAGAAAGTGCACCTGCTGCTGGTCATGTACAACGCCATGCAACCCGGTGTAGTCGCGCTATCGGGTTGGGACCTGGTCGGTGCCCTACCGCTGCCGGCCGAGGCGGTGGCAGAAAAGATGGTCGATGGCGACACCCGCTGGATCCACCGCGGGGGCTACGACCTGGCAGGGCTCGCCCCACAAGCCGAGGCCTCGGTACGTGGCATGCCGCGGGCCCGTTCGCTGTATGGCAGCCTCGACAGCCAACTGGAAAACAGCGATTCGTTCGCCAGCAAGGTGAAAAAACTCCTCGCCGTGCGCCAGGCCTATGGCATTGCCACCAGCCGCCAGGTGCTGGTGCCGGAGGTCAGTAGCCCCGGCTTGCTGGTGATGGTGCACGAGCTGCCGGCTGGGCGCGGCATACAAATCAGCGCGCTGAACTTTGGTCAGGAGGTGATTGCCGAGCAGCTACAACTGACAGGTTTCACGCCTGGGCCGGTGGTGGACATGATCAACGAAACGGTCGAAGGTGACCTCACCGAAGACGGCCGGCTGATGGTCAACCTGGACCCTTACGAGGCACTGTGCCTGAGGATCGTGAACAGCAGCGGGCATGTGTAAGGCCTCACGGCCTCTTCGCTGGCGGAACAGGCTCCATGAAACCGTAATATCCGATAGCCATATTGAGCGCCCCTGAACACTCACCATGGTCGCTCAATGCCGTTCACGCCCAACCGACTGGCCCTGTGCATCGCACTGGCCTGCGCCGCCCTCGCCCCTGCCGTCCTGGCCAAGGACTACCTGATCGACAGCGCCACCACCGGCACGCTGGAACTGAAAAAGTCGGACACCCTTGAGGTGGCCTCCACGGGCAGTATCGTGGCCGGTGACGACGATGGTGTGATCCTGCCCAAACACACCAGCGGTGCCACCGTCAGCGTGGACAACGCCGGCCTCATCCGCTCCACCGACGGCCGCGGCATCGATTCCAAGAGTGACGGCGAAGACCTCAGCCACTTTGTCATCAGCAACCAGGCCGGTGCGCTGATCCAGGGCACCAATGACGGCCTGCGCCTGCAGACCAACCCGCTGGCGGGCGGCAGCCTGAAGATCATCAACGCGGGCACCATCGAGTCCACCGTCGACGGCCAAGCCATCGACCTGGAATCCCTCAACAACCCTGCCTTCACCACGACCCTGCTCAACCAGGCCGGTGGCGTCATCCACGCGGTGGGTAACGATGCGATCAAGACCGGCTCCAACGCCACGATAACCAACTACGGGCTGATCTACACCGACACCGCGCCACAGGACAAGAACGGCCTCGATCAGAAGTACGACGGCATCAAGATCGGCACCTCGACCGGCGTCACCGTGCACAACTACGGCACCATCAGCGCCGACCGCCACGGTGTCGACCTGAAGACCGATGCCACCCTGTACAACTACGAGGGCGCCAGCATCACCGGCCGCAACGGCTCGGGCTTTGGCTCCGATGGCAGCGGTACGGTGTACAACTACGGCACCATCACGGGCGCCATCGCCGACGGCAAGGTCAATGGCGACGGCGATGGCGTCGACATCGACCTGGTCGGCCACGTGTACAACGCCGGGACCATCCAGGGCCTGGGCGCCAAAGGCGTCGACAGCGGCGGCAGGCCCAACGGCAGTGAGGGCATCGCCATGGGTGGCGGCAGCATCGTCAACACCGCAAGTGGGCTGATCCGCAGCGTCGACAACGGCGTCCTGGTCGACGACGGTGCCGAGGGGGCCGGCGTGGCTGCCACCTACATCGACAACGCCGGCCGTATCGAAGGCGAAGGTGGCTTCGGCGTCAAGTTGATCGGCGAGTACGACGACACCGTGATCAACCGAGGCACCATCAGCGGTGGCAATGGCCTGGCCCTGAGCATGGGGGCAGGCAACGACCACCTGGTGGTCGCGACCGGTGGTGTGTTCAAAGGGCTGGTCGATGGCGGCGCGGGTATCGACAGCGTCACCCTGGACGGTACTGGCAGCTTCGGCAACAGCCGCAACTTCGAAACGTTACGTGTGACTGGCGGCAGTTGGACCCTGAGCAGTGTCGACGACTTCAGCCAGGGGGGTGTGGTGGCCAGCGGCGCGACGCTGATCAACCAAGGCAGCATCCTTGGCCAGATACAGGTCGATCAAGGGGCTCTCTACGCCGGCGGCGGCGCAGTCGGTGGCCTGCGCGTCGACGGCACGCTGCTGACCAATACCGACCTGGGCGTGGCGCAGGTCAAGGGCGACCTGACGTTTGGCCAAGGCGCGAGCCTGGTGTACGGGGTAAATGCCGATGGCAGCAGCGCCCCCATCAGCGTCAGTGGCGTGGCAAACCTGACCGGCGCCACGCTGCGCGTGCAGCCGAGCCCAGGCGAATATCCATGGCAGAGCCAGTACACCGTACTCACTGCCGGTACCGTCAACGGTACCTTTGCCCAGGTCAGCAGCGACTATGCCTTCCTCACCCCCTCCCTGGCCTACGCCAGCAACGCAGTGACCTTGGCCTACCGCCGCAACGACATTGCCTTCGAACACTATGCCCACAGCGGCAACGGCGCCGCCGCGGCCCGCAGCCTGGATAGCCTCGCCCCGGACAGCAGGCTGTACAACGCCGTGCTCGGCACCAGCGCCAGCAGCGCCGGCCATGCCATCGAACAACTGGCCGGCAGCAACACCGCCAACCTCGCGGCGGCCACGTTGGCTGCGACCACCCAGGTCGGCAGCAGCATGCTTGGCGCGATGCAATCGATGGGCAGCAACGCTGGCCTGCAGGTCGGCCTGAATGACAGTGACAGCCCTGCCCTGGCCGCCACCGGCGTGCCGCGTGAGGCGCGCAACCTCAATGACCCGAACGCCCAAGGGCGGGTCTGGGCGCAGGCGTTGGGCAGTTACGGCAAGATCGATGGCAGCCAGGGTGCCAGCGCCCTGGAGCAGCGTACCGGCGGTGGCGTACTCGGTATCGACTGGGCGCTGGGCGGTGAATGGCGCCTGGGCGTGCTGGGCGGTTATTCGCGCACGCGCCTGGACAGCACCGGCCTGGATGGCAGCGTGCGCAGCTGGCACGCCGGGGTGTACGCCCAGCGCCAGAGCGGCCCGCTGGCACTGCGTCTGGGCGCGGCGTACAGCAGCCATGACGGCGACAGCAAACGCAACGTGGCCTTCAGCGACTTCGAAGAGCGCCTCAAGGGTGATTACGATGCCGACAGCCAGCAGGCCTTCGTTGAGCTGGGTTATGCCTTGGGCAATGGCCGCCTGAGCGCCGAGCCGTTCGCCACCCTGGGCTACCAGCGTTACCACCGCGACAGCTATCGGGAAACAGGCGGTGATGCGGCCCTGGCCGTGGATGCCGATACCCAGCACACCTTCAGCAGCACCTTTGGCTTGCGCGTGGCGCACCTGGGGCAGTTGGACAACGGCATGAGCTTGACACCGCGGGCGACGCTGGGCTGGCGCCATACCTATGGCAGCATCGACACCCGTACACGCCAGGCATTTCTGGCGGGTGGGGATGCGTTCAGTGTCGAAGGCAGCGCAATCGACCGTGACAGCCTGGTGGCCTAGGCGGGGGTGGACCTGGGTCTGAGTGCGCGGCAGACCATTGGCGTGGGTTACAGCGGCGAGTTGGGCAACAACAGCCGTAACCATGCCGTGGTCGGGCAGTGGCAACTGAAGTTCTAGCGGCATCACCACCTGGCGCCGCTTGCATTCCCGGGCTCACGGGCATAGTTTGCGAAAGCTTATGTTTCCAGAGCCCAGGAGCACTTCCATGTACACCGGCATCGTCCAGGCCGTTCGCCCTCTGCTTGATGTGGCCACCTACCCGGGCCACAACCAGTTCACCATCGACCTTACCCCCGAGCTGCTCGATGAGCTGAAGATCGGCGCCAGCGTCAGTGTCGAAGGCACCTGCCTGTCGGTCACCGAAATCAACGGGTCTCAGGTCAAGTTCGACGCCATGACCGCCACCCTGGAACGCACCAACCTGCGCTTCTTCCAGGCGGGCCAGGGTGTCAACATCGAGCGCTCGGCGAAGATGAACGCCGAAGTCGGCGGCCACCTGATGGCCGGCCACATCGCCACCACCGCCGAGATCGTTGAGTTGTCGATCAAGGAGACCGGGGCTTTCATCACGTTCCGCATGCCACCGACGTGGGCCAAGTACGTGTTCCCCCGCGGTTTCCTGGGCGTCAACGGCTGCAGCCTGACCGTCGCCGACGTGGACGACACGCTGATTACCATCAACCTGATACCCGAAACCCTGCGCCAGACGACCTTCGCCGGCTACAAGGCCGGCGAGCTGATCAACATCGAAGTGGACCACCAGACCATGGTGCTGGTCGACGTGGTGGAACGCACCCTCAAAGGCACGCTGGCCCGCGAGAAGCTGTTGCCCTGAACAACCGGGTCAGACGCTGCGGGTTATGCCGCCGTCGACCTTGATGTTCTGCCCGGTGATATACGCCGCCCCCTCGCTGGCCAGGAATGCCACGGTGGCCGCGATTTCCTCGCGGGTGCCGTAGCGCTTGAGCGGTACGCTGTCGCGGCGTTCGTCGGTGGCTGGGAGGCTGTCGATCCAGCCTGGCAGCACATTGTTGATACGGATGTTGTCGCCGGCATACGTGTCCGCGAAGATCTTGCTGAACGCCGCCAGCCCCGCCCGAAACACCGCCGAGGTAGGGAACAGTTCGCTTGGTTCGAACGCCCACGCGGTGGAAATGTTGATGATCGCCCCGCCCTGCTGGCGCTGCATGATCGGCGTGACCAGGCGGGCCGGACGGATGACGTTGAGCAAATAGGTTTCCATGCCCTGGTGCCAGTCTTCGTCGCTGAGCTCCAGGATCGGCGCACGCGGGCCGTGGCCGGCGCTGTTGACCAGTACATCGACGCGCCCCCATTTGGCAACCACGGCCTCGACCAGGCGCTGGATATCGTCATTTGACTGGTTGCTGCCGGTGACCCCGATCCCATCCAGTTCCTTGGCCAGCGCCTCACCTTTGCCCGAGGACGACAGGATACCGACCTTGAAGCCGTCGGCGGCCAGGCGCCTGGCTGCCGCTGCGCCCATACCGCTACCGCCCGCGATCACGATTGCTACCTTTTCAACTGCCATGAGGCCCCCTTGTCGAGCTCAGTGTGCATGGATGATGGGATCAGCCTAGCACCAGGGGGCACGGTGCAGAGAGCCACTCACACTTCAATCACTCGATAGAAAATCTATTGGCTGCTGCGCCTGTTCGATCAACCAGGCACGCACAGTCGCCAGCGCGGGTGGCTGGTAGGCATTGCGCGGCCACACCAGGTAAAAGGCTTGGTCCAGACGCAGTTCGTGGTCGAAGGCCAGCGCCAGGCGCCCTGCCGCGATGTCGCTCTGGACGAAATAGTAACTGGCCAACGCCAGCCCCTGGCCCGCAATGGCCGCATCGATGGCCAGTGCGGTCTGGTTGAAGCGGACATTGCGCGCCGGTGCCTGCAGCGGCTGCTGGAACACATCGCTGATGAAGTCTGGCCAGAAGTTGTGGGCGTCATGCAGCAAGGTGTAGCGCTGCAATTGCTGCAGGTCGTGGGGCGCCCCCGAAGCTTGCAACAATGCAGGGCTACCGACGGCAACGATGCGCTGCTGGAGAAAGAGTTCGGTGTTGAGTGCCGGGCCAAAGGGCGGCCGCCCATAGCGCACGGCAATGTCCACGCCCTCCGGGCGAAACTGTGACAAGCGGTCGGTGGCCAGCACCTGCAGGTCGATGCCCTGATGCTGCGCGGTGAACGACGACAACCGCGGGATCAGCCACTTCGCGGCAAAGGTCGGGGTGACACTGACCGTCAGCTGCGCGCCATCTGGCCTGAGTGCCTGGGTCGCACTGCTGATCAGGGCAAAGGCGCTGCGGATGTCGCTGCTGTAGCGCTGGCCGGCACCGGTGAGGCTCAGGCCCCTGGGCAGCCGTTCGAACAGCTTGATGCCCAAGTTCGCCTCGAGCCCGCGGACCTGTTGCGCCACGGCAGCCTGGGTAACCCCCAGTTCGTCCGCCGCCAGGCGGAAGTTGAGGTGCCGCGCCACCACCTCGAACACCCGCAGGGCATTGAGTGGCGGCAGCGCGGAAAAACCCTCGGCCATCTCGTTAATCTACTGAGTGAACAAGCCCAGAGCTTACTCGATCCGCGGGTGTTGCTGCACCAGCAGCTTGCGCTTGGCCTCCAGGTCAGCGATCTGTTCGTCGATATCCTCGATCTTCTGCTCGATGTTGTCGTGATGCTCCTGCAGCAGCTCACGGGCCTCGTCGATGTCCGACGCGGCAGGCGCAGCACCGCGCAGGGGCTTGTTGGCGGTTTCTTTCATGGTCAACCCGGTGATCAGGCCAACTGCTGCAATCACCATCAGGTAGTAAGCGGGCATGTAGAGGTCGCCGGTACTTTCCACCAGCCAGGCGGCGAGGGTCGGCGTAAGGCCGGCGATCAGCACCGAGATGTTGAAAGCACTGGCCAGGGCGCTGTAGCGGATGTGAGTGGGGAACATCGCCGGCAACGTCGAGGCCATCACACCGATGAAGAAGTTGAGCAGCACGGCGATGATCAGCAGACCGGCGAAAATCACCCCGAGCTTGCCGCTGTTGATCAGCATGAAGGCCGGGATCGCCAGGGCGAACAGGCCGACGCTGCCGACGATGATGAATGGCCGGCGGCCCCATTTGTCACTGAGCAGGCCGATAATCGGCTGCACGAACAACATGCCGACCATGATCGCGATGATGATCAGCACACCGTGGTCTTCGCTGTAGTGCAGGTTGTGCGACAGATAGCTGGGCATGTAGGTGAGCAGCATGTAGTAGGTGACGTTGGTGGCGATCACCACACCGATGCAGGTGATCAGGCTGCGCCAATGCTGGGTGGCGACCTCCTTGAACGACACCTTCGGCCCCGATGCCAGGCCCTCGCGGTCACCCTGCTCAAGCTTGTCGACGTGCTGCTGGAATGCCGGAGTCTCCTCCAGCGCATGGCGCAGGTAAAGGCCGATGATGCCCAGTGGCAAGGCCAGGAAGAATGGCAGGCGCCAGCCCCACTCAAGGAACTTCTCCTCGCCCATGATGGTGGAAATCAGCACCACCACGCCTGCCCCCAACACGAAACCGGCGATCGAACCGAAGTCCAGCCAACTGCCCAAAAAGCCTCGCTTACGGTCCGGTGCGTACTCGGCGACGAAAATCGACGCACCGGTGTACTCACCACCCACCGAGAAGCCCTGGGCCATTTTTGCCAACAACAGCAAGATCGGCGCCCAGATACCGATCGAGGCGTAGGACGGTATCAGGCCGATGGCAAAGGTGCTGAGCGACATGATGACGATGGTCGCGGCGAGGATTTTCTGTCGTCCGAATTTGTCACCCAGGGCGCCGAAGAACAGGCCACCCAAGGGTCGAATCAGGAAAGGTACCGAGAAGGTAGCCAGCGCTGCGATCATCTGCACGCTGGGGTCGGCATTAGGGAAAAACACCTTGCCCAGCGCGTAGGCGACGAAGCCATAGACGCCAAAGTCGAACCATTCCATGGCGTTGCCCAGCGCAGCGGCGGTGATCGCCTTGCGCATCTTGGCATCGTCGACGATGGTGATATCTTTCAAGCCGATGGGCTTGACGGTTTTCTTGCGTGATTTCATCCCAGTGTCCCTGTAGCTGTGGCTCCTTGGCATCAGATACACAGGGACACTAAATAATTCCACGCTCAACGATTTCTCGCGTGTTTTTTGCCGTCAGATGCCTTCGCGTGCAAGGTCCATGGCGAAATAGGTCAGGATCAAGTCGGCGCCTGCCCGCTTGATCGCACCGATGCTTTCACGCACCACCCGGCCTTCGTCGATGGCACCGGCCAGGCCGCCGAACTTGATCATGGCGTACTCGCCACTGACCTGGTACGCGGCCAGTGGCAGGCGCGACGCCGCGCGGATGTCGGCGATCACGTCGAGGTAGGCGCCGGCCGGCTTGACCATCAGCACATCGGCCCCCTCCTGCTCGTCGAGCAGCGATTCGCGCACCGCTTCACGGCGGTTCATCGGGTTCATCTGGTAGCTCTTGCGATCACCCTTGAGCGCCGTGCCGCCCGCTTCGCGGAATGGGCCATACAGCGACGAGGCGAACTTGGTCGAATAGGCCATGATTGCGGTGTCATGGAAACCTGCGCCGTCCAGTGCGCCACGGATCGCCTGGACCTGCCCGTCCATGGCGGCCGACGGCGCGATAAAGTCGGCACCGGCGGCGGCGGCAACCACGGCCTGCCTGCCAAGGTTGGCGAGGGTGGCGTCGTTGTCCACGCCATGGTCGTGCAGCACACCGCAATGGCCGTGGCTGGTGTATTCGCAGAAGCAGGTGTCGGACATCACCACCATTTCCGGCACGCTGTCCTTGCAAATACGCGCCATGCGTGCAACCAGGCCGTTTTCGTTCCAGGTGTCGCTGCCGGTGGCATCCAGGTTGTGGGAAACGCCGAAGGTCATTACCGACTTGATCCCGGCGCGGGCATAGCGCTCGATTTCCTGGGCCAGCAGTTTTTCGGGGATGCGGTTGACCCCCGGCATGCTGGTGATCGGCACGAAGTCATCGATGCCCTCCTCGACGAAGATCGGCAGGATCAGGTCTTCGAGGCGGAACTCCGTCTCCTGGAAGATGGTGCGCAGGGACTCGTTCTGACGCAGGCGGCGGGGGCGGACGGAAGGGAAACGGTTGGACATGGAAGCTCCAGGGAACATGGACGGCGTACACCATATGCCTGTTGGGCCGCAGTGAAAAGGCCGGATATCGAGATAGTCTATTGCAGGTGCCGTGGTAGCGGCGGATTGCCGCCGTGCGGCGGGCCTTGCGCGTCACAACGACGCACAGGCGCTGCAGGCTGGCTCGGCTAAAACTTGGATCCGATCCACTGAAAGCGTTATGCTCTGCGCAATAGCTATATGCCATCACTCAGGCGCGCCGTGCGCCTGGCCTCAAGGACGAGCCCTTTGCCAAGCAACCCTACCCGCCACACCATCGCCCGCCAGTGGCAACTGCTCAAGTTGCTGCCCGACCGTCACCCCGGCATGAGCACTGCGCAGCTGCAGATGGCACTGGCCTGCGCTGGCTACAAGACCAGCAAGCGCACGGTCGAGCGTGACCTCAACGAACTGGCGGCGCTGTTCCCGGTGCATTGCAACAACAAGGGCATGCCCTATGGCTGGTACTGGCAGCCGGGCTTGAGCTTTGCCCAGGCCCAGCGCCTGCAACCGGATGCACTGACCCCTGCGCAAAAGATCGAACTGCGTGCCTGGGTGGACGACGGCCTGGCCCGGCGGCTTCAGGAGCAGCCGCTGTCCGACGACATGCGCCTGGCCGCCCAAGACACGGGCGGTGCGACACTCGATGCGACCGTCGATGACAGCCGTGCGCTGATGGGCTGGCTGCTGTCCCAGGCCGCTTCCATCCGTATCCAGGCCCCTGAGACATTGCGCGCCGCCTTGCTCGCGCAGCTACGCCAGAGCCTGGCCCTGCATGAGGGTGGTCATTGAACCGTCGTCACTCGGGCAACGCTGACGCACGCCGCCGCCCAAGGCAGGCATACCCGAGGCCCAGCACGCTCAGCAGCAACCCGCACAGCACGATCATCAGCTCACGGCTATAGCGCGCCACCCACGCCGGGAAACCGGCGAACTCGCGGTACACCCTGACATCAGCCACGCCATCGGCATGGCTGATGCTGATACCGCCCTGGCGGATCTGCGAATAGTCCGCGTCAAAGTACACCCAGACCTTGCACTCCCCGCCCTGCTCGATGGCGGGGATCTCCACAGCAGGCGTCGAGGCTTCGTAGAGGGTGTCGTTGCCTGCCGCATCGCGGACCTGCACAAGGCCCTTGGCCGGGAGGCGAATCCTGACCTCGCGCACCTCGGTGTCGCCGGTGTTGCGCAGGTCGATCAGCAAGCCGGTACGGTGATCCACCAAGCCGGCCTCGAAGGGTTTGGCGAACAGCTGGGCATACGGTGCCTGGGCCAGATCGATCAGCCTGTCGACCTGCTCCTGGTTCAACACCCCTTGGCTGATGCTGTTGATTCGCGGCTGCAGCCGCTCGTATTTGAGCTGCTCGCTGGCCTTGCTGATGCGTTCGCTGAATTGGCTCGGGTACGTGAGGTAGGCGTAGGTGAGGGAGGCTTCCAGACGTGCGTTGTCCTTGAGCACCACATAGGCCAGCAGCATGAGCATCATTGTCCCAACTCAACGGTTTGTTCCTTCTATTGCGCCATGGACAGTTGCAGGGCCCAAAGGGTGCCAAGTTCGACGCCCGCAGGCAAGCATTCAGCGACCCAGCAAGGCAGGCACGGATGCCGTCAGCATGGCAATGCCCGAAAACGTCAGCAACCCCAGCACCACCCTGCGAAACGTCAGTTCGCTGATGCCCAGGTACAGCCGTGTGCCCAACAGGGCCGGCAGCGCCATGGCCAGCAGTACGACCGCGAACGAGGGCAGCATGTCGCGGCTGACCACGCCCGTGCCCAAGTAGGTGAGCATGGTCACCAGCAGCATCGACAGGTTGAAGTTCTGAATCACCGCACGCTGGGTATCGCGTTCGAACCCGCGCAAGGTACACCACAGTGTAGGCACTGTGCCGGTAAAGCCACCGATTCCGCCCAGTGCCCCGCCGAGCATGCCCACAGCGCCGTCGGCCAGGCGGTTGCCCGGCAGCCGCGGCAAGCGCGGCGCCAGCAGCATCAACGGGCACCAGAGCACCAGCAGGGTGCCGAACACAGCCTTGAACCAGAGCATGTCCAGGTACGGCAGCACCCACACCCCCAAGGGAATGCCGGCCAGGCCGCCCAGCACGAACGGCCATAGCAACGGCCAGCTAAAGCCGCGCCGCACGCTGAAGACTGCAATGAGCTGGCCGGTGAGACTGCCGAACACAGTGAGCGACGCAGCCAGGCGCGGCTCCAGCCCCCAGGCCCAGAAGGACATGGCAACCATGCCGAAGGCGAAACCGGAAAGGCCCTGGACAAAACCGGCAACGACAGCGCCGAGGGCGATGAGGTAGAACGAATCCATACGTGCTTGTCAGCCTGGCTTGATCAACGGCTTACCATGCCAGAGCCCACGGCGGATGTCTGCCGGTAATCGCCCTGTCGCCGGCTTATCGGTGGCAGGGCCGCTCATCGGCAGACGAAACGGTCAGCCAAAGCGCTCGATTCGCGCCGGTGTGCGCCGCATCAGCACCTTGCCATGGCGCACCGACACCCACGCATGCCCCTGGCTGCGGACCATCTCATAGTCATCCGGTGCCGACAGCAGCAGCAGGTTGGCCGGGCGGCCGACTTCGATCCCGTAGCGCTCGCCCAGGTTGAGGGTGCGCGCACTGTTGTCGGTGATCAGGTCCAGGCAACGTTGCAAGTCCTCATAACCCAACATGTGGCAGATATGCAGTCCCGCCTCGAGGATGCGCAGGATGTTGCCATTGCCCAACGGGTACCAGGGGTCGACGATCGAGTCCTGGCCGAAGCAGACGTTCATCCCCGCCCGGTCGATCTCGGCCACGCGGGTCAGCCCCCGCCGTTTCGGGTAGGTGTCGAAGCGCCCTTGCAGGTGGATGCTCTCCGTCGGGCACGAGACAAAATTGATGCCGGACATCTTCAACAGGCGGAACAGCTTGGAGCAGTAGGCATTGTCATACGAGCCCATGGCCGTGGTATGACTCGCCGTCACCCGCGCGCCCATGCCCCGCACGCGTGCTTCTTCGGCCAGCACCTCGAGGAATCGTGACTGCGGGTCGTCGGTTTCGTCGCAGTGCACGTCCACCAGGCAGCCGGTACGCTCGGCCAGCTCCATCAGGAACTTCACCGACGACACGCCTTGGTCACGGGTGTTCTCAAAATGCGGAATACCCCCGACCACATCGGCGCCCATGGCCACCGCCTCGGTCATCAGCGCCCGCCCGTTGGCGTACGACTCGATGCCTTCCTGAGGGAAGGCGACGATCTGCAGGTCGATCAGGTCGCGTACCTCCTCGCGCACCTCCACCATCGCCTTGAGTGCGGTGAGCGTGGGATCGGTCACATCGACGTGGGTGCGTACATGCTGGATGCCATGGTCCACCAGCATGTCAATGGTCTTTTTGGAGCGGACCTTGATGTCATCGTGGGTGGTGAGCGCCTTGCGTTCGGCCCAGCGTTCGATGCCCTCGAACAAGGTGCCACTCATGTTCCACTTCGGCTCGCCGGCGGTCAGGGTGGCATCGAGGTGAATGTGCGGCTCGACGAAAGGGGGCACCACCAGGTTCTGCTGGGCGTCAAGGTCACCGTCGGTACCGGGCGCCGCCACCGCAGCCTGAGGCTTGATAGCGGCGATACGCTCACCGTCCAGCTCGATGCGAAACAGGCCGGCCTTGCCGCGCAGGCGTGCATTGATGATGTTCATGGTGTTACTCCTTGCCTTGGGCTTCGGTCATGCGCCATATCAGCATAGCGACCGCAGCGTTCATGCGAAAAAGCGGATCGTCAAGGGACTGCCCACTCAGTTGCTCGATGCGTTGCATCCGTTGGTTGATGGTGTTGCGGTGCACACCCAGGCGCTGGCCGGCCTTGAGGCCATTGCCGTTCTCCTTGAGCAGCGCATCGAGGGTGTGCAACAGGGCGTCGGGCTGCTTGCGCCCCGGGGCGCGCAGCGGGCCGAGGGTCTGAGCGACGAAGTCGTCGAGCAGCGAGCGGTCGACGATGCCCTGCAACAAGCGCAGCACGCCCAGCTCGCTGAAGTCGCACAGGCCCGTGGCAGGGCGCAAGTTCTGGGCCACCTCCAGGGCCTGGCGGGCCTGGTTGAGGGCCTGACGGTACTGGGCGCAGTCCTCGGCAATGCCCGACAGCCCCATGTACAGGTCCATCTCCCCCGCCACCGCGAGCAGTTGCCGGTGCAGCCCGACCAGCGCCGTGCGCAGGTCCGGGACATCCGGCAACAGCAGTACGAACAGGTCTCCCGCCAACTGCGCCGTCACCGCCGCGGGTCGGCCACGGCACCAACCCTCAAGCTGGTCTTCCAAGCGTTGCCGGGTACCTTGCCACAGGCGCTCGCCTTCGCTCAGGCCATGCCGCTTGAACAGCCCCTCCACCGCCGACAAGCGCAACGCCACCAGGCGCCGCGGCCCTTGCAGGTCCAGCTGCGCATGCGCCGCCCGCTGCCGGGCTATGGCCAGGCTTGGATAGTCACCCGTCAGCAGCTGGCCGAGAATGTCGTTACGCGAGCGACGCACCTGGGTCGTCTGCACCAGGGCCGTGCCGATCACGTGGGTGACCACGACCATTTTCAGGGCGTAAGGCTGTTCGATCAGGGGCAGACCCAACTGCTCGGCACGGTCGACCACTGCAGGCGGTATCCCCTGGATGAAGCTGCCGCCGGTGAGGATCACCATGCCGGCGATGCCCGCCGCGTCGCCATCGTCCAGCAGGCTCAGCAGGTTGCCCTCGCCACGGGGATGGTTGATGCCGGTGACGAACACCAGTTCACCGCCCATCACCCACTCGGCGAGGCCTTCGTTCTCTGCCACATAAGGCCAACGCACCCGCCGCTGCAGGTTGCGCGCAGCAGCCCGCACGGTCATCTCCTGCAGGCCCGGCAGGCGCAGAATGTCTTCCAGGGCCAGGCTCACGGCTCGCCCCGTGCCTGGCCCAGCGCCTGGTACCGACCACTGAGCTCAAGCAGCAGGATATAACACAGCGCCGAGGCGCTTATGCCCACCAGGGGCGCCACCCACGGCGAGGCATAGGCCAGCACCGCACCCACTGCATAGGCGAACAGTCCCCTGAGGTTGTAGCGCGGCAAGCGGGCCGTCGCCAACGCCGGGTACTTGCCCCGATGCCGGTACCAGAAGTCCGCCATGATCACCCCGCCCACCGGGGGAATGATCGAGCCCAGCAGCACCAGGAACGGAATCAGCAGCTCGTACATGCCACCGATGGCCAACACGATACCCACACCGGCTGCCAGTAAGGTTGCCGTGCGCCGCCGCTCGCTGCGCAGCAAGTGGCAGGCCGCCGCAGCAACGTTGTAGATGGTCGGCCCCTGGATGGTCCACAGGTTCAGGCAGAGCATCACCACCGCCGCGAACGACAACCCCTGCAGCACCATGACTTCGACGATATCGGCCTGCTGATAGACCATCGCACACCAGGCCCCGGCCACCACCATCAGTCCGTTACCCAGCAGAAACGCCACCACGCTGGCGGTCACCGCCACACGCCCGCTGCGCGACAGGCGTGTCCAGTTGGTCGCCTGGGTGGCACCACTGGCGAAGGTGCCGAAGACCATGGTCACTGCCGCAGAAAAGGTCAGGGTTTCATGCGGCACCAGCGCCGCCAGCTGCTGCAGGCCACCGGCGTCGCGGGTGGCAATGACCATGGAAACGATCAGCAGCGCGAACATCAATGGTACCGAGACCCGCGACAGCACGTCCAGACCCTTGAAGCCAACGATTGCGGTGATACTGAACCCCAGCCCGAACAGCACCATCAACGGTACCGTAAAGCCCTCGGCCAGCCCCAACAGCTTGACCAGCACGATGGCCACGGTGGCGGTGCCCCAGGCATACCAGCCAAGCTCGGCAAAACCCAGTAGAAAGTCCGACAGGCGACTGCCCGCTTCACCGAAACAGAAGCGGCCCATGAGCACAGTATTGAGCCCGCTGCGTGAAGCGATGAACGCCAACGCCGCGGCATACAGGGCCAGCAATGTGTTGCCGAGGGTGGCGACCCACAACATGTCAGTGAAGCTGAAGGCCATGCCCAGCCTGCCCCCGGCGAACATCGTGCCGGTGAAGAAGGTGAAGCTGAACAGGACCATGGCGATCGGCAACAGGCCCTTGCGGGCGTGCCGGGGCGCTTCGCACAGGGGGAATTCGGAGGGTGAGCTCATTATCAGGTGCTCCGGGTTGAAGATGGAGCAGCATGAGCAATATGCGGGCCGCTTTTCAGCGGGCCGCAGGGGGCAAAAAACCAGGCACTCAGCCCAGCCAGAAGCGTGCAGATTGCACAAAAGACAACGTCATACTGGCCCCCACCTGTGCTCAGTGACTCAATTTGAAGCCACCGTGCACCAAAGCGGAACGCTGCTGGGTAGTTTTCACCCAGGCAGTGCAAGGACGCGACGAGCGCGCTGCGCTATCGGGAACTACCGGCACGTGCGCACCCTCTTAAGCATGAGTGGTTATTTCCTTGGGCTTCACGCTATTGGAGAACACGACATGCGCCACCTATTCCTCGCCCCTGCCCTGCTGCTCCTGCTGCCAGCCGGTGCTGCCCTGGCCCGCGTCGATGCGGGCGACGTCGCCACCTCGGCCGGGGTCTCCGCGTCGCTGTATTCGACGTTCAAAGACGACAAACGGATCATCCCTGCACGTGACGAGCTTTCTGCCTTCGTCGCCAGTGGCGGTGCCATTCGGGGTGCGTATGTGGAGTCGGCGCTGGAACAAGTCCGTAAGGACCATCCTGGCCTGCAGGCCAACGATGAAGAACTGGCGCGCGCCATCTTGTCCCAGGATGACCCCGTGGCTGACCACTGAGGGCGTCGCCGCCCATTCGCGAGCGTGAGGCGCGGGTGGGCCGCCCAGGACTGCGCAAGGAGGGTGGTAACGGTCTAGGCTCATGAGTTCGCCCCTACAAGGAAGATCTCATGCCATTGCCCCGCCCTCCCCACGCCATTGCCCTGGCGCTCTTGGTTGCCTGCACCCAGGCAACCGTAGCCGAACCTTCCGCCCAGGACCTGTTCAAACAGGCCGAGGGCGAGCAGGCGGCGTACCTGGACACCCTCAAGGCTCTGGTCTCGGTGGACACCGGTACCGGCACCGAGGCGGGCCTGACACAGGTCAGCGCCGAACTGGTCAAACGCCTCAAGGCATTGGGCGCAGAAGTCCAGACCCACCCTGCCACACCCTCCGTGGGCGACAACATCGTCGGCACGTTCAAAGGCACCGGCAGCAAAGACTTTTTGCTGATGGTGCACTACGACACCGTGTTCGGGCCCGGCACCGTGACCAAGCGGCCGTTTCGCGTCGACGGTCCGCGCGCCTATGGCCCGGGCGTTGCGGACGCCAAGGGCGGCGTGGCGATGATCCTGCATGCGCTCAAGCTCCTGCAGGCCGAGCAGTTCAAGGGTTACCGCACGATCACCGTGCTGTTCAACCCTGACGAGGAAATGGGCTCGGCGGGCTCCAAGCAGATCATCGCCGAGCTGGCCCGCAAGCATGACTACGTATTTTCCTACGAGCCACCAGACAAGGACGCCGTGACGGTGGCCACCAACGGCATCAACCGCCTCAAGCTCGAGGTCAAGGGCCGAGCCTCGCACGCAGGCTCTGCGCCCGAGCAAGGGCGCAACGCGCTCATCGAACTGGCCCACCAACTGCTCCAGCTCAAAGACCTGGGCGATGCCAGCAAAGGCACCACAGTGAACTGGACCTTGGCCAAGGCCGGTGAAAAGGCCAACATCATCCCGGCCTTGGCCACGGCCGAAGCAGACATGCGCTATTCGGACCTGGGTGAAACCGATCGGGTACAGGCTGATGCCCAGCGTATCGTGAACAAGCAGCTGGTAGCCGATACCCACGTCACCGTCACTGTTGAAAAAGGCCGCCCGCCGCTGGCGCGCAACGATGCCTCAACGAAATTGGCACAAACCGCGCAGCAGCTCTATGCCGAGGTCGGCCACACGATCGAGCCGATTGCCATGCGCTTCGGCACCGATGCTGGATATGCCTATGTCCCGGACAACGCCAAGCCGGCGGTACTGGAGACGCTGGGTGTGGTCGGGGCTGGGTTGCATGGGGACGATGAATACATCGAGCTGGCCAGCGTGGCGCCGCGGCTGTACCTAACCGTGGCGATGATCAGGCATCTGGCACAGTGACGTGGGGTCTGCAGCGGCCCCTTCGCGGGGCCGCGTCACCCCCATCCATCCATGCGCATCGTCGCCCGCACCAACCGCTGCTCTTCCTGCTCGATCTCGCGCAAACTGTCGCGAATCCCGTTGATATGCTCGCGGGCCGCCCGCTGCGCCTGCTCTGGCAACTGCTCCATCACTGCGTGGTAAAGCCGCGCGTGCTGCCGGTCGATCTGGCGCTTCTGCGCCGGGCGGCAGTACAGGTTGTTGACCGAAGCGAACACCGTGCTCAAGGTCAGGTCACTGAGCGATTGCAACGTGTGCACCAGCACTGGGTTGTGCGAGGCCTCGCTGATGGCCCGGTGGAACGCGTGGTCGCGCCGGGCATGCTCGCGGGGGTCGAGCATGTCGCCAGAGGCGTGGGCGGCAAGCATCTCTTCGTAGCGGCGCCGGATCAGCAAGCGGTCCACTTCCGTAGCGCGCAGGGCCGCCAGGCGCGCAGACTCGGCCTCAAGCAATGCACGCACCTCGAGCAGGTCGAACAGTGTGCGAGGTTGTGAGCCGAACAGGTGCATCAACGGTGTGTTGCCCGCTTGCCCGGTCAGGTCGGCGACGAACGAGCCGCGCCCCTGCTCGGTGTCGATGATGCCGCGCCCGCGCAGAATGCGCAGGCCTTCGCGCAGCGCCGAGCGCGAACAACCGAGTTTTTCCACCAGCCGCCGCTCCGAAGGTAACGCCTGGCCTACCTTGAGGACGCCTTCGACGATCAAGCGCTCCACCCGCTCAGCCACCTGATCGGCGACCTTCGCCTTGCCTTGCGCACCCATACAACACCTCAACTGGTAGGACCTCTGCGGGTCTTTTTACCTAATCTAGCCAGACAAACCCGTAAATAAATAGCCTGCCCCTTAGAAACTGGTAGGACCAGTGCTCAATGTGCTCGACCAGAGCCGCCGCCGAGGCGCAGGCTGCAAGGGTTACCGGTGTTGCTACAACAACAAAAATTGCCGCTGAGTGAGCCCGATGAACATTCTTTACGACGAACGTGTCGACGGTGCGCTGCCTGCCGTGGATACCCAGGCGCTGCTGCAGGCACTGCGTGAGGCGCTGCCGGACCTTGCGATCCTGCACCGTGCAGAGGACCTCAAGCCCTATGAATGCGATGGCCTCTCGGCCTACCGCACGGTACCGCTGCTGGTGGTGCTACCCGAGCGCCTGGAGCAGGTGCAGACGTTGCTCAAGGTATGCCACCAGCGTGGTGTGCCCGTGGTAGCGCGCGGGGCGGGCACCGGGCTGTCGGGCGGTGCGCTGCCACTGGCCAAAGGCATTCTGCTGGTAATGGCGCGCTTCAACCGCATTCTCGAGGTCAATCGGCAAGGCCGCTTCGCCCGGGTTCAGCCGGGCGTGCGCAATTTGGCGATCTCTCAGGCAGCCGCCCCCTATGGCCTGTATTACGCGCCAGACCCGTCTTCACAGATCGCCTGCTCGATTGGCGGCAACGTCGCTGAAAATGCCGGCGGCGTGCATTGCCTGAAGTACGGCCTGACCGTGCACAACGTGCTCAAGGTCGAGATCCTGACGGTCGAAGGCGAGCGCCTGACCTTGGGGAGCGAAGCCCTCGACAGCCCCGGCTTCGACCTGCTGGCGTTGTTCACCGGCTCCGAAGGGATGCTCGGCATCATCACCGAAGTGACCGTCAAGCTGCTGCCCAAACCTCAGGTCGCACGGGTGCTGCTGGCCAGTTTCGACAGCGTCGAAGACGCCGGCCGGGCCGTGGCCGAGATCATCGCCGCAGGCATCATCCCTGGAGGCCTGGAGATGATGGACAACCTGGCGATCCGTGCCGCCGAGGACTTCATCCACGCCGGTTACCCGGTGGACGCGGCGGCGATTCTGTTGTGCGAGCTCGATGGCGTCGAGGCCGACGTGCAGGACGACTGCGAGCGGGTTGCGGCGGTACTGCAGCAGGCCGGCGCCCGCGAGGTCCGCCTGGCCTGCGACGAGGCCGAGCGGGTACGCTTCTGGGCCGGGCGCAAGAACGCCTTCCCGGCGGTGGGGCGCATCTCGCCGGATTACTACTGCATGGACGGCACCATTCCGCGCCGCGAACTGCCGCGGGTGCTCAAGGGCATCAGCGAACTCTCCGAGCAGTACGGCCTGCGGGTCGCCAACGTGTTTCATGCAGGCGACGGCAACATGCACCCGCTGATCCTGTTCGATGCCAACCTGCCCGGTGAGCTGGAGCGTGCCGAAGCGATCGGTGGACGCATCCTGGAACTGTGCGTGGCGGTAGGCGGCAGCATCACCGGTGAGCACGGCGTAGGGCGGGAGAAGATCAACCAGATGTGCGCCCAGTTCAACAGCGATGAAATCACCCTGTTCCACGCGGTGAAGGCGGCGTTCGACCCCAAAGGCCTGCTCAATCCGGGCAAGAACATCCCCACCCTGCACCGCTGCGCCGAGTTCGGTGCAATGCATGTGCATCAAGGACAGCTGCCCTTCCCTGACCTGGAGCGTTTCTGATGAGCATGGACCGCGACATGAGCCAGGACCTGCTGGAACAGGTCAATCGGGCCCTGAACCTGGGCACCCCGCTGCGTGTTCAAGGCGGCAACAGCAAAGCCATGCTGGGGCGTCCCGTGACCGGGGAGATCGTGGATACCCGCAGCCACCGTGGCATTGTCAGCTACGACCCGACCGAGCTGGTGATCACCGCACGTGCCGGCACCCCCTTGCTGGAAATCGAGGCCGTACTGCACGAGGCCGGTCAGATGCTGCCGTGCGAGCCACCCCACCTGGGTGCCGATGCCACCGTCGGCGGCATGGTCGCGGCTGGGCTGTCAGGCCCCCGTCGGCCCTGGGCGGGGTCAGTACGTGACTACGTGCTCGGCACACGGGTCATCACCGGCCACGGCAAGCTGTTGCGCTTTGGTGGCGAAGTGATGAAAAACGTCGCCGGTTATGACGTTTCACGCTTGATGGCCGGCAGTTTCGGCTGCCTGGGCCTGCTCACCGAGGTGTCGCTCAAGGTGCTGCCACGCCCACGCCAATGCCTGAGCCTGTGCCTGCCGATGAGCCGGCACCACGCCTTGGCCGAGCTCGCCGAATGGGGCCAGCAACCCTTGCCCATCAGCGCAGCCTGCCACGATGGCGAAGCCTTGTATCTGCGCCTGGAAGGGGGCGAAGGCTCGGTGCAGTCGGCGCGCCAGCGCCTGGGGGGTGAGCTGCTCGACAGCCGCTTCTGGAGCGACCTGCGCGAGCAGCGCCTGGCCTTCTTCAACGACCCCGCACCGCTGTGGCGGCTGTCGGTGCCCACTGTCACCGGTGAACTGGCGCTGCCTGGCCAGCAATTGATCGATTGGGGCGGTGCGCAACGCTGGCTTAAGTCGACCGCGCCCGCGCAACTGATCCGCGAGCAGGCCGCCACAGTGGGCGGCCATGCCACCGGCTACCTGCCAGGTGATGACAGCAGTGCTCCGCTGCCCGAAGCGCTGATGCGCTATCACCAGGCGCTCAAGCAGCAACTCGACCCCCAGGGCATATTCAACCCTGGCCGCCTGTACCCGGACCTGTGAGGCCACGCCATGCAAACCAACCTGAGCGAAACCGCCAAGGGCCTGGCCCGCGCCGAAGAGGCCGAACGTATTCTGCGCTCGTGCGTGCACTGTGGCTTCTGCACCGCCACCTGCCCGACCTACCAGTTGCTTGGCGATGAACTGGATGGCCCACGCGGGCGCATCTATCTGATCAAGCAGGTGCTCGAGGGTGCACCGGTCACTGCCAGCACCCAGCTGCACCTGGACCGCTGCCTGACCTGCCGTAACTGCGAAACCACTTGCCCTTCGGGGGTGAAATACCATGATTTGCTGGACATCGGCCGCGCCGTGGTCGAACAGCAAGTACCTCGCCCCCTGGGCCAGCGCCTGCTGCGCCAAGGGCTGCGCGCAGTGGTGCCGCGCCCGACGCTGTTCAAGGCGCTGATGCGCACCGGCCAGGCCCTGCGCCCGGTACTGCCGACCACGCTCAAGAACAAGTTGCCCGCCCAGGTGGCCGATGCCGGCGAACGCCCGGCGGTACGCCACGTTCGCCGGGTACTGCTGCTCGAAGGCTGCGTGCAGCCGGCGCTCTCGCCCAACACCAACGCTGCTGCCGCGCGCCTGCTCGACCGGCTGGGCATCAGCGTGGAACCTGCGTTCGAAGCAGGCTGCTGCGGTGCAGTGGACTATCACCTCAATGCCCAAGCACGCGGCCTGGAACGCGCCCGGCGCAATATCGATGCCTGGTGGCCAGCCATTGAAGCGGGCGCCGAAGCCATCGTGCAGACCGCCAGCGGCTGCGGCGCCTTCGTCCGCGACTATGGCCATCTGCTGGAGAACGACCCGCACTATGCCGCCAAGGCCGCCCGGGTCAGCGCGCTGTCCCGTGACCTGGTCGAGGTGCTGCGCGAGGAGCCGGTCGAGCAACTGGGGCTGTGCAGCGAACAGCGCCTGGCCTTTCACTGCCCCTGCACGCTGCAGCACGCACTCAAGCTCGGCGGCCAGGTGGAGAGCCTGCTGACCCGCCTGGGCTTTACCCTCACCGCCGTGCCGGACGGCCATCTGTGCTGCGGCTCTGCCGGGACCTATTCGCTGACCCAGCCGGAACTGTCGCGGCAATTGCGCGACAACCGCCTCAACGCGCTGGAAAGCGGCAAGCCACAACTCATCGCCACCGCCAACATCGGCTGCCAGACCCACCTCGACGGTGCCGGGCGCACGCCGGTGCGGCACTGGATCGAAATCGTCGAAGCCGCCTTGAACCAGGAGAACAGCCATGCATAGCAAATCCGTGATCGGCCAGGTGGAGGTGACTCGCCTGCTGGCCGCCGCCCGCCAGGAGGCCGAAGCACACCACTGGAACGTGACCATCGCCGTGGTTGATGACGGCGGCCACCCGCTGGGCCTGCAGCGCATGGACGGTTGCGCGCCGGCCAGCGCCTACATCGCCGTGGAAAAGGCCCGCAGTGCAGCCTTGGGGCGCAAGGAAACCCGTGATTACGAACAGATGGTCAACGGTGGGCGCACGGCCTTCGTCACAGCGCCCCTGCTGACCAGCCTGGAGGGCGGCGTGCCTGTGCTGGTCGATGGCCAGGTGGTCGGCGCCATCGGCGTGTCCGGCGTCAGGGCCGAGCAGGATGCCCAGGTGGCCAAGGCCGGGGCCGCGGCCCTTTGAACACGCACCACATTGCCGAATACTGAAAAAGAGCGAGACAACCATGTCCCACCATCTCCAGATTGCCCCTGTGCTGCAGCGTTTCATCGAAGACGAGGTGCTCCCCGGCACTGCCATCGACGCCACCCGCTTCTGGCAAGGCTTCAGCACCCTGGTCCATGACCTCGCCCCGCGCAACCGCGAGCTGCTCGCCGAACGCGACCGCCTGCAGGCCGAGCTGGACAACTGGCATCGCCAGCATCCGGGACCGATTGCCGACATGGCGGCCTACCAGGCCTTTTTACGCAGCATCGGCTACCTGGTCGACACGCCCGGCCAGGTCCGCATCACCACCACTAACGTCGACCGCGAAATCGCCGAACAAGCCGGCCCGCAGTTGGTGGTGCCTCTGAGCAACGCGCGCTATGCGCTGAACGCCGCCAATGCCCGCTGGGGCTCGCTGTACGATGCGCTGTACGGCACTGACGCCATCTCCGACAGCGACGGCGCCGAACGCGGCCAGGGCTACAACCCGGCGCGAGGAGCTCGGGTGATCGCCTTCGGCCGACGTTTTCTCGATGAGGTCGCGCCCCTGGCAGGTGCCTCGCATGCCGATGTCAAGGTTTATGCCGTCAGCGATGGCACGCTGCAAGCCACCCTGAGCGATGGCCGCCAGGTCGGCCTAGAGCAACCCGCGCAACTGAAGGGCTACCAGGGCGAGCCGGGCAAACCGGCCGCCTTGCTGCTGCAGCACCATCGGTTGCACTTCGAGATCCAGGTCGACCCCACCAGCGCCATTGGCCAGGCCGACCTTGCCGGGGTCAAGGACATCCTGCTGGAGGCCGCGCTGACCACCATCATCGACTGTGAAGACTCGGTGGCGGCCGTGGATGCCGAAGACAAGGTCAATGTCTATCGCAACTGGCTCGGCCTGATGAAGGGCGACCTGAGCGAACAGGTCAGCAAGGGCGGCAAAACCTTCACGCGCTCACTCGCGCAAGACCGCCAGTACCACGGCGTAAGCGGCCAGCCGCTGAGCCTGCCGGGGCGCTCGCTGCTGTTCATCCGCAACGTCGGCCACCTGATGACCAACCCGGCAATCCATGATCGCGAGGGCAGGGAAATCCCCGAAGGCATTCTCGACGCCGTGGTCACCAGCCTGATCGGCCTGCATGATCTCAAGCGCCGGGGTAATTCCCGCGAGGGCAGCCTGTACATCGTCAAGCCGAAGATGCACGGGCCCGACGAGGTGGCCTTCGCCGACCAGCTGTTCCGCCGTGTCGAGGACCTGCTGGAGCTGCCACGGCACACCCTGAAAATAGGCATCATGGACGAAGAACGACGGACCAGCGTCAACCTCCAGGCCTGCATCGCCAGCGCAGCAGCGCGGGTGGTGTTCATCAATACCGGTTTCCTCGACCGCACTGGCGATGAAATGCACACCGCCATGCAGGCCGGCGCCATGCTGCGCAAGGGCGACATGAAAGGCAGCGCCTGGATCCAGGCTTACGAACGCAGCAACGTACTGGTTGGCCTCGCCTGCGGCCTGCGCGGCAAGGCGCAGATCGGCAAGGGCATGTGGGCCATGCCAGACCTGATGGCGGCCATGCTCGAACAGAAAATCGCCCAACCCCGCGCCGGTGCCAATACTGCCTGGGTACCCTCCCCGACCGCGGCAACCCTGCATGCGCTGCACTACCACCAGGTCGACGTAGCGGCCGTGCAGCAGCAACTGGAACAGGTCGACCTGGCCGCCGAGCGCGAGCAGTTGCTGCACGACTTGCTGAGCATCCCGGTCAGCCCGGACAGGCCCTGGAACGCAACGCAGATCCAGGCCGAACTGGACAACAACTGCCAGGGTATCCTGGGCTATGTGGTGCGCTGGGTAGAACAAGGCGTCGGGTGTTCCAAGGTACCGGACATCCATGACGTCGGCCTGATGGAAGACCGCGCCACCCTGCGCATTTCGGCCCAGCACATTGCCAACTGGCTGCACCATGGCGTGGTATCGGCCGAGCAGGTGCAGGCCACGCTGCAGCGAATGGCCAAGGTGGTCGACCAGCAGAATGCCGGTGATGGTGCCTATCGGCCGATGGCGGAGAACTTCGCTGGGTCACATGCCTTCCGCGCGGCGCAGGAGCTGGTGTTCAAAGGGCTGGAGCAGCCCAGTGGCTACACCGAGCCGTTGCTGCATGGCTGGCGGTTGCGCTTCAAACAGGACTCCCGAGGCTGAGGGTGCACAGGGCCGCGATGCGGCCCGATTGCCGACAAACGGGCACCGGCACACGCATCAGTTGCCTTGCTGGTCCACCACCACGGGCTCACCAATGGCGTAAAAATGCCCGCCCGCCACGTAATGCAAACTGCGCCACTGTGGATCGGCATGCTCGTATGCCCAGTGCCCATCCTTGAACACCCGGTCATCGGCCCACGCCGCCACCACTTCACCTATGAACAAGTCATAGGTGTTCTGGTTGTGCGGCTCATCGATCACCCGGCACATCAACCAGGCCGAGCAGCCCATGACCAGCGGCGCCGCATACCCTTCGACGCGTTTCAGTTCGACACCGATGCTGGCCAGCTTGTCGGGCTGGTCGAACAGGCTGCGGGTACCGACCTGGTGCGTCAGATGGGCCTGGGCGGCAGTTGGAACCTGCAGCACGAACCAGCCACTGCCTTCGATCAGTTGGCGTGTACGGGCACTTTTGTCCAGTACCACGGTGACCTTAGGCGGGTTGAAGTCCAGCGCGCATGCCCAGGCGGCGGCCATGACGTTGTCCACACCTTCGTGGCTGGCCGACACCAGCACGGTCGGCCCATGGTTGAGCAGGCGATAGGCCTTTTGCAGGTCGACGGTTTGAAAGTGGCTGTTCATCGGTGTCCTCGGTCCGCGCAGGTATCAGGCGCGCAATTGTGCCGTATCAACGGCGTTGAGGCACCCACTCTGTAACTTGGGAATTTTCCTACCCAACAGATCGGAAACGCCTTACTTGTCGCTGTGGGCAGGCAAAAACATGATCGGCACTCGTCTTCCAGAGGAGGCTGAGCATGCACTCACTTGCCCGTACCACTGCCGAACTGCGCAGCACCCTGCGCGAACTGATGGCTCATGAGATCAGCAACCCGGACGAGGACCCGCACCTCTCGGGTGTGCTGTTCTTCTGCGCTACCGACGAACGCACCCGGCAGTTGATCGAGCGTATCGAACTGTTGGCCAGTGAGGTATTTTTCGACACCTGCGGCCGCGCCATCGCCCACCGTATGCGCGCCGCTGCCATCGAGGGCGTGTGCATCAGGCAGAAGCGCTCGGCACCGGCTGACGAAACGGTCATACGCATCGCCCTGCCTGGCAAGCGCTACATCACCGTGAGCACCGCGCGCTTCTGATCCGCTATCCTGAGCACTCCCGCGCTCCGGACCGTCACCATGGAACTACACATCCGCCTGGAAGGCCGCAAAGGCTTGGCCGACCAGCTTTACCAACAGCTGCGTGCTGGCATCGACAGTGGCCACCTGGCCGCCGGCACGCAACTGCCACCGACCCGCCTGTTGGCCGAGCAACTGGGTGTGTCGCGCAAGACCGTTGCCGAAGCCTATTCGCGGCTGACCTATGACAACCTGCTCAGCGGTGTGGTCGGCCGCGGTACCTTCATAACCCCACGCCAGCCTGTGCGCAGTAGCGAAACCCAGCCCGTGCCACTGGCCGCAGCCGCCTCCCTGGAGCGCTGGCAACAACGCGCCACGGTGCTGGCCGGGCGCACTCAGCAGGCGCCTTCACGCTATGACTTCGTCGGCGGAGCGTCGATCAAAGCGCAGTTTCCCTTCGACCACTGGCGCAGCTGCCTGAACTACGCCCTGCGCCGCAGTCAGCGGCACCCAGAGCGACAGTTCGCGGCCCAGGGCCTGCCCGAGCTGCGCGAGGCCATTGCCCACCACATCGCCTTCGCCCGCGGCGTGCACTGCAGCGCGGCTGACGTGCTGGTGTGCAACGGTGCCCAGCAGGCCCTGGACCTGATCGCTCGGGTGCTGATCGAGCCCGGCTGCCCGGTGGCCATGGAAGACCCCGGTTACCCGCCGGCACGCCAGTTGTTCCTGGCCTTGGGTGCGCGCCTGCAATCGGTCCCGGTGGACGACCAGGGCCTGTGTGTAGAACAGATCGCCGACGGTACCCGGCTGATCTACGTCACGCCTTCGCACCAGTTCCCCCTGGGCATGCCGATGAGTGAACCGCGTCGGCAAGCGTTGCTGGCCCGCGCCGCCGAGCTGGGCGCGCTGATCATCGAAGACGACTACGACTGCGAATTCCGCTACCAGGGCCAGGCTTGCGATGCCCTGCAGCGCCTCGACCGCCATGGCCTGGTGGCCTACGTCGGCACCTTCTCCAAGACCCTGCTGCCGGAACTGCGCCTGGGTTACGCAGTCCTGCCGCCCGCAGTGCTGAGCGCCGCTTGCGTGGCCAAGCACTTGAGTGACTGGCACAGCCCCTCGCTGTTGCAGTGGGCGCTGGCGCGCTTTATCAGCGAGGGGCACCTGAGCAAGCACATCCGCCGCTGCCACGATATCTACAGTGCCCGCCGGGCGCGTATCCTGGCACGCCTGGAGGAAGACCTGGCACCCTGGCTCAGCGCCGTGCCGGCCAACGCCGGGTTCCACCTCAGCGCCCTCGCCCAGCCGGGTATCGATATAGAGATGCTGACCAACCTCGCCCGCAAGGTGGAGGTTGGTCTTTACTCGCTGGCGCCCTTCTTCAGCGAGGCCCCCGTGCGCCCCGGCCTGGTGTTCGGTTTTGGTGCCATCGAACTGCTGGACATCGACCCGGCGCTGGACCGTGTGCGCGATACCCTGCAGCGCCTCACCTGACCACGGCCGGCTGGCTGCCAGGCCCAGGCCTAGCGACGGCAGCCGCGTAGCTACGCGGTGCGAAGCACCGGGTCACCAGCAACATGGCCAGCACGGTAACCGTCAGCAATGTCCAGGACGCCTGGAAGTTGCCGCTCACCTCCCGTAACCCGCCCGTGATGTACGGCACGATGCCGGTGATGATGAAGCCAATGCCCTGCACGAACGCCGCCAGGCTGCCAGCCTCGGCGGGGGTTTTCAGGTGTTCCAGGGTCAAGGTCAGGCTCAGGCTGAAGCACGCACCCAGCCCGAAACCGATCATCGCCACCCACGCTCCCATGGCCAGCGTTGGCGCCAGCAGCAGGCCGAGAAAGCCGACCAGCTGGATCGACAATGCCAGCCACAGCCCAGGCCGTCGATCAGCCCAACGGCGCAACAGCATCGGTAGCCCCAGCGCCCCGGCGACCTGGAACAGGGTCATCAGGCCCACCAGGTCTCCACCCCCCTGGGCTGTGCCGCCCTGCTCGAGGTGGTAGGCCGGCAGCCAGGCAACCATACTGGTGTAGCCGCCATTGATCAGGCCAAAGTACAGCGCCAATAGCCAGGCCCGGCGCGTGCCGAACCAGTGCCCTGCACCCGCTCCCGTCAGTACGGGTGCAGCCTCACGCGGGCGCAGCGCGGCCCAGGCAAGCACCGCCAGTACCGCCGGTACCGCCCACACGCCAAGGCCCGCCTGCCAATGGCCAAAGTGCCCGCTGATATGCGGCCCGAGCACCGCCGCCAGCCCGCCACCGCTCATCAGCGCCGCCGAGTAAAGGCCCATGGCCGCAGCCAGGCGATTGGCAAACCAGCGATTGACCAGCCCCGGCATCATGCCCTGGACCACCGCCACCCCCAACCCGGCCAGTACCGCACTGGCAATCAGCGCCCAGGCACTGTCCAGCTGCAACCGCCACAGGCAGGCCAGGGCAATGGCGCCAAGGCCGCCAAGCATGCCGCCATGCTCGCTGATCCAGCGTCGCAGCCAGGGTTGCAGCAACGGCACCAGGCCCATGCACAGCACCGGTAATGCTGTCAGCAGCGCCGCCTGCTGGTAGCCCAACCCGGTGCCGGCGCGAATGGGCTCAAGCAGCGGCCCGATGCTGGTCAGGATCGGGCGCAGGTTCAAGGCCAGCAATATCACCAACAACAGGTTCAACGCGCCCCTCATGGCTGGCTCGCCTGCTTCCATTGCTGATACAACCCTGCTTCGCCTGCTGGCTTGAGCGGGCGTAACGGCAAGCTCTGCTGTTGTGGCGGGCGAGCCATCTGCGCATAGACCGCCGCGGTGGAAAGGCCATAGGGCTCGCCTTCCTCATTGTCATAGGCAAACCAGGCGCGTTCGATGCCACACAAGTGCATGGCCGCCAGGCACATCGGGCACGGGTGCCCCGTGGCATAGATTTCAGCACCGTCCAGGCGTGCCCGGCCCAAGGCGTGGGACGCCTTGCGAATGGCCTGCATCTCAGCGTGGCTGGTCGGGTCCTGAGTGCTGTGGATCTCGTTGACGGCGCGGGCGATCACCCGCCCTTGGTACACCAGCACGGCGCCGAAGGGCCGGCCACCGGCCTGGATATTGGCACGGGCCAGGTCAAGGGCTTCGCGCATGTAGCGTTCTTCGGACATGAATCGGTTCTCCTGGAGCTAGACCGGGCCATTATCCCGTCTCCTCGACCCAGTCTGAAATGAAGAGATTGGATGCATGCCAGTGGCCACCTGAATGGCGCGATTGGCCTCCTGGCAAAGCGTGCGATTGGCTATCGGGGCATCGGGCGGGCGGCGCTAAGGTAGCGCCATGTCCACCCACCTTGATCTGGAGATCACCATGCACAATCGTATCGAATGGGCCAAGCACGCACCTGACGCCTACAAAGCCATGGTCGGCCTGGAGCAGGCGCTGGCCAGGAGCGGCCTGGAAAACGCGCTGCTGGAACTGGTGCGCCTGCGCGCTTCGCAGATCAACGGCTGCGCCTACTGCGTCAACATGCATGCCAATGACGCACGCAAGGCCGGCGAGACCGAAGCCCGCCTGCAGACCTTGAGCGTCTGGCGTGACACCGCTTACTTCACCCCGCGCGAGCGTGCGGCACTGGCCTGGGTCGAGTGCCTCACACGCTTGCCGGAGCAAGGCGCGCCACAGCCGGAGTATGAAGCGCTGCAAGCGCACTTCGAACCCACCGAGGTGGTCAACCTGACACTCGCCATCGCCACCATCAATGCCTGGAACCGGTTCGGGGTGGGATTTGCCATGGTGCCGGCCTGATCGATTGCCGACGACCGGCAGCAGCCCCGTCAGCGCCTGGCCAACAAGGCCCGATAGCTTCCGGGGCTTTGCCCGGTCCATTTCTTGAAAGCCCGGTGAAACGCACTGGGCTCCTGAAAGCCTGCCTGTTCGGCGATTTCGGCAATGCTCAACGCGCCCTCGCGCAAGCGCTCGAATGCCATCGCCCGGCGCACCTCGTCCTTGATCTGCTGATACGACCGCCCTTCCCGCTCCAGTTGGCGGCGAAAGGTACTGGCGCTGACGCCCTGTTGCACGGCCAATGCCGCCAAGGTTGGCCATTGGCCGTAGCGCCGCGCGCGCAGATGGCGATACACCTGTGCAACCAGGCCATTCTGGTTGCGAAAACGGATGACCAACCCTTGCGGCGCGCTGCGCAGGAAGGTCTTCAGGCTGCCGAGGTCCTGCACCACGGGCAAACGCAGGTAGGCGCTGTCGAATTCGACTTCGGTACGCCCACTGCCAAGGCGCAGGTCCGGTCCCCATAAGAGCAGGTCGTCCTCCTGCGCTGGGCGCGCCACCGCCAGTTCGGTGCGGTCGATGGCCAGGCGGCGCCCAGCCAGCCAGCACAGCAGGCCCACCACCAGCACCAGGTAGGTTTCCTCGGCGTACACCCGGGTCAACGGGTCGGCGATGCCCGAGTGCACGCTGATCGTCGCCCGCCCGGCCCGCACCGTCAGGCTGCCCCGCAGGTCGCGCAGGAACAGGCCAAAATTGCCCATGCACTGGCGCAGGGCTTTTTCCAGGTTCGGCTCCTGGATCAGCCCTCGGCAGATCAAGGCGAAGCTGCCCAGCGGCATGCCATGGCTGTCCAGGCGGAAAAACTCGTCATCCAGCCGCTGAATCAGCGCCAGCCACAGCTGGGCGAACGCCTTGGCGGGCACGCGGGCTTGTGCTTGTCCAAGCACACCGGGGTCGATGCCCACCGCGCGCAGGTGGGCATCGCGCAGCTCAGGCTTGTCGCGCAGGGCATGGAGCATGGCATTGAGAAAGTACACGGCGACCGAATCGCTATCGCGCATGGCGGAATTCGCTGTCTATGCTGAGTGGCAAAAAGTGCCAGGTTGACTGAACAGATCCGGCATAGGCTCGAACAGGGCCTTTGCCTAGACTCGGACCCAACGACGGGGTCGCCGGCCATTCTCGCAGAGCCTGGCCCGCTCCCGCCATGCCTTCGCAATCGGAGCCTCTATGAGCAGCGCAGAAATCTACGTCGTCAGTGCCGTCCGTACCGCCATCGGCGGTTTTGGTGGTTCCCTCAAGGACTTGCCGCTGGCCGACCTGGCCACCGCCGTCAGCCACGCCGCCATCGAGCGCTCGGGCGTGGCCGCCGATCAGATCGGCCACGTGGTCATGGGCACCGTCATTCCCACTGAGCCACGTGACGCCTACCTGGCACGGGTGGCGGCGATGAACGCTGGCATCCCCAAGGAAACCCCGGCATTCAACGTCAACCGCCTGTGCGGCTCGGGCCTGCAGGCCATTGTTTCGGCCAGCCAATGCCTGCTGCTCGGCGACGCCGACGTGGCCCTGGCAGCCGGTGCCGAGTCGATGAGCCGCGGCCCTTACCTGCTGCCACAGGCCCGCTGGGGAGCGCGCATGGGCGACCTGCAGGGGATCGACTACACCGTGGGCGTGTTGCAGGACCCGTTCGAACACTTCCACATGGGCATTACCGCGGAAAATGTCGCTGCCAAACATGGCGTCACCCGGGAAATGCAGGATGAGCTGGCCCTGACCAGCCAGCGCCGCGCCGCCCGCGCCATTGCCGAGGGCCGCTTCGCCAGCCAGATCGTGCCGTTGGAGCTGAAGACCCGCAAAGGCAGCGTCCAGTTCGCAGTAGACGAACACGTACGCGGGGATGTCACCGCCGAGCAACTGGCGGGCATGAAAACCGTCTTCAAGAAGGACGGCACCGTCACCGCAGGCAACGCCAGTGGCATCAACGACGGCGCTGCGGGCCTGGTGCTGGCCACCGGTGACGCCGTGCGTCGCCTGGGCCTCAAGCCGCTGGCGCGCCTGGTGGCCTACGCCCACGCGGGCGTCGAGCCGGAACTGATGGGCCTGGGACCGATTCCGGCCACGCGCAAGGTACTGGAAAAGGCCGGCCTGAACATCGCCGACCTGGACGTGATCGAGTCCAATGAGGCCTTTGCTGCCCAGGCCTGCGCCGTGGCCAACGCCCTGGGCTTGGACCCCGAAAAGGTCAACCCGAACGGCTCGGGCATTTCCCTCGGCCATCCGGTGGGCGCCACGGGGGCGATCATTGCCACCAAGGCCATCCATGAACTGCAGCGCATCCAGGGCCGCTACGCGCTGGCCACCATGTGCATCGGCGGCGGCCAAGGCATCGCCGTTGTCTTTGAGCGCGTCTGAGGGAACAGAACCATGAGCATTGAACAGATCGCCGTTATCGGCGCCGGCACCATGGGCAACGGCATCGCGCAGGTGTGTGCAGTGGCCGGTTACCAGGTGCTGTTGGTGGATGTTTCCGACGCCGCGCTGGAGCGTGGCGTGGCCACCTTGGGCAAGAACCTGGAGCGCCAGGTCAGCAAGGGCACCCTCGACGCCGAACGCGCTGCAGCGGCCAGAACGCGCATCCGCACCAGCACCGATTACGCACAGCTCAGCGCCGCCCATCTGGTGATCGAGGCCGCCACCGAGAACCTCCAGCTCAAGCAGCGCATCCTCCAGCAGGTCGCCGCTAACGTAACGGCCGATTGCCTGATCGCCACCAATACCTCGTCGCTGTCGGTCACCCAGTTGGCCGCCAGTATCGAGCACCCTGAACGCTTCATCGGCGTGCACTTTTTCAACCCGGTGCCGATGATGGCCCTGGTCGAGATCATCCGTGGCCTGCAGACCAGCGACGGGACCTATGCCCAGGCGCTGCTGGTGACCGAAAAGTTGGGCAAGACACCGATCACCGCCGGTAACCGCCCGGGGTTCGTGGTCAACCGCATCCTGGTGCCGATGATCAACGAAGCGATCTTCGTGCGTCAGGAGGGCCTGGCCAGTGCCGAGGATATCGACACCGGCATGCGCCTGGGCTGCAACCAACCGATCGGTCCGCTGGCCCTGGCGGACCTGATTGGCCTGGATACATTGCTGGCGATCATGGAGGCCTTCCATGAGGGCTTCAACGACAGCAAGTACCGCCCTGCGCCGCTGCTCAAGGAAATGGTCGCGGCCGGCTGGCTGGGGCGCAAGAGTGGCCGCGGTTTCTTTACCTACTGAGGACGAAGCAGCATGCCCCCGGTCAATGCCGCAATGCGCTGTGCCAACTTTGAAGAGCGACGTGACCGGGCCATGGCGCTGTTTGCCGAGAAAGGCTTCGGCCAGGTGAGCATGCGCGAGCTGGCGGCCCATGTGGGGCTGACCGCAGGTTCGTTGTATCACCATTTCCCGAGCAAGCAGGACCTGCTGTACGACTTGATCGAAGAGGTGTACGAGGAGCTGCAGGCCACCCTGGACCAAGGCCGCCGCGCCATGGCCCGGGGGGCATCGGCGTTGTCGTGCCTGATCGCGGCGCATTGGCAGTTGCATGCCGAGCGCCCCTTGCAGTTTCGCCTGGCCGAGCGCGATTTATGCTGTTTGAGTGAGGCGCAACAGGCGCACCTGGCATCGTTGCGCAAGCGGTATGAGGCAGGGTTGCTGCGCTTGATTGCACCGCAAGCGAAACTGCCGGGGCGTGCGTTGGACGCTACAGCACATGTACTGGCGACGTTGCTCAACCAACTGCCGGGGTTGCTCAAAGCATTGCCTCAAGCACAAGGGTTGGAGCTGATGGAAAATTTGCTGGTCGGTGGGATCGAGCGGACGCTGCGATAGCCTGCCAGGGCCGCTTCGCAGGGCAAGCCCGCGCCCAGTTCCCCCATGCCAAGGGATGCGGCGAAACCTCTGGAGGCGGGCTTGCCCCGCGAAGGGCCCGCCGCCTCAGCGCAACAGCGACTGGATCTGCTCGTGCAAGGTATCCAGGTCAAACGGCTTTGCCAGGATCGGTGCCTTGCGGGTGATCGGGCTGCCTGACTCGAGAATTTCCGCCGGGTAGCCACTGATGAAAATGACCTTCAGGTCTGGCCGCAATTTCACCGCGGGCTCGGCAATCTCCACCCCGGAGATCCCCCCAGGCAAGCGGAAGTCTGTCACCATCAGGTCCAGGTGCGGCTTGCTCGCCAGGATTGCGAACGCCTGCTCACCGTCTTCGGCGACCAGTACGTGGTAACCCTCCCCCGACAGGTAGTCGCGCAGGATCATGCGGATCGCCGGCTCATCCTCGACTACCAGTACCACATCTTGTGCATCTTCACTCATGACAACGCCTTGAAATTCATACAGTTGGCCATCTGACCCCAGGCTTAGGCAGAGGTTGCCCGCACCTGATCGTTTTGTTCTGCCCGCTTCGTCAACGGTAACCGAAGGGTGAACGTGGCACCCTTGCCTTCCTCGCTTTCGACCTGGATCTGCCCGCCATGGGCCTGCACGATCTGCTCCGAAATGTACAACCCCAACCCGAGCCCGCCGCTGGCCTGTTGCGTGGCCACACGCTCGAACTGCTGGAAGATCCGCTGCTGATTGACACCGCTGATGCCGATGCCATTGTCCTGCACTTGTACGCAGGCCATGCCGTTCTGCGCGAACACCCGTACCTGTACGGGCCGGCGTTCGCCATAGCGCAATGCATTGGACAACAGGTTGGCCAGTACTTGTTCAATCCGAAATTCATCCCACTCGCCCTGCAGCGGCTCGCAACGCTGCAGGTCGATGTGCGTCTCCAGTGCCAAGGCCTGGGCGGCGAAATTTTCCACCAGACCGCGCACCAGTTGGCTAAGGTCGAACAGCTTGGGTCGCAGCGACAGCTTGCCAGTGCGGATACGCGAGACATCCAGCATATCTTCGATCAACCGGATCAGGCTGTTGATCTGCCGCTCGTCACGCTCGACCATCGCCTGCAGCTTGTCGGCGCTAAAGGCATCGAGGTTGCCACGCGCCAGGTGCATCTTGCGCAGTTGCGTTTCGAGGATCAGACCATTGAGCGGCGTGCGCACTTCGTGGGAGACGATCGACATGAAATCGTCACGCATGCGCACCGCATGCTCCAGCTCGCCACGGGCAACCTGCAATTGCCCCAGCAGCAACTCTTGCTCCTGGCGGCTTCGCTCCAGGGCCTGGAGCTGGCGGTCAAGCACCTTGCGCTGCCGGTACAAGTCGACGAATACCGTGACCTTGCTCTTTACCGCAAAGGTGTCCAGCGGCTTGTGCAGAAAATCCACCGCACCACTTTCGTAGCCCTTGAAGGCGTAGTTCATCTCTCGTCCGGCGGCCGTGACGAAGACGATCGGTATATTGCGGGTCTTTTCCGTGCCACGCATCAGCTCGGCAAGCTCGAAGCCATTCATCCCCGGCATCTGCACATCGAGGATGGCCAGGGCGAATTCGTGTTCGAGCAACAGCGACAATGCCGCTTCTGCAGACTGGGCCTGGTGCACCTCGCGGTCTACGCCCTGAATCAGGGCGTCGAGGGCCAGCAGGTTTTCCGGCAGGTCGTCGACGATCAGCAGTTTGGCGGTGGTGTGGCTTAGCATGCGCAGGGTTCCAGGGTCGCGAGCAACTGCTCGATTCCGCTCAGAGAAAGTATATGGTCAGGCTGGTGAAGGGCCAGGGCGGCCTCCGGCATCAGCGCCACCTGTGCGTCGCGGGGGTCCTGGACCACGGTCCGGCCGCCGCTGTTCTTGATATAGGCAAGGCCCTTGGCGCCGTCTTCGTTGGCACCGGTGAGCAGCACGCCAAGCAGCTCGGGGCCATAGGCATCGGCCGCCGAGGTAAACAGAAAATCGATGGCCGGGCGCGAGAAATGCACCGGCTCTTCCTGGCTCAGCGACAAGCTGAAGTCGCGTTCTACGGAGAGGTGGTAAGCCGGCCCCGCCACATAGATCTGCCCTGGGGCGATGGCCTGCTTGTCGCAGGCTTCCTGCACCGGACGGTGCAGCCGGCGCTGCAGCACCTCGGCCAGGCGGCTGTGGCGATCGTCGGGCAAATGCAGCACGCACATGACCGGGAAATCGAAGCCCGCCGGCAGGCTGCCGAGCACCGTGAACAATGCCGCCACGCCGCCGGCAGAGGCCCCTATCACTACCGCACGCACGCCCTTCATGATTTGCGGTAGATCCGTTCGGGCTTGACCAGCGGCTCGAAGCGCTCGCTGTAAGCCGAGAAATCCACTGACTCCTTGCTACCCAGCACCAGAAAGCCGCGGTGGCACAACGACTCATGGAACAGGCCCAAAGCGCGGTCCTGCAGTTCTTTGTTGAAATAGATCAGCACGTTGCGGCAAGACACCAGCTGGGTTTCGGAAAACACGCTGTCGGTCGCCAGGCTATGATCGGCGAAGGTCACGTTTTCGCGCAGGGTGCTGTCCATGATGGCGTTGCCATAGGCGGCGGTGTAGTACTCGGCGAAATCACGACGCCCGCCGGCGAGGCGGTAGCTCTGCTCGTATTCGCGCATGCTCTGCATTGAGTAGATGCCTTGCTTGGCCTTCTCCAGCGAATGCGGGTTTATGTCGGTGGCGTAGATGATGGTGCGCTCGAGCAGGCCTTCCTCACGCAGGAGAATGGCCATCGAGTACACCTCCTCGCCGGTGCTGCAGCCCGCGATCCACACCTTGATCGAAGGCCAGGTGCGCAACAGCGGCACCACTTCGTTGCGCAACGCGAGGAAGTGGCTTGGATCGCGGAACATCTCGCTGACCGGGATCGTCAGGAACTGCAGCAACTGCATGAACATGCCGGGGTCGTGCAGCACCCGCTCCTGCAATGCCGACACCGTCAGGCAGTCGAACTGGCGCAGGGCATGGAGGATCCGACGCTTGATCGAAGCGCCAGAATAGTTGCGGAAATCGTAGCTGTACTTGAGGTAGATCGCCTCGATCAGCAGCCGGATTTCAATGTCGGTGTTGCGCTCGCTAGTCAAATTCGCTCCAGTTGCGGCAGCCATACGCGGATCAACGAGAACAGGCGGTCCAGATCGATCGGTTTGGCCAAGTAATCATTGGCACCGGCCTGCAGGCAACGCTGCTGGTCATCCTTCATCGCCTTGGCCGTCACGGCAATGATCGGCAGCTTGCGCCAGCGTGGTTGCAGACGGATCAGGCGGGTGGCCTCGAAGCCGTCCATTTCCGGCATCATCACGTCCATCAGGACCAGGTCGATGTCGTCGTGCTGCTCGAGGCGCTCGATGGCTTCGCGCCCGTTGCGGCCGATCTCGACAATGGCGCCCTTGTGTTCCAGGGCGCTGGTCAGGGCAAAGATGTTACGCACATCGTCATCCACCAGCAGCACCTTGCGGCCCTCGAATACCTTGTCGCGGCTGCGCGCGGTCTTGAGCATGCGCTGGCGTTCATGGGACAACTGAGACTCGACTTTATGCAGGAACAGCGTCACTTCGTCGAGCAGACGCTCTGGCGAGCGGGCGCCCTTGATGATGATCGAGCGCGAATACTTGAGCAGGTCGGCTTCTTCTTCACGGGTCAGGTTGCGACCGGTGTACACAATCACCGGCGGGAACGAGCGGATGTCTTCAGCGGTCATGCGCTTGAGCAGCTCGTTGCCCAGCATGTCCGGCAGCTTGAGGTCGATGATCATGCAGTCGTAGATGTTCTCGCGTAACAGCGCCAGGGCATCCTGGGCCATGGCCACGGCAGTGATCTCGACATCGTCATCGCCGATCAGACGGGCGATGCTCTCACGCTGCAGGTCGTCGTCTTCCACCAGCAGGATGTGCTTGAGCTTCTGCGTCAGCTTGGCCTCAAGGCGAGCGAACACTTCCTTGAGTTCTTCGCGGCTGGTGGGCTTGACGGCATAGCCCACTGCGCCCATGTGCATGGCCGCCTCGACGCGGTCCTCCACCGAAATGATATGCACCGGAATGTGCCGGGTGCCGGCCTGTTCCTTGAGGCGTTGCAGCACGGTAAGCCCTGAATGGTCGGGCAGGCGCATGTCCAGCAGGATGGCATCGGGAATGTACCGCGCCGCCAGCTCGAAGCCCTCGTCGGCACCGTGGGCCACCAGGCAGCTGTAGCCCAGTTCGTGGGCCAGGTCGAAGAGGATACGGGCGAAGTTCGGCTCGTCCTCGATCACCAGGATGCAGCGGTTGCCGAACGGTGCACGCTCACGGTCATCGGCAAATGCCGCTGCCGGCAGTTTGGGCGCTGCCGGTGCCGCTGCCTCAGGTACTGGCGGTAAGGTGTCGACCGCCGGGCGCAGGCTCAGCGCCTCCACTTCGTCGGCCTCGGCCTCGTAACGTTCCGGCATGATCAGGCTGAACACGCTGCCCTGGCCGGGGCTGCTGTCGACGCTGATCTGCCCGCCCAGCAGATGGGCCAGGTCGCGGGAAATCGACAAGCCCAGGCCGGTGCCGCCGTAGCGGCGGTTGCTGCTGCCGTCGACCTGATGGAAGGCGCCGAAAATCGCCTGCTGCTGCTCGGTAGCGATGCCGATGCCAGAATCGCGCACGGCGAACACGATGCCGGTGCCGGCCTGGTGGCTGATGGTCAGGCTGACCTGGCCATGGTCAGTAAACTTAATGGCGTTGGACAGCAGGTTCTTGAGGATCTGCTCCAGGCGCTGGCGGTCGGTGAACAGGGTGGCCGGCACATGCCCGTCGAGCTTGACCTCGAAGGACAGCCCCTTCTGTTCGGCCAACGGCAGGAACATGCCCCGCAAGCCTTCGACCAGGCGAGCCAGCTGGGTGGTCTCGGGGCGCACGTCGAGCTTGCCGGCCTCGACCTTGGCGATGTCGAGGATATCGTTGATCAGGTTCAGCAAGTCGTTGCCGGCCGAATAGATCGACTCAGCGAACTTGATCTGCTCGGCGCTGAGGTTACCCTCGCCGTTCTCGGCCAGCAGCTTGGCCAGGATCAGCGAGCTGTTGAGCGGCGTGCGCAGCTCATGGGACATGTTGGCAAGGAACTCGGACTTGTATTTGCTCGAACGCTGCAGGTCGTCGGCGCGGGCCTGCAGCTCGCGCTGGGCCTGGCTCAATTCGTCGTTCTTGCGGTCCAAGGCTTCGGTGCGTTCGGACAGTTGCTCGTTGGTCTGCTCGAGTTCGGCTTGCTGGGTTTCCAGATGGGCCTGCGACTCCTTGAGCACGCGCGACTGCTCTTCGAGCTCTTCGTTGGCGGTCTTCAGTTCTTCCTGCTGCACCTGCAACTCTTCGTTGAGCTGCTGGGTCTCTGCCAGCACCTCCTGCAGGCGTTGGCGATAACGGGCACTTTCGATAGACATGCCCAGGTTGCCGCCGACACGCTCGAGCAACTCATCGTCACGCTCCTGCAACGGGCGCAGGAAGCCCAGTTCGATCACGCCGTTGACTTGGCCGTCGTCGCTGGCCGGCATCAGCAAGGCGCTGCGCGGCAGACCGCTGCCCAAACCGGAACTCAGGTGGTAGTAGTCTTCAGGCAAGTCGTCCAGGCGCAGCAGCCGGCCTTCACGTACCGCCTGGGCCAGCAGGCCGTCATGGGCAGCCACCACCTGTTCGCGGGCCTGCTCCTGGGCGTCCAGGCCATAGGTGGCCACCCGCACCAGGCGCCCATGCCCGTCGCGCACGTACAGGGCGCCGACCACGCTGCCCAGGTAGCTGGCAAAGAAACGCAGAATGTTGTCGCCCAGCATTGGCAAGGTCAGTTGCCCCAGCACCTGTTCGGCCAGTTGTGTCTGGCCGTTGCGCAGCCAAGCCTGGTGCTCCAGGCGCTCGGCCGAGCGCTGCTGGGCCTTGAGGTTGTCGTCGTAGCTGCTAGACAAGGCCATCAGGTCGCGCCGCCCCAGGTAGGCCAGCAGCCCGCTCAGGCCGACGATGAACAACACGAAGACCGAAATGGCGGTGACCGTGACACTGCTGACCTTCTCGTTACGGGCCATGCGCAGTTGCTGCTCGGTACTCACCAGGCCGTCGAACTCCTTGCGGATTTCGTCGGTGATGCGTTTGCCCCGGCCATTGCCGATCGATTGACGGTAGTCGCCGCCATTACGACGCTGGGCGATCATCTCACCACCGAAGTCGTTCCAGGCCTGCTGCAGGGCTATCAGACGGTCGATACGGTCAACCTGCTGCGGGTTGTCTTCGACCAGGCCGCGCAAGCTGCGCAGGCTGCCGAGAATCTTCGGTTTAGCCACCTCGTAAGGGTCAAGAAAGCTTTCGTCCCCGGTAATCAGGAAGCCGCGCATACCGGTTTCCATGTCGATCGACAGCTTGACCGTTTCGTTGGCATTGCCGATGACCCGGTCGGTATGCTCGACCCATTGCATAGCCGACAGCAGGTAATTGATCACCGCGACAAAGGCCACGGCACCGAGCAGACCCACCCCCAAGGGCAAGCCGATGTTGCGGCTCAACAGCTTGCGGAAGCTTTGTTGGTCCATCGAGGCTGCTTGAATCATCTGAAAACGCCTGAGCGAAAAGTCCATTGAACGGTGTGGCGAATGAAGCCTGTTCCTGCCTGCCACCCACTTACCGGTTAGCAGCGAGTCTAACCACCTTTGCGGGCTTCGGCAGGCATTTAGCCGCTATTTGAAGGCAGCGTTCCTCAATCGTTCCATCCAATTGCAACCAACGGTATCCTCAGGGAACTTCTGGCGCTGCCTGGCGCACAGAATAAAGACATTCTTCTGGTACAGGATCAAACAATGCACCTCTTGGTAGTCGAAGATGACGACATCGTCCGCATGCTGATGATCGAAGTGCTCGACGAACTGGGCTATGCGGCCTTGGAGGCAGACTGCGCCACGGCAGCACTGGCGATCCTCGAAGACCCAAGCCAGCCCCTGGCGTTGCTGATGACCGATGTGGGCCTGCCGGACATGCGTGGCGAGGTGCTGGCGGCCAAGGCGCGTGCCCTGCGGCCCTCGTTGCCGGTGCTGTTTGCCAGTGGCTATTCCGAAAGCCTCGACGTGCCAGAGGGTATGCACATGATTGGCAAGCCATTCAGCATCGATCAGTTGCGTGACAAGGTGGTCGCCATTCTCGGTAAGGCGTGAACGCTGTGTTGGCCCGAGCGCCGGCCTGCCGGTGATCGGGCCGGTTCAGGCAACCTCTGGTTACAGCTCCCTGCGCAACAGGTAGGTATCCATGATCCACCCTTTGCGCGCCCTCGCTTGCTCCCGTACCTGTAATATCCGCGCTTTGACTAACGGCAACGGCCCGGCAATCAACACCTCGTCCTCGGTGCCCAGGTACGCACCCCAGTAGATCAGCAGCTCAGGGTCATCGAGCGCGGCAAACGCGCACTGCCCATCAAGCATCACCACCACGTTGTTCACTCGCCCCTGATCCGCCAGGCGGCGGCCCGGCAGCACGACCAACGGCTCGCCAATACGGTTGAGCGGCACCTGGTGCCGCGCCGCCAGAGCCTGCACGCTGCTGATACCGGGGATGACCTCCAGGCGCAGCGATACGCCACCCTCGCGAACCAGCTGGAGAATGCGCAAGGTGCTGTCATAAAGGGCAGGCTCGCCCCATAACAGAAAGCCGCCGATATCGCCGGCGCCCATCTCATCGGTGAGGAGGCGGGCATACAGCGTGGCGCGCTGGCGGTGCCAGCCCTGGACCGCGGCCACATAGTCGGCGGCCTCCGCGTCACGTTGCGGGTCCGCCACCTGCACCAGGCGGTAGTCGCCCGCAGGGCGGTAGCGTTCGAGAATGGCCTTGCGCAGGTGCACCAGCTCATCCTTGCCCGAGCCCTTGTCGAGGACAAAGAATACCGTAGCGCGGCGCAGCGCATCGACCGCCTCATAGGTGACCTGGCGTGGATCACCTGGCCCGATGCCAATAAGCAGCACGTCTTTCATTACCCAAGCCCTGACGGGAACCAGCAACCATTGTCGGCCGGCTGCTGGTGTTTTGGCAAAGCGACGTCAGAAGATCGAGAAGTTGTAACTGACGATGACACGGGTCTCGTCCATGTCACGCGCCCATTTCTCGTAGTTGCTGCGGTAGGTGGAGTTGCGCAGGCGCACACTGACATCCTTGAACGTGCCGGTCTGGACCTGATACTTAAACTCGGTGTCGCGTTCCCATTCCTTGCCTTCGGCGTTACTGCCGGGGACCTTGATGTGGTCGCCATTGATGTAACGGGTGAAGAAGGTCAGGCCAGGCACGCCCAGGGCCTTGAAGTCATAGTCGTAGCGCAGTTGCCAGGAGCGCTCCTGGGCAGCGGCAAAGTCGTTGACCTGCGCGTAGTTGACCAGGTAAGGGTTAGTGCCATCGAGGTAGGGCATGGCGCTTTCGCCATACATGCGCTGCCAGCCCGCACTGATCTTGTGGCCACCCAGGCTGTAGCCGAGCATGCCGCTGAACGCGCGGTGGTCGATTTCACCCGCGCGGGCGTTACCGATGTCATCGCTTTTGATCAGACGCAGGTCCGCCGACAGGCTGCCGACCGCCAGCGGCTGGCTGGCCACCAGACCCAGGAAGTGCTGACGGTAGATGTTTTCCAGCTTGGCCACCTGGTACTGGGCGCTGAGCCGGTCGTTGAAACGGTAATCCAGCCCCGCCAGGTCGAAGTGGTCGGCTTCGGTATCGCAGGCGTAGCGCTTGTTCTTGCAATGCACGCGAATGTCCTGGCGGTCGGTAGAGTCACGTGCGGTGTACTGGTTCAAGCGCGCCAGGGTGAACTTCAGGTCGTGTACTTCTTCGGACGTGAGCATGGCGCCATGGAACATGGTCGGCAACAGGCGACCATCGTTGTATTTCAACAGTGGCACATCCGGCATCATCGAGCCGTACTTGAGCACGGTGTTGGAGACCTTGACCTTGGCCGCCAGGCCCATCTTCGCGTACTGGTCGGCGGAGTGCCGTGGATCATGACCGGAAGAAGGCAACAAGCCACTGTTACTGTCCGCAGGGCTGGAATCGAGCTTGATACCAAACATGCCCAACGCGTCCACACCAAAGCCTACCGGGCCCTGGGTATAACCCGACTGCACATTGAGAATGAAGCCTTGCGCCCACTCTTCGCGCTTTGACGCTCCCTGGCTGGAACTGCTGTGGCCGTCACGGAAATCCCGGTTGAAATAGACATTGCGTGCTTCGACCTTGGCACTGCTGTCTTCAAGAAAACCGGCAGCCTGGGCGTGCGCACCGGCACACAAAAGGAACAGGCCGGCAACACGACGCCCAGGGGCGAGAGGAAAAGGGGCAAACATGCGAGGGAACATCCAGAAGAAAGGCAAAAAACAAACCGTGGCGGACATGCGCCACGCTGAGGCAAGACGGCCGAACACGGCTCGACCATCATCTGAAATGATCGCGCGAAGGCTCTACCATGGGCCATTGGACCATGGTCTATAGGCCAGGAGCGGCACTGCAAAAAATGCGCGGGCTGCCCGTACGGAAAACTAGCAAAGTTCCCGTCTTACTTGAAAAAGTTTGCGGTTTACCCAATTGCCACGAGTGTCTACACTCGATATCAGCGAACAGTTTCACCCACCCGTGTGGCCGGCGTTTATTTCTGTTCAATGTTCGTCACGCCATGCCACGAAAGACGTACAGGAGTGATTACAGTGTCCAGACTTGCAGAGTTTCGTGCTGCCGAAAAAGCGCTCCAGGAGCAAATGGCTCAACTGGAAGCGCTGAAAAAGGATGCCGGCCTAAAACGCGAAATCGAATTCGAGCAGAAACTAGTCGGCCTGATGAAAAGCTATGACAAAAGTCTGCGCGATATCATCGCTATTCTTGATCCGAAGGCCGTTACACGCGGCGCGGTCAGCGCGCCCAAACAGCAACGCCGACCGCGCGTGGTGAAAGTGTACGAAAACCCTCACACCGGCGAGCAGATCGAAACAAAAGGTGGCAACCACCGCGGCCTCAAGGCCTGGAAAGAAGAATACGGGGCTGCCACCGTGGAAAGTTGGCTGCGCTGATGAAACGTCAACGCCTGCTTCACACTTTTTTCACAAGGACTGGCTCAGTATCGAAACAGCTAAAGGACTAGCGACCCCATCACGCGCCCGCACATGCGGGCCTCTCTTCCAGCGCCCTGCCCCTTGCAGGGCGCTTTCATTTGCGCAATCGGTTCACTGCCGTATCATGGCCCTCCTGTCTGTTGCGCTGGCATCGATGCCAGCCCCGTCTCTGGAGTTCCCATGAGCCTGCAAAATCTGCAAACCCTGCCTGGTGTCACCGCACAACCTGACGCCGCCACCGCCAAGTTCGTCTTCAACCACACCATGCTGCGGGTAAAGGACATCGAGAAGTCTCTGGACTTCTACACGCGCGTGCTGGGCTTCCGCCTGGTCGACAAGCGTGACTTTCCGGAAGCGGCCTTCAGCCTGTACTTCCTGGCCCTGGTCGACCCCGCGCAAATCCCCGCCGACGACCACGAGCGCCACCAGTGGATGAAGTCGATCCCTGGCGTGCTGGAGCTGACCCACAACCACGGCACCGAAAGCGACCCGGCGTTCGCCTACCACAATGGCAACACCGACCCGCGTGGCTTTGGCCATATCTGCATTTCGGTTCCGGACGTGCACGTTGCCTGCGCCCGTTTCGAGGCGCTGAACGTACCGTTCCAGAAGCGCCTGGCTGACGGTCGCATGAACCACCTGGCGTTCATCAAGGACCCGGACGGCTACTGGGTCGAAGTAATCCAGCCAACCGAAGTCAAAGGCTGACCCTACGGCAGTCTTCGTTCGTCGGGCCGGGAACTCCCGGCCTCTCGCTGTGGTATATGAAAGTAAGCGCTTCACATGCCACAGCGAGGTAAGGACGATGCAATCTCTTCACTGTGAATACCGCGACCACACCATCACCGCCAGCGTGATGCCTCACCCCGACTCTCCCCTTCCCTATGCCGCCGGTTGCCTGATCACCGACCCGCAAGGCCATACCAGCAAACGAATATCGATGCCGATGAAGTTCTTCTCGGACCTTGAGCATGCTCAGCATGTGTCCCTGGCCCATGGCCGGGCCTTGGTGGATGAGCGGCTGGACAGGGAGCACAGTGCCTCCTGATGCAATGGGGCAAATGCCCCTTTCGCGGGCCAAGCTCACCACCAACGGTTGGCCACGCCATCGCGCTGGGCGCACAACCAGTGGGGTGGCTTGACCCGTGAAGAGCCGGCACCCAACCTAGATATCCCGTGCGTACTTCACCGCAGCATCAATCTGCGCTTGAGTCGGCCGCACGCCGGTATACAGTACGAACTGCTCAAGCGCCTGTAATGCAATCACCTCCAACCCGGTAATCACCGGCTTGCCCAGCGCCTGTGCCTGCCGAATCAATGGTGTTTGTGCTGGCAGCGCCACCACATCGAACACCCGCTCGGCGGCGGCAATGGCGTTCTCGCTGAACGCAAGCTGCTCGGCCTCCGGCCCACCCGCCATGCCGATCGGCGTCACGTTCACCAGCATGGGAGGGCACAGATCACCCAGGTCGGCGACCCAACGGTAGCCACACAGATCGGCCAGCTGCCGCCCGGCCTGCTCGTTACGCGCCACGATGATCCCTTCCTGGAACCCGGCATCACGCAGGGCGCTGGCCACCGCCTTGGCCATGCCCCCGCTGCCACGCAGGGCGAAGGCGGTGGCCGGGTCTACCTGATGTTGCTCCAGCAACTGGCGCACCGCCAGGTAGTCGGTGTTGTACGCCTTCAGGTGCCCGGCGGTGTTGACCAGCGTATTGACCGACTCGATCGCAGCGGCGGAGGGGTCGATTTCATCGACCAAGGCCATGCACGCTTCCTTGTAGGGCATCGATACCCCGCACCCCCGTATGCCCAGCGCACGGATACCTGCCACAGCAGCCGGCAGGTCATCGGTGCTCATCGCCTTGTAATAGAAATCCAGCCCAAGTTGCTGGTACAGGTGGTTATGAAAGCGCACGCCAAAGTGGCCGGGGCGACCGGCAAGAGAAATGCACAGCACAGTGTCTCTGCTGGGAGTTGCCGCCATAACCTGCTCCTTCTTCATGACTGAAACGTTTGTTCAGCGTAACAGAGCCCACCGCTTGTCGTCCCTTACACAACCTTTACCGTTCCCGTGTACTCAGCTGACAGTGCACAGAGTCATAGTAGTAAGGCCCCAAGCGCGGGGTTTTCTTACGAGGAAGTCTCATGAACCGTCTTATCCCCGGAATCGCCCTGCTGGTCGGTGCCCTGGCCATCAGTGGGCAGGCCTGCGCCCACGGTGGTGGCTGGTATGGCCCTGGCCCCCTGCTCGGTGCGGCCGTCGTCGGGGCAGTGGTCGGGGCGACAGTTTCCGGTGGCCACGACCGGACCGTCTACGTCGAACGTCAACCTGCTTATTATTCGCCGCCGCCAGTGTATGTACAGGCGCCGCCACCGCCGGTCTATTACCAACCGTACTACGTGCCTGCACCGCCGCCGGTGTACCGCTATGGCCCGCCGCCGGTGTATTACGGGCCGCCACGCTGGTAACCGTTGATAAAACTGATGAGCACTATTGAGCGAGTTGATTTCAAACCGCGCCGGCGGCTGCGTAAGGTAGGGCCATGTTTCACAGGAGGTCTCCCATGGCCGCTATCCAGATCATGTCCGTCGTCGGCAGCGCTGTCCCTACTACCCTGCGCGAGCAAGGCCTGCTGGCATGCTGGTACTTGGTGCGCAACGGTGAAGCCGTAAGCGGCCCGCTGGCCAGCCGGGCCTCTGCCCAGGCGCTGGCCGAACAGCTGCAGGAGGCTTGCCTGCTGGCTTGAAGTATTTGTTGTGCGTTGCTCCCTACGCCTCTTCCGGCCCGCCTATGCGGGCCTTTTTTTGTTCATCCCCTGGCATCCTGTGCAGGAGCCGTTGCCACTGAACGACGACATCATCAATGGTCGCGGCATCGGCGGGCGATTTCTACGTCTGCGTTCATCCATACCATTTTGAGAGCAGGATTAAATTTCGTTCACGTTGCGCCCTTTAGTCATAAGGCATTCGACAGGGATTAAGCCATACTCCAGAATGCGAGCGGTTTTTAGGGGGAAAACCCTTGCACAGCCAACGACATACCAACCTTTAGTGAGCCTCAACGTGAAAACATCCCTGTCCATCCTCAGCCTGCTGCTGTTGCTCACAGGAACCGCGACCCTTCCGTCGACCGCTGCTGCACAACCCCCGGCCCAGGTTCAACGCGACCCGTCCAAATTGCACCTGGCATCAGGCAGTGCGCTGCTGATCGACCTGAACAGCAACCAGGAATTGTATTCCAGCCATGCCGACCGCGTAGTCCCCATTGCCTCAGTGACCAAGCTGATGACTGCGATGGTGGTGCTGGACGCCAAGCTGCCCATGGATGAGATGCTCACCATGACCATCGCCAACAACCCGGACATGAAAGGTGTCTATTCGCGGGTACGCCTGGGCAGTGAGCTCAACCGCCGCGAAACGCTGCTGATCACGCTGATGTCGTCGGAAAACCGCGCCGCCACGACCCTGGCCAACCATTACCCGGGGGGTTACCCGGCCTTCATCAAAGCCATGAATGCCAAGGCGCGCAGCCTGGGCATGAGCCATACCCGCTACGTTGAGCCCACAGGCCTGTCGACGCAGAACGTTTCCAACGCCCGCGACCTGGCCAAGCTGCTGATGGCCTCGCGCAAATACCCGATGCTGAGCGAGCTGTCGACCACCCGCGAGAAGACCGTGGCTTTCCGCAAGCCCAACTACACGCTGGGGTTCCGCAATACCGACCACCTGGTGAACAAGAGCAACTGGGACATCAAGCTGACCAAGACGGGCTTCACCAATGAGGCAGGCCATTGCCTGGTGCTGTTGACCCGCATGGACAACCGCCCGGTGGCCATGGTGATCCTCGACGCCTTCGGCAAATACACCCACTTCGCCGATGCCAGCCGCATGCGTCAATGGCTGGAAACAGGCGCGGCCAAGCCAGCACCGGCGGTGGCGATGCAGTACAAGTCGGACCGCCAGAACAAGAGCCGATTGGCATCGGAGTAGCACTAGAACGGCCCCGCCTCATCGTCGACACGCCAGTGATGATGGGGCGGGTATAAGGCTGCCTCAGGCCTGGGTGTTGACCGAGCCACCGGCGCTGCTGCCACCGGTTTTGGCCAGGGCTTCGAGCAGCTGCGCAGTAGCCTTCATGATCTCGCCGGTCAGGGTCGAGATGCTGGCCTGTTTGGCCGTTACCGCCGCAAGCTTGGTGCCCTCGTCCTTCTGTGCCATCAGGTCGGCCAACTGCTTCTGTTCGTCAGCCAGCTGCTTTTGCATGCGCTTGATCATCTCACGCAACTGCTTGATGTATCCCGGCTCTTCACTTGCGCTACTTTCTTCAGCGCCTTGAGCCTGGCCGCCGTTGCGCAGCTTGGAAGTATCGACCTGCGTCGCAGAGCGGCCCTCCTCGGTTTTCTCGGTTTCCTTGTCCTTGGCTGCCTGGCCGGCGTTGAGTACCTGGGCCGAATGGCTGCTGTTGATGACTGCTGTAATACCTACCATGACGTTCTCCCTGCTGTGAACGGGTCCGTGCGATGCCCTGCCTATCGGCGGCCTGACGCAGATCTTTAGCGTCAGCCGTTCACCCCCCCTCGCCGTTCAGTAAATTCCCCACAACGTGGCTCGTTCCAACCAATGTACTTGCGCAGGAGCCGGAGCCCCGGCGGGCGTCCACATTCGACCATTATGGAATCGCAGCCATGAGCCAGTCTTCACACCCGGAAACCATCAAAGACCTGATAGGCGTGGGCTTCGGCCCTTCCAACCTGGCCTTGGCCATCGCCCTGGAAGAACTCGCGCAGAGCCAGGGCCACGCACTCGACGCCCTGTTCATCGACAAGCAGAAGGAATACCGCTGGCACGGAGAAACCCTGGCCACCCAGAGCGAACTGCAGATTTCTTTCCTCAAGGACCTGGTTTCGCTGCGCAATCCGACCAGCCCCTACAGTTTCGTCAACTACCTGCACCAGAAGCAGCGTCTGGCCGACTTCATCAACCTCGGTACGTTCTACCCCTGCCGCCTGGAGTACAACGATTACCTGCGCTGGGCGGCTGAGCATTTCGCCGCACAGGCCGTGTATGGTGAGGAAGTGCTGCGTATCGAGCCGGAAGTGAAAGGCGGCCGTGTGGAGCATCTGCGCCTGGTGTCCCGCGATACCCAAGGCCGTGAATACAGCCGACGAACCCGCTCGGTAGTGGTCGGCAGTGGCGGCACGCCGAAAATCCCGGAAAAATTCGGCGCGTTCAAGGATGACCCGCGCGTCTTCCACCACTCGCAGTATTTGAGCAGCCTCGACAAACTGCCCTGCACCGAGGGCAAACCTATGCGCATCGCAGTGATCGGCTCTGGCCAGAGCGCCGCGGAAGCCTTCATCGACCTCAACGACAGCTACCCGTCGGTCAAGGTCGACATGATCCTACGCGGCTCTGCGCTCAAACCCGCCGACGACAGCCCGTTCGTCAACGAAATTTTCTCGCCGGACTACACCGACCTGGTCTACAACGAGCCGGCCGACCAGCGGGCCAAGCTGCTGGGCGAATACCACAACACCAACTACTCGGTAGTCGACCTGGACCTGATCGAGCGCATCTACGGCATCCTCTACCGTCAGAAGGTATCGCACCAGTTCCGCCACAACGTGCTATGCCGTCGCCAGGTCGAGGCGGTGGTGGCCACCCGCGATGGCATCGAGCTGACCCTGCGTGACCTGGCGACCGGCCAGCAGCAGACCCACCGCTACGATGCAGTGATTCTCGCCACAGGCTACGAGCGCCGTTCACACCGCGACCTGCTGGCACCGCTGGCGGGCTACCTGGACGACTTCAGCGTCGACCGCAACTATCGGGTACTGACCAGCCCGGACCTGCAAGCCTCGGTTTACCTGCAAGGCTTCTGCGAGAACAGCCATGGCCTGAGCGACACATTGCTGTCGGTACTGCCCTCCCGCGCCGCAGAAATCGGCCAGGCGCTGTACCACGACTTGGCGCGTCAGCTCGACAAAACGCCAGCTGCGGTCGCCCTGACCAGCGCCTGATAGCGTTCAAACCATGACAACGCCGACAGGGTGCCTAAGGGCGCGCTGTCGGCTTTGTGCATTCTGAAACATTTGCTTTCACTTAAATCGGCAGGATTTCCATTCTCATTCGTCCTTATAGATGCAGCCCCTTTGGCTGGGCATGTGCTCGCCCCCTATTTCAGAAGACGACCAATGGCCAAATCTCAGAAAAAATCCAAGTCCAAGTTGTGGTTCCTCGTGCACAGCTGGCTCGCCCTGCCGATCTGGTTCTTCGTGCTGATTGTCTGCTTTACTGGCATGCTCGCGGTGGTCAGCCAGGAAATCGTCTGGCTGGCCAACCCCGATGTCCGTGCCAGCAAGCCCGACGACAGCGCCGAACGGCTGAGCTTTCAGCAAGTGCTGAGCGCGCTGAACCACGCCGAGCCGCAAATGATGGTGCGCTCACTGAGCCAGCCCGACGGCTCTCACTTCGCCCTCACAGCCAGTGTGACCTACCCCGACGGCACCAGCCCGACGCTGTACGTCAACCCGTACACCGGGGCCATCCAGGGCAAGAGCCCGGACTTCAATTTCGAAGCGTTCACCCGCGCCCTGCACGGCTGGTGGCTGGTGCCTTTCACCAACGGCTTCAGCTGGGGCTGGTACCTGGTCTCGCTGCTCGGCCTGCCGATGCTGGCGTCGCTGGTCACCGGGCTGGTGGTGTACAAAAAATTCTGGAAGGGCTTTTTCAAGCCGGTGCGCACGGGCCACGGCTCGCGGATCTTTTGGGGCGACGTGCATCGCCTGGCGGGCGTCTGGTCGATATGGTTTATCGCCGTCATTGCCATCACCGGGGTCTGGTTCCTGATCCGGGCGATCCTGTTCGACAACCAGATCACGATATCCAGCGAACCGATCGTGCCGGTGATCGCCCGCGAAGATGTACCCCTGACCAGCGACGGCAGCCCAGCACCGCGCATCGACCTGGACGAAGCCGCGCGCATCGCCGGCCTGGCCATCCCGGGCCTGGACATTAGCTTCATCTCCCTGCCCGCCACCGCCTACAGCCATATCAGCCTGGGCGGGCGCGGCTGGTACCCGTTGATGTACCAGACGGCCGAGGTCAATCCCTATACCCGCGTGGTAGACAGCCAGTTCCTGCTTGCGGACCGCTCTGCCCTGGAGTTCGTCACCGAATCCATGCGCCCCTTGCACACCGGTGACTTTGGCGGCCTGCCGATCAAACTGGTGTGGTTCTTCTTCGGCCTGATCCTGACCCTGATGGTATTCAGTGGCCTGTTGATCTGGACCAAGCGCACCGCCCAGGCGACCGCAGCCGCCCTCAAACGCAGCGAGCGCACGCCCCCTACCCGCACGTCAGGCAGCGACAACCCCGTGGAGATACGCCCATGAGCCAGTCCCAGGCCCTGCCCAACCGCCCCCTCAAACAGCTGTGGCTGAAATGGCGCTTCCACCTGAACATCTTGCTCATCCTCATCCCCTTGGGGTTCATGCCCAAGTATTTTGCCGATGCCAAGCTGTTTCGCGGTGATGCCGGGTTGGGGGTGAACCCGATCAACGACATTCAGGTGGGCCCTTACAGCCTCGACCTGGCCGAACTGCGTAGCGAACCCCCTCGCGCCGACGGCACGGCGGGCCATTTCAAGCTGTTCAACGCCGCGCTGTGCAAGGCCTGCATCAGCGACGTCAAGGCCGTCTACCTGCGCATTGGCAAGCCCCGCAGCCTGCGCGCCGCCGGCACCATCTTCTTCGGCGCGCCCTACCGCATGGGCACGAACCTGCCCATACCACCACGCACCCAACCTGATGCGCAGGTGTGGATCACCATCGAAGGCTGGGACGGCAGCATGCACCAGGCGTCGGTGCTCTTGGCCAAGGCGTCGCCAGCCACCGTGGCCTGGCTCGAGAAAAAAGGAGGCAAACCATGAAACACCTGATGCGCAGGCTCGCCCTGCCCTTGCTGGTGCTGGCCGCAGGCCCGGCCCTGGCGCACAACCCGATGTGCGAATGTGAAGAAGTGGACGGTGGCCAGGTCAGATGCACCGGTGGCTTCTCGGATGGCAGCGGCGCCCCTGGCGTGACCCTGGACGTGATCGGTTATGACGAGCAGGTACTGGTCGGTGGCAAGCTTGGCGAAGATTCGACCCTGACCTTCAAGCGCCCGGATGGCGAATTCTATGTGCTGTTCGACGCCGGCCCAGGTCATGTGGTGGAAGTCGACTACGCCGACATCGCGCAACCATGAATAACCCGACCATGCGCCGTACCCAGGTGGTACGCCCGGCCGGGGCCGGGCATGAAACCCTTTACGTGGTGCTGATCAGCCTGCTGATCGTCGTCCTTGCCGCCACCGTAGTGTGGATGCGTGGGGAGCGCGAGGACGAGCAGACCATCGCCAGCCACCAGGTTGATGCGCGCCGCGACCTGACAGCCGCTGAACAGGGCATCTATACCGACCTGCGCGTCGCGTTCGACGAGATCCAACTGTTGCGCGAGGAAACTGCCGCCGTGCCAGGCGTGGACGCCCTGGCAGCGGAAGGCCTGCCGCCGTTCGTGGTGGACGCCGGCAGCCAAAGCCGCGGCAGCCACCAGTGGCTGTGGCTGCAGACCGGTGCCTACCTGGGTCGCAGTCAGGATCTACAGCTCGCCGGCAGCTTCCTGCTGATCCTGCCGGGGGACAGCAGCGGCCAGGCCGATGTCTGGCTACGCCGCGACAGCGCCGCCGTCACCCCGGACGACTTCGACCAGGCTGCATTGATCGCCGCTGGCTGGCGGCAGGTGGTCAGCCACTACGACGCCGGGGTCACCCGCGAACACCGTCACTGAACCCAAGGAATCGCCCATGTTCCGCTCCGCATTCGCCCTGATCCTTGCCTGCGCCATGCCGCTGCTTGCCCTGGCCGACCCCGGCAGGCCCCTGCGCATCGGCATCACGCTGCACCCTTACTACAGCTATGTGAGCAATATCGTCGGCGACAAGGCCGAAGTGGTACCGCTGATCCCGGCGGGTTTCAACCCGCATGCCTACGAGCCGCGGGCCGAGGACATCAAGCGCATCGGTAGCCTGGATGTGGTCGTGCTCAACGGTGTGGGCCATGACGATTTCGCCGACCGCATGATCGCCGCCAGCGAAAAGCCTCAGATCAAGACCATCGAGGCCAACCAGAACGTACCCTTGCTGGCGGCCACCGGTATCGCCGCGCGCGGCGCCGGCAAAGTGGTCAACCCGCACACGTTCCTGTCCATCAGCACCACCATCGCCCAGGTCAACACCATTGCCCGCGAGCTGGGCAAGCTCGACCCGGACAATGCCGCCTTCTACACCCAGAACGCCCGCGCCTACGCCAAGCGGCTGCGCACCTTGCGTGCCCAAGCCCTGGCCAAGGTCACCGAAGCGCCGGGTGCTGACTTGCGCGTGGCGACCATTCACGCCGCCTACGACTACCTGGTGCGCGACTTCGGCCTGGAGGTCACCGCCGTGGTCGAGCCCGCCCACGGCATCGAGCCAAGCCCGGCACAGCTCAAGAAAACCATCGACCAGCTCAAGGCCCTGGACGTGAGGGTGATCTTCTCGGAGATGGACTTCCCTTCCGCCTATGTCCAGACCATCCAGCGCGAGTCCGGCGTGCGCCTGTACCCGCTGACGCATATCTCCTACGGCGAGTACACCCCTGAGAAATACGAAGTGGAGATGAAGCGCAACCTCGATACCGTGGTACGCGCCATCCAGGAGAACCGCGCATGACCGCCGCAGCCAGCATCAGGGCCGCGGACGGGCCGCGGATCGATTTTGCCGGTATAAACCTCACGCTGGGCCGCACGCGCATTCTCGAGCAGGTCAGTTTCAATGTCAGCCCCGGCAGCGTACACGCCATCGTCGGGCCCAACGGCGGCGGCAAGAGCTCGCTGATCAAGACCTTGCTGGGGCAGATGCCGCACCAGGGTCAACTGACCCTGCACTGGCCAGGTGAACGGCAGGTGATCGGCTATGTGCCACAGGCCTTGGAGTTCGACAGTGGCCTGCCCATGACCGTGGATGATTTCATGGCTGCGATGTGCCAACAGCGCCCGGCGTTCCTCGGCCTGTCACGCCGGGTACAGCCGGCGATCGACGCGGCACTGGCCCGGGTGGGTATGCTCGACAAGCGCAAACGACGCATGGGGGCATTGTCCGGGGGCGAGCGTCAGCGAGTGCTGCTCGCCCAGGGGTTGATCCCCGAGCCGCAGTTGCTGGTGCTGGACGAGCCGATGTCGGCACTCGACGAAGCGGGCATCCAGGTGTTCGAGCAACTGCTACAGGGCTGGCGCCAGGCCGGTACGACCGTGCTGTGGATCGAGCATGACCTTGCAGCGGTGTTGCGCCTGGCCGACCGGGTCACCGGCCTGAGCCGCCAGGTACTGTTCGACGCCCCGCCTGCCCAGGCCCTGACCCCAGAGCGCCTGCTTGGCCTGTTCTCCGTCCACCCGCGCAGTGAGGGCCGCACCTGATGAGCTATAAAACCTTTCGCCAAGTGGTCCAGGAATGGGCCGGCGCTGGCTACCTGCCGGAGGCGCTGGCCTACGGTTTTGTCATCAACGCGCTGCTGGCCGGCCTGATGATCGGCCCGGTGCTGGGCGGCCTGGGAACGCTCGTGGTGGTCAAGCGCTTTGCCTTCTTCTCCGAGGCTGTCGGCCACGCCGCACTCACCGGTGTGGCCATCGGCATTCTGCTCGGCGAACCTTACACCGGCCCTTATGGCAGCCTGTTCGGTTACTGCCTGTTGTTCGGCATTCTGCTTAACTTCCTGCGCAACCGTACTGGGCTTTCGCCGGACACGCTGATCGGCGTGTTTCTCTCGGTGTCGCTGGCGCTGGGCGCGAGCCTGCTGCTGATGCTGGCGGGCAAGATCAACGTGCACATCCTGGAAAACGTACTGTTCGGCTCAGTGCTGACAGTCAGCGGCCAGGACCTGGTGGTGCTCGGCATTGTCGCGGTGATGGTGTTGGCACTAGCCCTGCCGCTGTACAACCGCATCATGCTGGCCAGCTTCAACCCGCAACTGGCGGCCGTGCGTGGGGTAGCGGTGAAGACCCTGGACTACCTGTTCGTGGTGCTGGTGACCTTGGTTACCGTGGCCTCGGTGAAAGTCATCGGGGCGATTCTGGTGGGCGCGCTGCTGGTGATTCCAGCTGCGGCCGCACGGCTGGTGAGCCAGTCGCTCAAGGGCTTTTTCTTCATCTCGGTGCTGATCGCCACGCTGAGCACACTGTGCGGCATTCTGCTGCCGATCGTCTTCGACCTGCCGGTGCCCTCGGGCGCCGCGATCATTCTGGTTGCGGGCATGTGCTTCGCCCTCGCGGCCCTGGCCCGCGCCCTCGTTCCACGCCTGCAAGGAAACCCGGCATGAACCTGAAACAGTTGACCGTGGTACTGGCACTGGTCGCCCTGCCCTCATGGGCCCTGGCCACGCAAGTACTGACCACCCTGCCCGTCACCCACAGCCTGGCAAGCACCCTGCTCGAGGGTACGTCAGTGCAACTCAAGCGTGCCGCGCCAGGTAACCTGCCAGCCAGCCGGCAACCGTCGTACTTCAGCAACCGTGGGGCGGCCAGCCTGGCAAAGGCGGCGCTGCAGGCCGACGCGGTGATCGGCGTACGTTCGATCTGGCGTGATGACCCGTTGTACCCAATGGCCCGGCGCAGCAACATCCGCATTGTCGAAATCGATGCCGCGCAGCCGGTGGATGGCGCACTGCCAGGTATTGCGGTCAATGGCGACGAGGCTTACAGCACCTACCCCTGGTTGAACCCAACCAACCTGGGGCGCATGGCAGACGTTCTGGCCAACGACCTGGAGCGTCTGGCACCTGCGGACAAGGCGCGAATTCAGGAAAACCTGGCGGCGCTCAAGCGGCAACTGCTGGAATTGACCGCCAAAAGCCAGACAGCGCTCGCCCAGGTCGACAACCTGAGCGTGGTCAGCCTGTCCGAGCGTCTTGGGTACCTGGCCAGCGGCTTGAATCTGGATGTGGTAGAGCAGGCGTTGCCCACCGATGGCAAGTGGGACGAGGCGGCGCTCAAGGCGTTGGCGCAAAACCTGAAAGCGCAGGATGTGGCCCTGGTGCTGGACCATCGGCAGCCGCAGGCAGCGGTCGCTGCCGTGATCGAGGCCAGTGGGGCGACGCTGCTGGTGGTGGAGAGCGATCCGGAGGATGCGGTGGCCGGGCTCAAGGCCAGCGTCGATCAGGTGGTTGGGGCATTGAGCGAGGGTTGATGCTGCCCTCACGGGCCCTTTCGCGGGGCAAGCCCGCGAAGGGGCCAGTACAGCCCGCTAACGCTTCATGCAGCGTTGATAACGCTCATCCACCCGCCCGGCAAACCATGCGGTAGTCAGCTTGCGGGTAATCTTCGGGCTCTTCAGCTCAATTCCCGGCAACACCGCCCTCGGCACCGGTTTTTCCGCGGCGGCATCGGCCAGGGCGAATACCCCGCTGTACAGCTTGCTGTCCTCGAACGCCAGGCGATCACCCAGCTCAAGCTGGCTGCGAATTTGCGTATTGCGCAACCCCAGCTTCACCCCGAGCTTGCGCGCCGCCTGCTCAGTGCTCCCCGGCAGGATCGCCCCAGGCGCAATCAGGTCGCCATCGAGCGCCAATCTCACCCCGGTCACCTGGCTCAACGCCGCCTGAAACGCCGCATTGCGGCTTGCATACCAACCGGCATTGAAATCGGCAAAGCGATAGAGCGGGCGCTCATAGTGCGCGGGGTAACCCAGCAAGTGGGCAATACCGAAGTACATGCCTCCTCGGCGCGTGAACACTTCCTGGCGAACCGTGCCGCTGTAGGTGTAGGGATAGTCCTTGGCATGCTGTTCGGCAAAGGCGACGCTGACTTGCATCGGCCCGCCCGTGTGCACCGGGTTGAGGCCGCCGAGCAAGGTCTTGCCCAGCGGCAGACGGGCGATGAATTCGTCGTATAGCGCGCTCAGTTCTTTTTCGCTGCGCACCGCGAGCAAGCGCTGTTGGTAGGTCTTGCCGTTGCCCGAGGTGGTGTTCAGCGCGCCATCGACCAGCAGGCGCGGCACATGCAGCCGCGCGGCGCGGCGGTCGATTTCTTCGCGGGCGATACGGCCCAGGTTGGGCACCTGCGGGTCGGCGTTGAAGGTCGACTCCTGCTCCGTCACCGCCAGCGCGGCACACAGGTTGCTCTTGCTCGGCGCGATGCGCTGGGCCTCGAATGCCTGCTGGATATCCTTGGCCCACCCTTCCCGGTCTTTGGCCTGGGACGGTAGCAGGCGCAACAGCTGGGCGCGTACCTTGGCAGGGTCGGCTTCGGGCTCTTCCTCACGGCGCCCGGCGCAGCCCTGCAGCAACGCCAGGGCCATCAGGCCAGCCGTCAACAGCCGCCCGTTCAGGGCTGTTCACCGACCATGTAGGTCTTGCTGATGTGCCGGAACTGCGGGTGGCTGGCACTGCCCATGAGTTCGAACAGGACCATTTCCCGGGTGACTACCTGGGCGCCCGCCTGGCGCATGCGTGCCAACCCTGCCGCCTTGTTCGCCGGGGTACGGCTGTCACAGGCGTCCTCGACCACGAACACCTGCTTGCCCAGGCTGAGCAGACCAAGGGCGGTTTGCAGCACGCAGACGTGGGTTTCCATGCCGCAGACGATCACCTGCTCACGGGCCAGCAGGCTGTCGGGCAGGCACTGGGCGGCGACGCAGGAGAAGTGCTTCTTTTCAACCACCTCAGCGGCCGGAGCTGCAGCGAGCAGCGCAGGCAGGGTATGGCCCAGGCCCTGGGGATACTGTTCGGAGATGACTACCGGCAACCCCAGCTCGGCACTGGCCGCCACTAGCCAGCGAGCCCGGGCGTGCGTGCCTTCGGGGTCGCTCATGGCGCCGATGAGTTTTTCCTGGATGTCGACGACCAACAGTGTGGCCTTGTGAGGTTCGATCAGCATTGCCTGCCCCTTGCCTGGGAAAACGCCTAGCCTCCCCCAGGCAAGCGGCGGCGTCAATCAGGCGAAAAGCCGATGCGGCGCCAGGGAAGCCGCCAACTCGGCCAGTACCTGGTCCTCCTGTTCATGGATGAAGAAATGGCTGCCAGGGAACATCTGCAACGAGAACGGCCCCTGGGTTTCCCTGGCCCAGGCCTGCAGTTGCTCCTTGCTGGCCCGGTCATCCTCACCGCCAAGCACATGCAGCGCGCAGGCCAACGGCGCGCGCTGACGATACGCATAACGACCGCACAACAGGAAATCCGCTCGCAGCACCGGCAAGGTCAGGCTCATCAGCTCCGCGTTGGCCAGCACCTCCTCCGGGGTGCCGTTGAGTTCGCGCAGTTCGTTGCGCAGCTCATCATCGGTCTTGGGGGCCCGCCAGTTATTACCGTCGTAGTCTTCGCGCCGCGTGGGTGCCGCGGTACCACACGCGAACAGGGCCAAAGGCGGCGGGCAACCCAGTGCTCGCAGTTCATGGGCCAGTTCGAACGCCAGCAGTGCGCCAAGGCTATGGCCTAATAGGGCATAAGGTGCGTTGGCGGCCACGCGCTGCTCCGTCGCCAGTAGCCGGGCCAGGGCCTGCATGTCGGTCTGCAGCGGCTCGCCCAGGCGCGCTCCGCGCCCAGGCAGCTCGACCGGACGCACCTGCAGCCACGCGGGCAGCTTGCGCCGCCAGCGGCTGTAGACCATGGCGCTGGCACCCGAATACGGCAGGCACAGCAGGTTGACCGTGGTCACTGTGCGGCGGCTTCTGCCATTTTCTGGCGCAGGCTCAGCGGGCGCATGTCAGTCCACACTTCATCGATGTAGGCCAGGCAGTCCTTCTTCAGGCCACTCTTGCCGACGGCGCGCCAGCCGTTCGGGATCGCCTTGTAGTCGGGCCAGATGGAATATTGCTCTTCGTGGTTGACCACTACCTGGAACTGGATATCGTCGCGGTCGAAAACGGAAGTCATTGCCTGTCTCCTTGAGTGATAGATGCCGATGCGCGATTGGCGCAGAGAGGCTCTCTGGTAGACGGAGAAACGCGCAGGAAAATTAGCCAAGATTGGCGAAGGACAACCGTTCACGCATCGCCGAGCAAGTCATGGGCATCCAGCAAACGAAACGCCACCTGCGGATTACGCTCCAGACCACGCCGGATGGCCGCCGGAATCGCCTGCCGGGTCTTCCGGCACAGGCCAGGCTGGGCGTCCAGTTCGATGACGAAGCCACGCATGGTGCGCACCTCGTTGAAACCTGGCGCGATGTGCACGCGGATGCCGAGGTTTTCGTACAGCCGCGCCTGCAGACGGTGGAGGTCTTCCAGGTCTGTGAGGTTTTCCAGGCGTTCGAGCAGGCGCTTTTCCTCCTGGCGCGTGAGCAGGAGGATACGCTGCGCGGCTGGCGGGTGCTCGGCCAAGTGTTCGCGGCCGCAGTCACAAGCGCCAGGTGGGCAAGGTTGGCGTAAAGGGGGCGTTGTACTCATGGGGCAAGCATAGCCTGTACCGCCCTGGCGGTCAGGCCCGGACCGCTCAGGGCGCGATGCCTTCGACAATGATCACCTCTGCCTTCGCCACCCCTTGCCTATGGCTGCATGCCTGCTGGTAGCGCTCGGACCGATAACAGGCCACCGCCTGCTCATACGAGTCGAACTCGATCACCACGCTGCGTTGCGGCGTGGCTCGCCCTTCCATCGCCTCGCTGCGCCCGCCCCTGGCCAGAAAGCGTCTGCCAAAGGCCGCGAACGCCGCCGGGGCGCGCTGGGTGTACTGCTGGTATTGCTCGGGGTCGATCACGTCCACATGGGCGATCCAATAGGCTTTCATCCGCTACGCTCCTGTTGCACCATTAACTGTGTATGATGGTATACCATAATAATCAACCTCTCACAGCGAGTGTGCAACATGGCGTTCAACCGCATCGAAGAACTCCTCGAGGACTACCGGCAAGGCAAGATGGTCCTGCTGGTGGACGACGAAGACCGGGAAAACGAGGGCGACCTGTTGATCGCCGCCGAGCGCTGCGACGCCCAGGCCATCAACTTCATGGCGCGCGAAGCGCGAGGCCTGATCTGCCTGACCCTGACTGATGAGCACTGCCAGCGCCTTGGCCTGGAACAGATGGTGCCGGCCAACGGTAGCGCGTTCAGCACGGCGTTCACGGTGTCGATCGAGGCCGCAAGCGGCGTCACCACCGGTATTTCCGCCGCCGACCGGGCACGCACCGTGGCTGCGGCCATGGCCGCCGAGGCCAGCCCTGAAGACCTGGTGCAGCCCGGCCACATCTTCCCCCTGCGCGCCCGCGAAGGGGGCGTGCTGACCCGGGCCGGCCATACCGAAGCCGGGTGTGACCTGGCTCGCCTGGCAGGCTTCAGCCCTGCCTCGGTGATCGTCGAGGTGCTCAACGACGACGGCACCATGGCCCGCCGCCCGGACCTTGAAGTGTTCGCCGCCCGCCACGGCATCAAGATCGGCACCATCGCCGACCTGATCCATCACCGCCTGAGCACTGAACAGACCATCAAGCGCATCGGCGAGCGCGATCTGCCGACCGTGCATGGCACCTTCCGCCTGGTCACCTATGAGGACCGCATCGAAGGTGGTGTGCACATGGCCATGGTGATGGGCGATATCCGCCGCGAGCAGCCGACGTTGGTGCGGGTGCATGTGATCGACCCGCTGCGCGACCTGGTGGGGGCCGAGTACGCGGGCCCTGCCAACTGGACGTTGTGGGCAGCGCTGCAGAAAGTGGCCGAGGAAGGCGCCGGGGTGGTGGTGATCCTGGCAAACCACGAATCTTCACAGGCGCTGCTCGAGCGTGTACCGCAGTTGACCCAACCGGTGCGGCCTTACCAGCGCGGACAGTCGAAGGTGTACTCCGAAGTCGGAACCGGCGCGCAGATTCTGCAAGACCTCGGCGTCGGCAAGCTGCGCCACCTTGGGCCGCCGCTCAAGTATGCGGGGCTGGCGGGGTATGCGCTGGAGGTGGTGCAGAGCATTGCATTCGAGCCGCCCCTGGCGACCTGATTGGGCGATGGCTACTGCGCTGGGATTGTAACCGCCCGGGGGCACAGAGTGATGGCCGGTAGCCTTCCGCGCTTGCCAAAATCTTGGAATACCATAATATGATATCCCGTAGACCTTGAGTTTGCAGGCCGCCACCTACCGTCACCTACGGCCTTTCACACTTTGTTTTAGCTGCTCCCCGAATACTGTTGGCGGGCGCACCATCAGCCCCGCCTCGAATAACAAAAAGCAACGAGGGCGTAACCATGCTGTTGAGCAAACGTGTAACCGCAGTGCTGTCTGCCAGCCTGCTGACCTTGGCGTGTCAGGCTGCCCAGGCCGCCGAGAGCCTCAACTTCGTCAGCTGGGGCGGGACCACCCAGGACGCCCAGAAGGAAGCGTGGGCCGTACCGTTCTCCAAATCGACCGACATCAAGGTCGTCCAGGACGGCCCCACCGACTACGGCAAGCTCAAGGCCATGGTCGAAAGCGGCAACGTGCAGTGGGACGTGGTCGACGTGGAGGCCGACTTTGCCTTGCGTGCCGCCAGCGAAGGCCTGCTCGAACCTCTGGACTTCACCACCATTGAGCGCGACAAGATCGACCCGCGCTTTGTCTCCGACCATGGCGTGGGTTCGTTCTTCTTCTCTTTCGTGCTCGGCTACAACGAGAGCAAGCTCGGCGCCAACAAACCAGTCGACTGGAGCGCCTTGTTCGACACCAAGACGTTCCCAGGCAAGCGCGCCCTGTACAAATGGCCTAGCCCCGGCGTGCTGGAGCTGGCCCTGCTGGCCGACGGTGTGCCCGCCGACAAGCTCTACCCACTGGACCTGGATCGCGCCTTCAAAAAGCTCGACACGATCAAGAAAGACATCGTCTGGTGGGGCGGTGGCGCCCAGTCACAGCAGCTGTTGGCCTCGGGTGAAGCCTCGCTCGGGCAGTTCTGGAACGGCCGCGTCTATGCCCTGCAGCAAGACGGGGCGCCGGTGGGCGTGAGCTGGAAGCAGAACCTGGTCATGGCCGATTTCCTGGTCATCCCCAAAGGCGCCAGGAACAAGGACGCCGCCATGAAGTTCCTGGCGAACGCCAGCAGCGCCGAAGGCCAGGCCGAGTTCGCCAACAAGACGGCGTACGCACCGGTAAACATCGACAGCGTCGCCAAGCTCGATAAAGATCTCGCGCCCAACCTGCCAACCGCCTATGTCCAGGACCAGGTGACACTGGACTTCGCCTACTGGGCCAAGAACGGCCAAACCATCGCCGCGCGCTGGAATGAGTGGTTGGTCAAATGAAAGTCGCCATCAACGCCCTGCACAACGCGCAAGGTGCGCCCACGGGCGCGGCCCCTCGCCGCGAGCCACTGAGCCGCCGCTGGAAAGGCAGCCGCAACCTGCTACCGGCCCTGCTGTTTCTTGGCCTGTTCTTTTTCGCCCCGCTGATCGGCCTGCTGCTGCGCGGGGTACTGGAGCCGGTGCCGGGTTTGGGCAACTACGAGCAGCTGTTCGCCAATTCGGCCTATGCGCGGGTACTGTTCAATACCTTTTCGGTGGCTGGCGTGGTCACCCTGATCAGCGTCCTGCTGGGTTTTCCACTGGCCTGGGCAATAACCCTGGTGCCCAACGGCTGGGGCCGCTGGCTGCTGAACATCGTGCTGCTGTCGATGTGGACCAGCCTGCTGGCCCGCACCTACTCGTGGCTGGTGCTGCTGCAAAGCTCGGGGGTGATCAACAAGGTGCTGATGGCCCTGGGCATCATCGATGCGCCGCTGGAGATGGTGCACAACCTGACTGGCGTGGTGATCGGCATGAGCTACATCATGATCCCGTTCATCGTGCTGCCCTTGCAGGCGACCATGCATGCCATTGACCCCATGGTGCTGCAGGCCGGTTCGATCTGCGGGGCAAGCCCGTGGACCAACTTCTGGAAGGTGTTCCTGCCGCTGTGCCGCTCGGGGCTGTTCTCCGGTGCGCTGATGGTGTTCGTGATGTCGCTCGGTTACTACGTCACCCCGGCGCTGCTCGGTGGCGCGCAGAACATGATGCTGCCCGAATTCATCATCCAGCAGGTGCAGTCGTTCCTCAACTGGGGCCTGGCCAGCGCCGCCGCCGCACTGCTGGTAGTGATCACGCTGGTGCTCTTCTACCTGTACCTGAAGCTGCAGCCGGAATCGCCGGTTGGCACCGCGAGGTAATTTGCCATGCTCCTGTCACCCAATGCCATGGGTCGCCCGTTGCGTACGGGCTTGTACCTGACCACCGGGGTCATCGCGGCCTTTTTGCTGCTGCCGGTGGTGTTCATCGTGCTGCTGTCGTTCGGGTCTTCGCAGTGGCTGGTATTCCCGCCACCGGGCTGGACCTTCAAATGGTACGGCCAGTTCTTCTCCAACCCTGAGTGGATGGATGCGGCCCTGGCCAGCCTCAAGGTCGCGGTGCTGACCACCCTCGCTGCCGTGCTGCTGGGCCTGCCCACCGCATTCGCCCTGGTCCGTGGCCGCTTTCCCGGCCGCGAACTGCTCTATGGCCTGTTCACCATGCCGATGATCGTGCCGCTGGTGATCATCGCTGTGGCGGTGTACGCACTGTTCCTCAAGCTTGGCTACACCGGCACGCTGTTCGCCTTCGTGGTCAGCCATGTGATCGTCGCCCTGCCCTTTACCATCATTTCGATCATCAACTCGCTCAAGCTGTTCGACCAGTCGATCGAGGACGCCGCAGTGATCTGCGGCGCCTCGCGCCTGCAAGCGATCTTCAAGGTGACCTTCCCGGCCATTCGCCCTGGGATGATTGCCGGCGGGCTGTTCGCCTTTCTCGTGTCGTGGGATGAGGTGGTGCTCAGCGTGATGATGGCCAGCCCCGATCTGCAGACCCTGCCGGTAAAAATGTGGACCACCCTGCGCCAGGACCTGAGCCCAGTGATTGCCGTCGCCTCGACGCTGCTGATCGGCCTGTCGCTGCTTGTCATGGTCGTGGCCGCCGCTTTGCGCCGGCGTACCGACGCCAACGCTTGAGTACCCGGAGAGAACAACAATGAGTGCAGTCATCAAAGACAACGCGCACCACAAACCCCTGGTCAGCCTTCGCGGGTTGAACAAGCACTACGGCGACTTCACCGCCGTGGACAACCTCAACCTAGAGATCCAGGACGGTGAGTTCCTGACCTTTCTCGGCTCCAGCGGCTCGGGCAAGTCCACCACCCTGTCGATGCTCGCCGGGTTCGAGACGCCAAGCAGCGGCGAAATCCTGGTCGATGGCCAGTCGCTGGTAAACGTGCCACCGCACAAGCGTGACATTGGCATGGTGTTCCAACGCTATTCGCTGTTTCCGCACCTGAATGTGCGCGACAACATCGCCTTCCCGCTCGCCATCCGCAAGTTGGGCGCCAGCGAAACCCACAAACGGGTCGAGGCCATGCTCAAGCTGGTGCAACTGGAGGCGTTCGCCCATCGCAAGCCGGCGCAGCTGTCTGGCGGCCAGCAACAGCGCGTGGCCATTGCCCGGGCATTGGTCTATGAGCCACGTATCCTGTTGATGGACGAACCGCTTGGCGCGCTGGACAAGAAACTGCGCGAGGACCTGCAGGACGAACTGCGCCAACTGCACCGTCGGCTGGGCATTACCATCGTCTATGTGACCCACGACCAGGAAGAGGCCATGCGTCTGTCCCAGCGCATCGCCATCTTCAGCCACGGCAAGGTCGTCGGCCTCGGCACCGGCTACGACCTCTACCAGAATCCGCCCAATGCCTTCGTTGCGTCGTTCCTGGGCAACTCAAATTTCCTTCAGGTCAAGGCCAGCAGCCATGGCGCGGCCAGCTTCGAAGGCCAGCCTGTAGCGATCCGCCTGACCGCGGGCCTGGCCACCGGGCAGGAGGCACTGATCATGGTGCGCCCGGAAAAGGCCCTGGCCCTGACCACAGAGCAAGCCGCACGCCAACCGCTGCCAGCGGGCTGGAATGAAGTCAGTGCCAAGGTCACTGAAGTGCTGTTCCTGGGCGAAAGCCAGACCTGCCATGTGCTCACCGCCGGCGGTACTGAGCTTACCGTCAAGGCGCTATCTGCGGCAGGCATGGCGATGCAGCCGGGGGCCAGCGTGAAGGTACGCTGGGCAGTGGCTGATGCCTGCATCTACACGCAATGGGCGCAGAGTGACCTGAGCAAGGGGGCGGGTGCGCACTGACAGGCATACATACGGCACCCTGTGTGTTGTTACGTACCCCATTGACGTGCGCGCTGACCAATGGTCATATGCGCGCCAGTTTCAGGTGTCCTGCGCCGCCGAGCGCAGGGTGAAACGGGAAGCCGGTGCGTCGTGGTTCACGACAAGTCCGGCGCTGCCCCCGCAACGGTAAGCGAGCGATGCCTTCGATACACCACTGTGCACCTGCATGGGAAGGTGAAGGCCTCATGACCCTCGCAAGCCCGGAGACCGGCCTGAAGCGTTACTTGGCAACCCGCGGTGGGCGGGCGCAGGCCGGTATCTGCGTGCGCGCCTGCGTGCGTGGTTGTGCCTTTGCGTGTTCTCCACCGGGATCCATTCATTCCTGCAACAGTGGAAAGACATGTCCCGTTTCTTCAAGCTTCACCCTCTGGCGGCCTGCCTGGCAGTCACCCTCCCGGCCTTGGCCGACGACCACGACAAGGCGGTCCTGGCACTCCCCTCCACGGCCATTACGGACACCCGCGATGCTCAGGTAGTCGACCTTGCGACGCCCACCCAGGCTGGCTCACGGCTGAACCTCAGCGCCCTGGAAACCCCGGCCAGCACCAGCAGCATCACGGCCGAACAAATCCAGCAGCGCAACAACGTCACCGTTCAGGATGCCGTGACCCGCTCGCCGGGCATCACCTTCACCGGCACCCCGGGTGACGGTGGCACGGGCCTGTCGGCTCGCGGTTTTGACGGACATGGCTCGGTGATGACACTGTTCGATGGCGCACGCCTGTACACCGGTGCCGGTACCCAGACCTTCCCGGTAGACCCCTGGATGGTCGAGCGCATCGACGTGATCCGTGGCCCGGCCTCGGTGCTGTATGGCGAGGGTGCCACCGGTGCGGTGGTCAACGTCATCCCGAAAAAACCGTTCACCGGCGACATTCACAACCACCTGCGCCTGGGCTACGGCTCCTGGGACCGCCAGCAACTGGGCCTGGACAGCGGCGGCAGCCTCAGCGAGCGCCTGAGCTACCGGGTTACCCTGAACCAGCAGGCTGGCAACGGCTGGGTGGACCGCACCGACTCACGCAGCCTGGCCCTGAGTGCCGCGCTGCGTTTCGACGCCACCGACGACCTGAGCTTCACCCTGGCCCATGAGCGCGGCGATGCCGAGCCGGCCAACTACTACGGCACGCCGCTGATCGACGGCCACTACCGCAGCAGCCTGCGCAAGAAGAACTTCAACATCCACAACGACGTGCAGCGCTACCACGATGAATGGACCCGCTTCACCACCGACTGGACCCTCAACGACCAGCTCAGCGCCAGCAACCAGCTCTACTACATCAAGAGCCGCCGCCACTGGCGCAATGCCGAGGACTACAGCTGGGACGCCGACCTGGGCCAACTCCAGCGCGGCAGTTACCTGGAGATCAAGCACAACCAGGAACAGATCGGCGACCGCCAGACCTTCACCTTCGACCATTCGCTGTTCGGCCTGGCGAGCAGGACGATGGTCGGTGCCGAGTACAACAAGATTCGCTTCAACGTCGACAGCAACTCGCCGTACATCGATGCTGAGCCTGGTGACTATGTCGACCCATGGAACCCAACGCCAGGTTGGTTCCACAGTGATTCGCCACTGCGCCCACAGACGCTCTCCACCACCCATACCTTCGCCCTGTTCGCCGAGAACCGCCTGCAACTGACTGAGCGCCTGTCGCTGGTGACCGGTGTACGCCGCGACCAGAACCACATCGACCGTGACAACCTCACCAACGACACCCGTAGCGACCGCAGCCTGCAAGGCGGCAACTGGCGCGCCGGGCTGGTGTTCGCGGTCAACGATGACGTGTCGCTGTATGGCCAGTACTCCACCAGTGAGGACGGGGTGAACAACCTCATCAGCCTAAACCCGACGCAGATGAACTACGACCTGACCGAGTCGAAGCAGACCGAGCTGGGGCTCAAGCAGCGTTTCTGGGAAGGGCGCGGTGAATGGACGCTGGCGGCCTACCACATCGTCAAGAAAAAACTGCTGGTGGATGACCCTGTCACCCACGAAAAACAGCAGGCCGGGCAACAGACCTCCGATGGCCTGGAGGCGACACTTGAACTGGCCTTGGCGCACCAGTGGCACGTTTCGGCCAATGCCTCGGTGGTACGCGCCAAGTACGACGACTTCGACCAGATGGTCGGCGGCGTGCCGCAGGACCGCGCCGGCAACCGCCCGGCCAACGTGCCACGGCGCACCGCCAACCTGTGGTTGAGCAAGGGCTTCGGCCAGCAGGTCGAGGCTGGCATCGGCGCCCGTTATGTGGATGAGCGCTACGCCAATACCGCCAACACCCAGCGCGCGCCAGGGTACACCGTGGTCGATGCCAACATCGGCTGGCAGGTGTTGCCGGATGTGCGGCTGGGATTGCAGGTGAACAACCTGTTCGACCGCGAGTACGTGGCGGCTGCCTTCAGTGGCGAGCAATGGATCATGGGAACGCCCCGCGCCTATTTCGCGACGGTGGATTACAGTTTTTGATTTGAAGTGTCAGCGCCGGCGCTAGGGCCGGTGCTGACAACTCAAAACTCGGCGCCGCGCCGATGTTCTGAATTTGCGTTTCACCCGGCAGCCTGATGGTCTACCATGCGGCCCGCCGGTTTCCACCACGGAATCAAAAAGGCGGAGCCAGGCCAAGACGCACCCGTCAGGAGACCTGCCGGCCTACATTCACCAACCGGCGGGGTGTCCGGGATTGGCCAGCCGTATTGCCCCCACCTTGCGCGGGCGCTTGGCGACGCCTGTCCGTGCGTTCCTTCCGTGACTGTCCGATAGGAGATCGCCCAGCATGTTGCTCCGTTTCGTCACCCTGCTCGCCGGCCTGAGCCTCACCGGCATCGCCCATGCCGCTGTCACCCACTACCCGCTGACTATCGCCAACTGCGGCGTAACGCAGACGTTCGGCCACGCCCCCCAGCGCGTCGTAACCATCGGCCAGGCCAGCACCGAAATGCTCTATGCCCTGGGGCTGGGTGACAAACTGGCAGGCACCTCGCTGTGGTTCAACAACGTGCTGCCAGAATTCAAGACGTTGAACGACAAGGTGCCGCGGCTGGCCGACAACGACCCGAGCTTCGAGGCCGTCGTTGGCAAACGCCCACAACTGGTCGCCGTGCAGTTCGAGTGGATGGTTGGCGCTCAGGGCGTGGTGGGTACCCGCGAACAGTTCAACGAACTGAACATCCCCACTTACCTGTTGCCCTCGGACTGCGAAGGCAAGGACAACCTGGTGGGCGCCGATGGCACCCGCCTGCAGGCGTTTCAGGTCCAGAGCATCTACAAGAGCGTCAGCCAGCTGGCCGAGATTTTTGACGTGCAGGACCGTGGCGCTGCCCTGAACACAGACCTCGAAGCCCGCCTGATCAGCGCCAAGCAACAGCTGGCCGGCAAGGACCTGAGCAACACGTCGGCGGCGTTCTGGTTCTCCAGTGCCGACCTGGAACTGGACCCCTATGTCGCCGGCCGACAGGGCGTGGCCGACTTCATGCTGCGTACCCTGGGCGTGCGCAACGTCGTGGAGTCCACCGAAGAATGGCCGACCGTGGGCTGGGAAACCCTGGCAAAGGCCAACCCTACCTGGCTGATCATCGCCCGTATGGACCGCCGCCGCTTCCCCGCTGACGACCACCAGAAAAAACTCGAATTTCTCCACAGTGACCCGGTTACCCGCAACATGGAGGCGGTGAAGAACAACCGCATCATCATCCTCGACGCCGATGCCATGCAGGCGGGTATCCGCTTGTTCCGTGGCCTGCAGACGCTGTCGGCGGCCTTTGCCCGCGGTACGGCAGCGCCGTGATGAAGCGTCTGTTGCCCTGCAGTGCCCTGGCGCTGGCGGCCTTGCTGGCGGCGCTGCTGGCCGGTACCGCGATAGGTGAAACCAGCGTGTCGCCCACCGTGGTCTATCAGGTGCTGGCCAACCAGCTGTGGCATGCCGGCTATTCGGTCGACCCGATCGATGCCGGCATCGTCTGGAACTACCGCCTGACCCGCACCCTGGTTGCCGCTGCCTGCGGCGCCGGCCTGGCGACCTGCGGGGTAATCCTCCAGGCCCTGCTGCGCAACCCGCTGGCCGAACCGTACTTGCTGGGTTTGTCGGCTGGCGCCTCGACCGGGGCTGTGCTGGTTGGCCTGCTGGGCCTGGGCAGCGTGGCCCTGAGCATGTCCGCCGGGGCTTTTGTCGGCGCTGTGGCGGCCTTTGCCCTGGTGCTGGCGCTGGCCCGCGCGGCCGGCCCCAGCAGCAACAACGCCCAGGTGATCCTGGCAGGTATTGCCGGTTCGCAGCTGTTCAATGCCCTGACCGCGTTTCTGATCACCAAGTCGGCTACCGCCGAGCAGGCCCGCGGCATCCTGTTCTGGCTGTTGGGCAACCTCAGCGGTGTGCGCTGGCCATCGGTATGGCTGGCCCTGCCAGTGGTACTGTTCGGGCTGGTGGTCTGCCTGTGGCATCGGCGCGCTCTGGACGCATTCACGTTTGGCGCTGATTCGGCCGCGTCGCTGGGCATCGCGGTGCGCCGCACGCAACTGCTGCTGATCAGCTGTGCAGCGCTGGTGACGGCGGTGATGGTGTCGATCGTCGGTGCCATCGGGTTTGTCGGCCTGGTCATCCCGCATGCCTTGCGCCTGCTGCTCGGCCCCGGCCACAGCCGCCTGCTGCCAGCCAGTGCCCTGGGTGGCGCGTTGTTCCTGATTGCCGCCGACATGCTGTCGCGCACCCTGATCCCAGGCCAGGTGATCCCGGTGGGCGTGGTCACGGCACTGATCGGGGCGCCGGTGTTCGCGCTCATTCTGGTCAGCCGCCGGGGGCGCCCATGACGGTCATGCAGCCCAGGCCCGTCGCTCCTCTCGCCTGTCAGAGCCTGAACCTGCAACTGTCGGGCAACCGCGTATTGCGCGATATCGACCTCACGGTGACCGCCGGTGAAACCCTGGGCATCGTCGGCCCTAACGGTTCTGGCAAATCGTCTTTGCTCAAGGTACTGGCCGGGCTGCGCACGCCCAGCAGCGGCAGCGTGCAGTTACTTGGCGAGCCGCTGGCGCGCCTGCCTCGGCGCCGCGTCGCTCAGGCCTTGGCGCTGGTCGAGCAACAAGCCGACACCCTTGATGCCGTGCGCGTATTCGACGCCGTGGCCCTGGGCCGCACACCCTGGTTATCCGCTTTGGCGCCCTTCGCCCATGAAGACCACGCGATCGTCGAGCAAGCCCTTGCCGATCTGGATGCCACTCACCTGCGTGCACGGGTGTGGAGCTCGTTGTCCGGCGGTGAACGCCAGCGGGTACACATTGCCCGCGCCTTGGCCCAACGCCCGCGGGTACTGCTGCTCGATGAGCCGACCAACCACCTCGACATCCAGCATCAACTGAGCCTGCTGCAGCAGGTGCAGGCGCTGCCGGTCACCACGCTGGTGGCCCTGCACGACCTCAACCAGGCGCTGACCTGCGACCGCGTGGCGGTGCTCGACCAGGGTCGCCTGGTGGCCCTTGGCAAACCCCTGGAGGTGCTGACTCCAGATCGCCTGCTGGTCACCTTCGGGGTGCACGCGCGCTACCTCACCGACCCCTTCGACGGCGCACGCATCCTGCGTTTTCGCGCCCCCTGAACCAGGAACAGTTCCGCTATGCTCCTGCGCGCCCCCACCCTGCTGCTTGCCAGCGCCTTGCCGATTGCTGAATGTCTGTGCAGTGTGCGGCGGGGACTACAGGCCTATGCCAACCCCCAAATTTGCTTCTCCTTCTCGGACAACATCGCAACCACCTCAGTGAAAACCTCGTTGAACTCCGAGCTGACGTGCTTGTGCACATGCTGATTAGTCAGCAAGTACCGCTTCACGGCCTTCGGCCAATTGCCCTCCTTGTGCGCAGCAATGATGATGGCGTTGGCATCCTGGTAATTGGCCGGCGTCTTCTTCTCGGTGAGGCGTCTTTCAAAGTCTGCGAAGGTCCAGTCATCCCTGCGGTTTTCGAACTCATCAAGCAGTTCGAGCTTGTACAGCGCAAGATAGGCCATGGGCATTGCTCCTTCGTCAATATCGGCACGCGAAGGTAAGTAAATCGTCGGATGATTGAAATGAACGGGGTGGCCATCGCGGGCATTGCCAAGTAGGAAAGCACCTACCCGGCGGGCCACAGTGGGTCATTCTCTACGTCGATCAGCCAACGACACCGCTATAATCCAAACCTTTAAAACGCGCGCCCAAGGCCATTTCCATGCCCCGCATCACCACGCTGCTACTGCCGCTGCTGTTCACCGCTGCCCTCACCGCCTGCGAGCAAAAACCCACTCGCGAGGAGCAAATCCTGGCGAACCTGCCGCTGCAGGAAGCCTATGAGCACAACATCGACCACATGGCTTTGCTACTGACCCGCACCCACCCGCAGCTCGCCGAAGACACCATCCGCGGCGTGCTGCGCAAGCACCTCACGGTAGAAGACCAGCGCCAGGACCTGTTCAAGCTCTACAGCGAAAAGAACTTCAGCGACGCCGAATTCGCCACCATCGTCCAAGTAACCCGTGACCCGGCCAAGGCCAAGGCGCTCGAAGAGACAGAGCAAGGCCAGACACTGAGCGCCAAGCTGACCCGGCTGATGCGTGAGACCGCGCGGGATGAAAAAGCCCAGGCCCTGGCAGAGCAGCGCCTGCAACAGGTTGAAGAGGAGCTGAACGCGCTGGAAAACGCCGGTTCCTGATCTGCCATCGTGGACCTGAAAGGTCACATGCACCGGGCTCAAGCGGCCACCCGTCGGTTGCACTGCACTGCGTGGCACAACGAACTGCCGAACATTGGGTAATCACTCCACCAGGAGACTCACCCATGAAACGTATGACACCTCTTACGCTGCTGCTCGCCCTGTGTCTGGGCGCCAGCGCACCGATCGCCCTGGCGGCGACCGACATGAACAACAACGGCAGTACACCCCCCGCAACCGGCACGCAAAATGGCAGCAAGGGTGGCGCTACCGGGTCTGGCGTTCCAGGCGATGCAACCGGCAGCGGGACCGGTGCCAATGACACCGACAGCACCGGCGGGGACGGCACCACCCATGGCGCTGGATCAGGTACCAACGGCTCGGGCGGCATGGGCAACGGGGGCAGTACCGGCTCGGGAACCGGTAGCGGCACCGGTGGGTCGGGTACGGGGGCCGGCGGCAGTGGCGGTGGAAGCGGCAGTGGAGGAAGCGGTGGCGGCGGCTGATCTGATCCGCCGCACGGATGCCCTTGAGCGCGCCGCCTGACCTGCGACAACCTGCCGCGCCGCAGGGCTACACGACCGCTCATCCGGATGATAAATTCGCCGCCATGAAAATCACCCGGCAAACCCGCACGCTGACGGCCTGGACGCTCTACGCCAGCGTCCTGTTCAGCCTGTTGCTGTGCGGCCTGCACCATGGCCAGATGGGCGGGCTGCGCCTGGCCGGCCTGCAAGGTGGGTTCTGTTCGATCAACAGCGAACATGGCGTGGCCATCGACCTCGATGACGCTGGCGGCGACCAGCACATGGCCCAGCTTGACTGCCCTGTGTGTTCATCGTTCGGCATGGCCGTGCCGTTGAGCAGTGGCCAATGGTCGTTTACCGCTGTACGCGCCGGCGCCACATCGCCCATCGTCGTGCGCAGCTGGGCGCAACCGCCACCGCGTTACCAACGCCCAGCCCTCAACCCCCGCGCCTCCCCCTTCGCCTTCCCCGCAGTAGCCATTCATTTCGCCTGACCCTGGCCGGGCGCACCTGTGTGCGCGGTCGTGGTCAGCCATGACCTTTGCGTGGAAGACAACAACATGCTCCGCAACACCTCCCTGGTGCTCCTCATGGGCACCTGCACATTCGCTTGCGCGGACGATGCTGTAGAACTCTCTGCCACCACCATTGATGGCCAACGCGCGGCACCCTCCGGCGTACAACTGGACGAACCGATCCGTACTGGCTCGCGGCTGGGCCTCACGGCCCGAGAAACGCCGGCGTCGGTGAGCGTCTCGGACCGCCGCATCATCGAAGAGCGAAGCGCCAACGACAGCCAGGACGTGATCAACGCCATGACCGGCGTGAACGCCTCGGCTAACCCGGGCTACGGCGGTTTCGTCAGCTACCGTGGTTTCACCCAGAACCAGGTCACCCAGCTCTACAACGGCATCAACCTGGGCTACAGCAGCGCCACCCGGCCGGTGGACGCCTGGGTGCTGGACCGGGTCGAACTGCTCGGCGGGCCGTCATCGTTCCTGCATGGCGCAGGCTCGGTCGGTGGCTCGATCAACTACATCACCAAGCTCGCCAGCCGCGATCAGCAAATCATCGACGGGCGCATACGCTATGGCAGCTTCGACGATTCGCAAGTGGCCTTCGGCATCAATCAGGCACTGGCCAGCAATCCTGCCGATGCCCGGCACTTCATGCGCCTGGACTTCAGCCGAGGCCACAGCAATGGCTACATCGACCGCAACGAACGGCACACTGACAGCCTGGCGTTTTCACTGCTCAGCGACCTCACGCCCAACCTCACTCACACCTTGGCCGTGGAGTATCAGCAAGACAGTGAGGACAGCCCCTACTGGGGTTCGCCGATCCTGCCTGGGCGCAGCACCATGAAGATCGACAAGAGCCGCCGCTTCGAAAACTACAACGTCGCCGACGGCCGTTACGAACAACGGGTGCGCTGGCTGCGCTCGATCCTCGATTACCAGGTCAGCGACACTACCAGCGTGCAAAACACGCTTTATCACTACAACGCCCAGCGCGACTACCGCAACGTCGAGCGTTACAGCTACACCAACGACGGCAATGTGCTACGCGCCGGCCCTTACCTGCAACGCCACGACCAGAACGTGCTCGGCGACCGCATCGAACTGCGCCATGACCACACCGTATTCGGCCTGGCCAGCCAGTGGTCGCTGGGCCTGGACTACTCGCGCATGCGCCAGACCCTCTACCCCACCTCGGGTAACTGGAGCGATGTGGTGGACCCTGAACACTTCGACCCGGGCAGCTTCAACGACATACCGGTGGTGAATGCGGGCCTGACCAAACAGCGTCGTCATGAACTCATCAACCGCGCCGTGTCTGCCGAAAACCGCCTGCAACTGACTGAGCGCCTGGCCCTTTTGACCGCACTGCGCTATGACTACCTGGACATGGAGGTAACCAACTACGGTGCCGTCACCCCCACCTCTCCAGCGTACTTCCAACGGCGCTGGGAGCCCCTCTCCGGGCGCATCGGCCTGACCTACGAGCTGACCCCATCTGCCAGTGTCTACGCCCAGTACAGCACCGCGGCCGACCTGCCTGCCGGTTCGCTGGCAGCAGCCACTTACTCCAACGTCGGCCTGTTCGACCTGTCCAAGGGCGAGCAGTGGGAAGTGGGCAGCAAGTTCGACTTCCTCGACGGGCGTGGAGCGGCGACGGTGGCGCTGTACCAGATCGTGCGTAAGGACTTCGCCGTGCGCGATTCGGCCAACCCCAACCTGACGGTCCAGGCCGGGCAGCAGACCTCACGCGGTATCGAGTTGTCCGGTCGCCTGCAAGTCACGCAAAGGCTGTTGGCTGAAGCCAATTATGCGTATGTCGATGCCAAGTACGATGCGTTCAACGAGGCGGTCAACGGCGTGTCGGTGTCGCGCAAAGGCAATGCACCGGTCAACGTGCCAGCCAATGTCGCCAACCTGTGGCTGACTTACAGCTTCACCCCGGCGTGGTCGGCGGGGGTGGACGCACGCTATGTAGGGTCGGTGTACGCCGACAATGCCAACACACTCAAGGCGCCGGCCTATACCCTGTTGGGTACCTTCGCCCGCTACCGGCTGGATGAACACACCACGCTTACTGGCCGGGTACGCAACCTGACTGATCAGCTGTATGCCAAGCAGGCGTACGGGCTTCAGTACTATGCGGGCGCGCCGAGGACGTTTGAGCTGGCGGTGGATATGCGCTTCTGACCCTGGCCACCGCACGGCCTTGCACACAGGCCCCGGCGCCGGCTTGCCCGCGAACCAGGCGCCAGGGCAGGTTGCAACGGCTCAGCGCTGTGCGGACACCAGCAGCATCATCGGCCGCTCGAGCTCTTCGGAAAGGTTTGGCAGCGCGGCAACCTGCTCGGGCGAGGGGGCGAACTCTTCGACCCGGTTGATGCGCAGGCCTGCCTCGATCAGGGTGTTGAGCGTGGTGGCCAGAGTGCGGTGGTACTTGAGCACACCCTTGGCGAACCAATCGGTGCGCCGCTGCCCTTCCAGCGCGTAGCCGTTGACCGGCCAGGTCAGGCGGCCATCGGCGTCCTTGAACCAATGCGGATGGGCAGCGGCCATGTAGATGGGGTGTTCGACAGTAAACACCAGGTGGCCGTCGGCGTTCAGTGACTGGGCGATGGTACGCACCAGGCGGCTGAAATCCTCGACGTAATGAAAGGTCAGCGCGCTGTAGGCCAGGTCGAACGCCGCAGGCGGCAATTGCAGGGTATCGAGGTCGGCAATGCGGTACTCGATGGCCGCGTCGTCGGTATCACGGCGGGCGCGGTCGATCATGTTCTGCGACAGGTCCAGGCCCAGCACCGACGCGGCGCCCTGCTCGCGCATCCAGCGCGAGGCCCAGCCAAACCCACAACCCAAATCGACCACCCGCTTTTCGCGAACCTCGGGGAGCAGGGCGCGAATCGCCGGCCACTCGGGTGCACCGTCCAGGCCAAGGACCTGACGGGGGAGCTGGCTGTACCCGGCGAAGAAGGCGGGGTTGTCGTAGATGTTCTGGGCCATGGTCAGGCTCCTGCGCAAGCGGTGGCCCACGACTGTAATTCATAACCGAGGTGTTTGTTGGCCTCTGCGTGGCAAACCTGCGATGAGGTCGGCGTGGTCGGAATAGACATCCCGATGTCGCCCTCGACAAAGCGCCCTGCCGCCCGCACCGGTCTACTGCCGGTAACAACAATGATGACGCGGCCTTGACCGCATCACTTTCCCTCCAGGCTGCCTTTGGAAACCGGAGCGTTCCCACATGTCCGCATCTCATGAGGTCTCCCCCGCCACACTTCGCCGGGTCATCGCCGCCTCGGCGATCGGTAACTTCGTCGAATGGTTCGACTTCGCGGTCTACGGCTTTCTTGCCACCCTGATCGCCAGCCAGTTCTTCGCCAGCGGTGATGCCAGCGTTGCCCTGCTCAAGACCTTTGCGGTATTTGCCGTGGCCTTCGCCTTGCGACCGCTGGGCGGCATCGTGTTCGGTGCGCTGGGCGACCGACTAGGACGCAAACGTATCCTGTCGCTGACCATTTTGTTGATGGCAGGCTCCACCACGCTGATCGGTCTGCTGCCCACCTATGCCAGCATCGGCCTCGCCGCGCCGGTGTTGTTGACCCTGGCGCGCTGCCTGCAGGGCTTCTCTGCCGGTGGCGAGTACGCGGGGGCCTGTGCGTACCTGATGGAACACGCGCCGCACAACAAACGTGCGTTCTATGGCAGCTTCGTGCCGGTATCGACCTTTTCCGCGTTTGCCTGCGCAGCGGTAATTGCCTATGGCCTGGAAGCGAGCCTGTCGGCCGAAGCGATGGCGGCCTGGGGCTGGCGCGTACCATTCCTGGTGGCTGCACCGTTGGGCCTGGTAGGCCTTTACCTGCGCTGGCGCATGGAGGAAACGCCAGCGTTTCGCGAAGCCCTCGCCCAAGGCAAGGTGCATGAGCATTCACCGCTCAAGGACACCTTGCGCCACCATGGCCGAACCCTTCGCAACCTGGGTGCGTTCATCTCGCTCACCGCATTGTCGTTCTACATGTTCACCACCTACTTCGCCACTTACCTGCAACTGGTCGGCAACCTGACCCGCGCCCAGTCATTGCTGGTGACCACGGTGGCGCTGCTGTTCGCCGCCGTTGGCTGCCCGCTGGCGGGCGCGTTCTCGGACCGGGTCGGGCGACGCAAGACCATTGGCTTCACCTGTTTGTGGGTGATGCTGTGCGTCTTCCCCGCCTACTGGCTGGCCAGCTCCGGGTCGATGTCGGGCGCGCTGCTGGGGGTGATTCTGCTGGCGGTGGGCGCGCTGTGCAGCGGAGTGGTCACCGCTGCACTGCTCTCGGAGAGCTTCCCCACCCGCACCCGCTATACCGCCTCGGCCATTACCTACAATGTGGCCTACACGCTGTTCGGCGGTACTGCACCACTGGTGGCGACGTGGTTGATCGGACAGACCGGCAGCAGCCTGGCACCAGCGTTCTACCTGGTGGTGATTGCCCTCCTCGCGCTGGCAGGCGGCCTGGCGTTGCCGGAGACTTCGCGCATTTCGTTGCATGAAGCGCCAGGGGGCGATGTCGAGCGGCCAGGCGTTCGCCGCGCAGTTTGAACGGGGGCCGGGGCTGCCATTGCAGCCCCGGCCTTCTCACCCTTGCTCAGCCTCTTCGCGCCGATATGCCCACTGGTACAAGGCCGGCAACACCAGCAAGGTCAGCGCCGTGGACGACAGAATCCCACCAATCACCACCGTGGCCAGCGGCCGTTGTACTTCGGCCCCGGTCCCGGTGGCCAATGCCATCGGGATGAACCCCAGCGACGCCACCAACGCCGTCATCAGTACCGGCCGCAGCCGCGTCAAGGCGCCCTCTTCGACCGCCACACGCAGGCTGCGCCCTTGATCGCGCAGGTTACGGATGAAGGCAATCATCACCAGGCCATTGAGGACGGCCACGCCCGACAACGCGATAAACCCCACCCCTGCAGAAATCGACAGCGGGATGTCCCGCAGCCACAGCGCCAGCACCCCACCCGTCAGGGCAAAGGGAATACCGGTAAATACCAGCAAGCCATCCTTGAGGTTGTTGAACATCATCAACAACAAGGCCATGACCAGTAACAGCGCGATCGGGACCACCACCTGCAAGCGCTCGGCCGCCGATTGCAACTGCTCGAACTGGCCACCCCAGCGGGTCCAGTAGCCGGGTGGCACCTGCACCTGCTGGAGCAGTGTGCGCTCGGCCTCTTCCACGAACGAGCCCAGGTCACGCCCGCGCACGTTGGCACTGATTACCACAACACGCTTGCCATCCTCCCGGCTGACCTGATTCGGCCCGCGCTGCAGGTTGACTGTCGCAACTTGGGACAGCGGGATGAAGCCGATCTGTGCGTCACCGGCTGCGGCACTGGCAGGCACCGGAATCAGCAGGCTGGCCAGGCCATCTACGTCCGTACGCAGGGGTTCGGCAAGGCGCACCACCATGTCGAAGCGACGGTCACCCTCATACAACGTGCCCGCCGTGCGGCCGCCTACGGCGATGGCAATGGCGTCCTGTACGTCACCCACGTTCAGGCCATGGCGGGCAGCCTTGTCGCGGTCGATATCAATGGTCAGTACCGGCAGGCCAGTGGTCTGTTCGACCTTCACTTCCGAAGCCCCAGGCACCTGTTGCAGGCTGCCCGCAATTTGCGCCGCCGTGCGGTTGAGCACCGCCATGTCGTCACCGAACAGCTTCACCGCCACATCGCTGCGCACACCAGAAATGAGCTCGTTGAAGCGCAACTGGATGGGTTGCGACAGTTCGTAATTGCTCCCCGGCACGCTGGCGGCGGCGCGCTGCACCTGGGCGATCAGTGTTTCACGCGACTTGCCTGGGTCTGGCCATTGCGCACTTGGGCGCAGCATCACGTAGGCGTCCGAGATGTTTGGCGGCATCGGGTCAGAGGCAATCTCGGCAGTGCCGGTGCGGGCGAACACCCGTTCCACTTCAGGCACCTGGGCGATGATCGCGCGCTCCAGCCGCTGCTGCATATCGACAGATTGCGACAGGCTGGTGCCAGGCACGCGCAAGGCCTGCAAGGCAAAGTCGCCTTCGCTGAGGCTGGGGATGAACTCGCTGCCCATGCGCCCGGCCATCACCCCGGACAACAGCACCAGGCCTGCGGCCCCGGCAAACGCCAGCCGCCGTCGTCCCAGCACCCAGTTCAGTGCGGGTGCGTAGCGCCTACGCGCAGTGCGCATCACCCAGCCCTCCTCCTCCTTGACCTTGCCGGTGACAAACAGCGCTAGGGCCGCCGGCACGAAAGTCACCGACAGGAGCATGGCGCCTAGCAAGGCAATGACCACGGTGAAGGCCATGGGGTGGAACATCTTGCCCTCGACCCCGCTCAGGGCAAAGATCGGCAGGTACACCACCATGATGATCAGTTGCCCGTAAACCAGCGGCCGACGCGCCTCGCGTGCAGCAGCAAAAACCTCGTGGAAACGCTCGGCACGTGTCAACAGGCGGCCATGGCGGTGCTGGGCATGGGCCAGGCGGCGGATGGCGTTCTCGACGATCACCACTGCACCATCGACGATGATGCCGAAGTCCAGGGCGCCCAGGCTCATGAGGTTGGCACTGACCTTGTTGCTGAACATACCGGTGAAGGTGAACAGCATCGACAACGGAATCACCATGGCGGTGATCAGCGCGGCGCGGATGTTGCCAAGGAACAGAAACAGCACCGCAACCACCAGGATCGCGCCTTCGACGAGGTTCTTCCTGACGGTGGCGATGGCCTTCTCGACCAGGTTGGTGCGGTCGTATACCGTCACTGCGACCACGCCTTTGGGCAGGTTGCGGTTGATCTCGACAAGCTTGGCTGCCACGGCCTGGGACACGCTGCGGCTGTTTTCACCGATCAGCATGAACACCGTGCCAAGTACCACTTCACGGCCGTTTTCGGTGGCCGCCCCCGCACGCAGTTCCTGGCCGAGGCTGACCTGGGCGACATGGCTGACGCGGATCGGCGTGCCATCGACGCTGGAGATGACGACGTTGGCGATGTCTTGCGCCGACGCCAGTTGCCCCGGTGCACGGATCAACAGCTGTTCGCCGTTGCGTTCGATATAGCCCGCCCCGACGTTGGCGTTGTTGCGCTCCAGGGCGGCGACCAGGTCGTTGAGGGTGAGCCTGTAGGCCGCCAGGCGCTTGGGTTCCGGGGCGATCAGGTATTGCTTGGCATGGCCACCGATGCTGTTCACCTCCGCCACCCCAGGCACGTTGCGTAACTGCGGTTTGATGATCCAGTCCTGGATCACCCGCAGGTCGGTGGCGGTATAGGGCGTACCGTCATCCTTGCGCGCCCCCTCCTGGGCTTCGACCGTCCACAGAAAGATCTCGCCCAGGCCCGTGGAGATCGGCCCCATGCTGGCCTCGATGCCCGGCGGCAGTTGCGCGCGGGCCACCTGCAGGCGCTCGTTGACCAACTGCCGGGCAAAGAACAGGTCCGTGCCGTCGTCGAAGATTACCGTGACCTGGGACAGCCCCGAGCGCGACAGTGAGCGGGTCTGCTTGAGCCCTGGCAAGCCGGCCATGGCCGTTTCGATGGCAAAGGTGATGCGCTGCTCGGTTTCCAGCGGCGAATAGCCGGGGGCTGCGGTGTTGATCTGAACCTGCACGTTGGTGATGTCAGGCACGGCGTCGATTGGCAACTGCCGGTAGCTGTGGATACCCACGGCGGCCATCAGCACCACGGCGAGCATCACCACCAGGCGCTGCTCGATGGCGAATTGGATCAGGCGTTCGAACATGCAAGCATTCCCGTGATCAATGGCTGTGTTCGGCGGAGCCCTTGCCGAGCTCCGACTTGAGGACAAAGCTGCCTGCGGCAGCTACCTGGGTACCGGGCGCCAGCCCAGAGGTGATTTCCACCCGGCCAGCATCACGCCGGCCTGTCTGCACCGCACGGGCCTCGAAGCCCTCGTCGCTGCGGGCGAACACCACGGTCTGCTCTTCCCAGGTCTGCAGCGCGCTCTGGGGCACCACCACGGCGGCGTTGTAGCGCTCGACACTGACCGCGATAGTGACGAACAGGCCCGGACGCCAGGCTCCGTCGGGGTTGGCCAAGGTTGCGCGAACGGTGGCGGCGCGATTCTGCTCGCCGAGCAGGCTGCCGACGTAGTTGACCTTGCCCTCGACCTCGGCACCGAGGTCTGGTGCACTGACGGTGACCGTGCGCCCGGTAGTGACCTTGCCCAGGTCACGCGGGGCCACGGCGAAGGTCGCCCAGACCCGGCTTAGGTCAGAAAGGGTGAACGCGTTGCTGGCTTCGTCGACCACTTCACCCACGGCAAGGTGCTTCTCCACCACCACGGCATCGAACGGTGCACGCAGCTCGTAACGATTGCCTGTACCAGCCGGGCCGACGGCAGCAACCTTCTGCCGGGCATTGGCCAGCGTGATTTCAGCCTCCTGCAAGGCCTGACGAGCCTGGAGGTAGTCCTGCTCGGCACTGATGCCCTCCTGCCACAGCTGTCGCTCGCGCTGGAAGGTCTGGCGCGCAAGCTCCAGGCGTCGCTGGGCAGCTTGCTGCTCGCTGCGCAGGTCGGAAATCTGCTGGCTGGCGATCACGGCCAATACCTGGCCACGCTTGACCGCCTGACCAAGCTGCGCCTGCACGGCCACGACCACACCTGGCACCCGGGGCACGACATGGGCGGTGCGGTCTTCGTCAAAACGGATTTCACCCGCAAAGCTGATGGCGGTGCTCAGCTCATCGGGTGCGGCAGTGACCAGTTGGATGCCGGCAGAGTCGACCTGCGCGCGGGAGAGCTGCACCCTGCCCGCTTCTGCCGGGTGCGCCTCGCCCGCTTCCTCTGCATGGCCGTGGCTGTCTGCCCCCTGGTCATCGTGCCCCTGAGCCTTGCTGGCCTGGCCAACGCTGCTGGTCCAGATCAGGCCGCCGAGGCCCAACACAGTGATGGCGGCAACCACGAGGGCCAGTTTGCGTGGGTTATTCATTGATTGCTCCTGCTGTACGATTCATTGCGCAAACCTTCAAGGTCGCCGTAAATCCGCTCGACCTGCGCGCGTGCGTCGCTGGCGGTGGCCAGTGCCTGGAGGTACAGGCCACGTGCCTCGATCAATGTGCGTTGGGCATCGAGCACGTCGAGAAAGGCAAACTTGCCACGCTCGAAACCCCGGGTGGCGTTATCGACCGCCTGCTGCGCCGAGGGCAGGATGGTGCGGTCATAGGCAGCCACCTCCTGCATTGCCGTACGCCACTGGCTGACGGCGCTAGCGGTTTCAGTGCGCAGGCGAAGTTCAACGGCATTGCGCAGGTCACGCGCCTGGTCGGCACGCCGCGCAGCGGCCAGCACGTTGCCCTGGTTGCGGTCGAACAGCGGCAGGGGCATGGACAAGCCCACCACGTTGACCCGCTCGCGGTCTTCCCGGCTGTACTGGCTACCGATGCTGACGGTCAGGTCGGGGATGCGCTGGGCCTCTGCCGACCCTAGGGTGGCTTCGCCGCGCTCGACCTGTGCAGCGGCCATGCGCCATTCGGCGGTCTGCTCAAGCTTGTCGAGCAGGGCCTGGTGAGCAGGCGCAGCACCAGGGGATAACGCGGTGGCCTGCACCCGGGCAAACGTCGCGACCGGGCTGCCAGTAAGCTGCGCCAGTGCCTGGTATGCCACCCCCTGCTGAGTTTCGGCGCGACGCACTTCAGCCTGCGCCTGGGCCAGTTGGACCTGAGCGCGGGTAGCCTCCACGGGCGAGGACTGCCCGGCCGTAACGCGGCCCTGCACCACCCGCAAGCCCCGCTCGGTCAGTGCCTGTGACTGTTGTGCCAGTTCCAGCGCAGCCTGCATGCGCAGCGCGGTGTGAAATGCCTGGACCACATCGGCGCGCAGGCCATTGCGTTGACGCTCCAGATCGAGCTGGGCCAGTACCTGGCCGCTACCGGCCACCGCGATGCGCGCCCCCCGCTTGCCGCCAAGCTCCAAGGTTTGACTCAAGGTGACTGTCGTGGTGCTGGTGTCGCGGCGGGTGTCTTCGACTTCCCAGGACAATTCAGGGTTGGGCATGAGCCCAGCCTGGCGACGCTCGCCGTCGGCGATGCCGATTTCGCGCCCGGCGGCAGCCAGTTGCGGGTTGTTGGCAAAGGCGGTGGCGAGCGCCTCTGGCAGGCTAAGGCCCTGCCCGGCCTGGGCACCGGCGGCGGCCGTGAGCAGCAAGCAGAGCATGGCGATCTTGCGGGGGGTGGGCACTTCGGATGTCCTCGTCGGCGAGCATTGGCGAGGACTGTAGGCAGCGGTGGTTATCGGGGCGGTGGCGTGAAAATTACAATCCTGTCATCACGCCGTGGCGCATCTGCCTGCCTATTTGTAAAAGCGCAGGTTCGATAATCGCCCACTTTCAGCCGTCCGGGATGTAACCCAAATTGACGAAACTAACCGGTTGGTACAAACATTGGGGCATCCAAAAACAACAAAGCGATACCCGCCATGAAGCCCCTTGTCCTCGTGCTCAACGGCCCCAACCTGAATATGCTCGGTACCCGCGAACCTGGCCAATACGGCCGTGAAACCCTCGCCGACCTGGCCCAACGTTGCGCTGAAACAGCCCAGGCCCACGGCCTGGAAATCGAGTTCCGCCAGACCAATCACGAAGGCGAACTGATCGACTGGATCCACGCAGCGCGTGGCCGTTGTGACGCCATTGTGATCAACCCCGGCGCCTGGACCCACACCTCGGTAGCGATCCGCGATGCTCTGGTGGCCAGCGAATTGCCGGTTATCGAGGTACACCTTTCCAACGTGCACAAGCGCGAGCCGTTTCGCCACCTGTCGTTCGTATCGTCAATCGCCGTAGGGGTGATCTGCGGCTTGGGTAGCCAGGGTTACCGCATGGCCTTGAATCACTTTGCCGACATGCTGCGGGAGCAGGCCACATGACTGAGCACGCCATCCTTGCCGGCCTTATCGGGCGAGGCATACAGCTGTCACGCACCCCCGCCCTGCACGAGCATGAAGGCGACGCCCAGGCCCTGCGTTACCTCTATCGCCTGATCGATGCCGACCAGTTGCAACTGGCCGACAGCGCCCTGCCGCAGTTGCTCGATGCAGCCCAGCACACCGGCTTTACCGGGCTCAACATCACCTACCCGTTCAAACAGGCGATCTTGCCGTTGCTCGATGAGCTGTCGGAAGAAGCGAGGAGCATTGGTGCGGTAAACACCGTGGTCCTCAGGGACGGCAAGCGGGTGGGCCACAACACAGATTGCCTGGGCTTTGCCGAGGGCCTGCGCCGAGGCCTACCGCAGGTGCCACGCCGGCAAGTGGTGCAGTTGGGCGCTGGCGGAGCCGGCTCGGCGGTGGCCCATGCGTTGCTGGCCGAGGGCGTAGAGCGGCTAGTGCTGTTCGAAGTCGACACCACGCGGGCACAAGACCTGGTGGACAAGCTCAACGGCCACTTCGGTGCCGGCCGTGCGGTTGTCGGCACAGCCCTGCCTACAGCGCTCGCCGTGGCGGACGGGCTGGTCAATACCACCCCGGTCGGTATGGCCAAGTTGCCAGGTACGCCATTGCCGGTCGAGCTGCTGCACGCTCGGCTCTGGGTGGCGGAAATCATCTACTTCCCGCTGGAGACAGAATTATTGCGCGCCGCGCGTGCCTTGGGCTGTCAGACACTGGATGGCAGCAACATGGCGGTGTTCCAGGCGGTAAAGGCCTTCGAACTTTTCAGTGGGCGCAAGGCGGATGCAGGCCGGATGCAAGCGCACTTCGCCAGCCTAGGCTGAAACAGCACCGGCTTCTTCGCAGGCATGGCGTGCGAAAAAGCCGGTGTAGCACGCTTAGTACTGTTCATCGAGCAAGGCCCGTATCACGCGCTCCTGCCCGGCATAATCACCCTCACCGAAGTGAACATGCCGCACCTGCCCGTGGCGATCGACAAAATAATGCGCCGGCCAGAACTGGTTGCCCCAGGCATTCCACACATGGTGGTCGTTGTCCACCGCTACCGGGTAACCGATGCCCAGGCTGGCCACCTTGAGCTTCAACTGGCCAACATCACGTTCGTAGTCGTATTCCGGCGTGTGCACCCCCACCACCACGAGCCCTTGGTCGGCATAGCGCCGAGCCCACTCGTTGACATGCGGCAGGCTACGTTGGCAGTTGATGCAGTCCCAGGTCCAGAAGTCCACCAGCACCACTTTGCCCTTGAGCGCCGGTGCGTCCAGCGGCGGCGAGTTGAGCCACTCGCTGGCCCCCGCCAATGACGGCATGGCGCCATAACTGTCGCGGGCCATCAGGTGGCTGGCCAGGCCCAGGCCTACAAGCGCCAAAACCACGCCACCGGCTTTCAATAGCCGCCGATCAATTGTCATGGCACCCGCCGGTCGCGTAGGTACGGTATTCGACACTTTCGTGCTGCCCTTTGGAGTCCAGGTAGTTCATTCGGGTATTGACCACACCGCAGACATTGCTTTGGTCGTCTTTGATCGACAGTACCTTCTTGACATCCAGGTGCTCGCCATAACGGTACTGCATGGCACCGTCATCGTTCATCGGCATGCTGGTAGCCTGGGCTGCGAGGGCGCCAAGGCTGAACACGGCGAACAGACCGGCGCTGGTGATCATTTTGAAGTTCATGGCATTTCTCCTGTGTAACGCTGGGCGGTGGGAAGTTGTGCTTCCCGTTCCAGAGCCATTTCACGCTTGCCAGGTATCCGGCGTGTGTCGCCCGGGCGGTGCTGTGCTTCCTGCTGTATCTGTACCAAGGCCGGATACACTGCAATACAAAACCCCGCAGGCAAGCACCCACATGCTCGATACACTGCGCCCACTCACCCCGCACAGGACCCCTGCGATGGAACATGTCGATCACATCCTGATCGTCGACGACGACCGCGAGATCCGCGAACTGGTCGGCAATTACCTGAAGAAGAACGGCCTGCGCACCAGCATCGTCGCCGATGGCCGACAGATGCGCGCTTTCCTCGAAGCCAACAGCGTCGACCTGATCGTCCTCGACATCATGATGCCGGGCGATGATGGCCTGCTGCTGTGCCGCGAACTGCGTGCCGGCAAGCATCGCAACACGCCGGTGCTCATGCTGACTGCACGCAATGACGAAACCGACCGCATCATTGGCCTGGAGATGGGGGCCGATGACTACCTCACCAAACCGTTCTCTGCCCGCGAACTGCTGGCGCGTATCAACGCGGTGCTGCGCCGCACCCGCATGCTGCCGCCCAACCTGACCATCAGTGAAAGCAGCCGCCTGCTCGGCTTTGGCCAATGGCGCCTGGACACCACCGCGCGCCACCTGCTCGACAGCGAAGGCACCCTGGTGGCTTTGAGCGGTGCCGAGTACCGCCTGTTACGGGTGTTTCTCGACCACCCGCAACGGGTGCTCAGCCGCGAGCAGTTGCTCAACCTGACCCAAGGGCGCGAAGCCGACATCTTCGACCGCTCCATCGACCTGCTGGTCAGCCGCCTGCGCCAGCGTTTGGGCGACGATGCCCGCGAACCGAGCTGCATCAAGACCGTCCGCAGCGAGGGCTATGTGTTTTCCCTGCCGGTACAACTGATCGAGTCGCCGTCATGAAATGGCCCCGCACCCTGGCTTCGCGCCTGGCGTTGATCTTTTTTACCGGGCTGGTGCTGGCCTATGGCTTGTCGTTCAGCCTGCAGGCCTATGAACGCTACATCAGCAGCCGCTCAATGATGCTCAGCAACCTGGAACTGGACGTTGCCACGTCGGTCGCCATCCTCGACCGGCTGCCCGCCGCCGAGCGTGCCAGCTGGCTGCCACGCCTGGAGCGGCGCACCTACCGCTATCAGCTCGATGACGGCCTGAGTGGGAACGCCATGCCGAGCAACGACCCGCCCATGGCCGCCGAGTCGATCGTCAAGGCCATCGGTGACCATTACCGGCTGACCTTCCAGGACATACCAGGGCCGAACGCGCGCTTTCAGGCACACCTTCGCCTGGCCGATGGCGCGCCGCTGACCATCGACGTTACCCCCGCCACCGTGCCAGTCGCCCGCTGGCTGCCGCTGGTGCTGCTGATCCAGCTGGCCGTGCTGTTGTTCTGCACTTGGCTAGCGGTGCGTCTGGCTATCGGCCCGCTGACCCGCCTGGTGCAGGCGGTCGATGCGCTTGACCCGGACAAACCCGGCAAACTGCTGGACGAAAGTGGGCCACGCGAAGTGAAATACGCCGCCGTTGCGTTCAATGCTCTGCAGGCACGCATCGCCGCGTACCTCAAGGAGCGCATGCAATTGCTGGCGGCAATTTCCCACGACTTGCAAACGCCGATCACACGCATGAAGCTGCGGGTCGAGGTGATGGACGAGGGCGTTGAGAAAGACAAACTGTGGCACGACCTGGATGCCATGGAACACCTGGTTCGCGAAGGTGTGGCCTATGCCCGCAGCATGGACATCAACACCGAACCTGCGTGCCGGATCAACCTGGATGCCTTCCTTGACAGTGTGGTTTTCGACTACCAGGACAGCGGTGCTCAGGTCGAGCGCCATGGCAGCACTGGCGGCTTGCTGGAAACCCGCCCCCATGCGCTACGCAGGGTGTTGGTCAACCTGGTGGACAATGCCCTCAAGTTCGCCGGCAAGGCGCAACTGGAGGTAAGCCGTGAACACGGCCGTACGTTGATCAGGGTGCTGGATGAAGGCCCGGGAATCCCCGCTGAAGAACTCAACGAAGTGCTCAAGCCATTCCACCGGGTGGAAAGCTCGCGCAATCGCAGCACCGGGGGCACCGGGCTGGGGCTGGCCATCGCCCAGCAATTGACCCAAGCCATGGGCGGGCGCTTGACCTTGAGCAATCGTCCGAGCGGCGGGCTGTGCGCGCAGATCGAGCTTTAGCGATACGCCACTGAAGCCAGCGCGGCAGGCCGGCCTGACCTGCCGCTCGCGCCCCCGCCCCTACAGTGCGATACACAATCGAGCCTGAACCGACACACTGCAGATACCCTCGCCGCACACACTCCCGGTCGCACAACGGCAGTTCGGGAATGCTGCGTTTCCCGATCGCCGTTTGGTATCCATCGGCCTTCCTTGCGACGAGAACTTACATGATCACTCTGAACCGCGCCTTCACCACGTTTGACCGTTTCGGCAGCTGGAGCGCCGACTTGCCGCTGCGGCTGTTCCTGGCCTGGGAGTTCTTCGAGTCGGGCCTTGAGAAATTCAACGGCAGCAACTGGTTCGGCGATTTGCAGTCAAGCTTTCCGTTCCCCTTCAACGTGCTGCCCGCCGAACTGAACTGGCAGCTGTCGATGTGGGCTGAACTGCTGTTGCCGTTGCTGCTGCTACTGGGCCTGGGCACGCGTCTGGCGTCAGCGGGGCTGATGGTGGTGACGGTGGTGGCAATTGCCGCGGTACATTGGCCAGCACAGTGGTCAAGCCTCGCCGACCTGGCGCAGGGCTACGCCATCACCGACCGTGGCTTCGGCAACTTCAAACTGCCACTGATTTACCTGGTGGCGCTGCTGCCCCTGTTGCTCAAAGGCGCAGGACGCTTGAGCCTCGATCACTGGCTCACGGCCAGCTACCGGCCGGTTGCAGGTGCCCACCGCGTATAACGCACCTGCAATCGCGGGTCACGGTAAAGCCGCCACAGCGTTGGCCGGCCTGTCAGTCGTCCAACGGTTTGGGCGGCGCCGCCGGTTTGGCCGGCTTGGCAGGCTTGCTGTCCTTAGGTTTGGCTTCAGGGGCCGCCGCCACGGGCTCAGGGGCGGTCACGGCCTTTTCGGTAGCGGGTAGCGCATCGACCGCCTTGAGGATGGCTTGTGGGTCGATCTTCTCACCGGTTTCGTCATCCTTGAGCATATGCCGCTCGCCATCCTTGCCCACCAGGATCACCTTGGTCCCTTTGCTCGCACCGAGCTTGAGCTCACGGATCAGCGCCATCGTGGTCTGCTGCTCGAGGTTCTTGTCCTCACGCTTGCCCATCATGTTGGCGACACTGTAAAGCACCAGGCCGCGCTCTTTGAAAGCGGCCTGCGTGGTAGGGTCCTTCATGGCCTCGTTCAGCCCCCGCAGGGTCGGGTCGGCTGAACTGGGGGCAATGATCACCAAGGGCCGAGCCTTGCCCAGCTCCTTGGCCAGAGGCGCGTCGCTGTCGGCGGCGAACAGGGGGCCGGTGACAGCGAGCAAGGTGGCGAGGGTCAGTGACCGAACGAGCATGCGCATCTCCTTATTGTCTCGATAAACCAATGACTACAGATCACGGAGAAAAATCCGACCTGGAGCCTAAACCACTTCGCGCGACAGAGGGCCCAGGAAAAGTAACTTGCGGTTTCCAGCGCAGCCAAACAGGCTTGCAGCCCTGACGCAGACAGCCCACATCCTTGTCTGAGCATAGTCCAAAGCCACTGGAGGCAAGCAAGCTGCGAGCTGGCCTAGAACAACAGCAATTGGCGGTCCGTCAGCGCTGCGAAATCATCACCGACGAAGGGCAGGATGGCATCAGCCACCGGTTGCAGCTGGCGGCTGATGTAGTGCTCGTAGTCGATCGGCGATTGCAGGTTTTCCAGCGGTTCAGGGCCTGCCGTGGTGATGATGTAGCTGATCCAGCCGCCATTCTGGTATTGCCGGGCACGCCCCAGGCGGACGTTGTACTCGTCGGCCAGGCGTGCCGCGCGCACATGGGGTGGGACATTGCGTTGGTAATCGGCCAACGGGCGGCGCAGGCGCTTGCGGTAGATCAGCAATTGATCCTGCTCACCGGCCAGGGTCTGCTGTACGAAGGTGCGCAGGTAATCGCGATAGGGTTGGCCGCGAAAGATCCGCCCGTACAGGGCTTGCTGGAAGTCCCGGGCCAATGGCGACCAATCGGTACGCACCGACTCCAGGCCTTTGTACACGACATCCTCAGACCCATCCGCACGTTGCACCAAGCCTGCGTAGCGTTTCTTGCTGCCCTCATCGGCACCGCGAATGGTCGGCATCAGGAAGCGTCGGTAATGGGTTTCGAACTGCAACTCCAGGGCGCATTCCAGCCCCAGGGTCTGGCGCAGGTGCTGGCGCCACCACTGGTTGACTTCAGCGACCAGCTCGCGGCCGATGCTGGCCGCCGCCTCTTCGCTGTGCGCCCCCTTGAGCCAGACGAACGTGGAGTCGGTATCGCCGTAGATCACATCAAAACCCCGTGCCTCGATCAGCGCGCGGGTCTGGCGCATGATCTGGTGGCCGCGCAGGGTGATCGAGGAAGCCAGACGCGGGTCGAAGAAGCGACAGCCGCTCGAGCCGAGCACACCGTAGAACGCATTCATGATGATCTTCAGTGCCTGCGACAGCGGTGCATTACCCTCTCGCTTGGCCGCTTCCCTGCCCTGCCATACACGCTCGACGATCGCCGGCAGGCAGTGCTGGCTGCGTGAAAACCGCCCGCCGCGAAAGCCCTCCACCGAAAGGCTGTCGTCCGGCTGGCGCAAACCCTCGACCAGGCCAACTGGGTCAATCAGGAAGGTACGGATGATCGAGGGGTACAGGCTTTTGTAGTCCAGCACCAGTACCGAGTCATACAGCCCCGGGCGCGAGTCCATGACAAAGCCGCCGGGGCTGGCGTCACCGGGGCGGCTGCCCAGGTTCGGCGCCACATAACCCAGGCGGTGCATGTGCGGAATGTACAGATGGCAGAACGCAGCCACCGAGCCGCCGCTGCGGTCCACCGCCAGCCCGGTCACAGACGCACGCTCGAGCAGGAACTCCAGCAGCCGGGTGTGGGCGAAAATACGCGTCACCAACTCACAGTCCTTGAGGTTGTAACGTGCAAGCGAAGGCTTGTCCTGGGCGAACATGCGGTTGATCTCGTCCATGCGCTGGTAGGGCGTATCGATCGCCTTGCCCTCCCCCAACAAGGTCTGGGCGACGTTCTCCAGGCTGAAGGAGGGGAAGCTCCAGGTGGCAGAGCGCAACGCCTCGATGCCATCGATCAGCAGCCTGCCTGGCGCATCGGCGAATACATGACCACGGTTGGCGTGGCTGCGTACGGTCATGACCGCGCCATTGCGCCCTAATGCCAGCGGCACCTGCAACTGCCTGGCATGCTCATGCAACAGGCGCAGGTCGAACTGCACAAGGTTCCAACCAATGATGGCGTCCGGGTCATGCTTGGCCAGCCATTGGTTGAGGCAGACCAGCAGCATGGCGCGGTCGTCGCAGTATTGCAGGTCGAAATCCAGGTCACCCGCCTGGCCATTGCTGGGCCCCAGCATATACACCTGGCGTTGGCCGCAGCCCTCCAGGGCAATGCTGTAGAGCTCACCGCGCTCGCTGGTTTCGATATCCAGCGATACCAACCTCAACGGCGGGCGATAGCCCTGCGCAGGTTTGAGCTGGGCATCGCACAGCACTCCCTGGGCGTCAGGCCGGCCGGTGAACTGCACCGCCGCCGTGATGAAGCGCTCCATCAGGTACCGCTCGGGTGGACGGATATCGGCTTCCAGCACATCGATGCCGGCAGCGCGCAGGCGCTGCTCCACCTGCAGCAGGTGCCGATGCTGGCGACAGTACATCCCTGCGACAGGCCGCTGGTCAAAATCACGCAGTTGCAGGGGCCTGAGCTCGACGCCCACATCGCCCGCCAGCAACAGCCGGGCATGTTCGGCCTGGGCCTGCGGGATGAACGCCACCGACGCCTGGGGTGCCAGGCGCACAAGTCGCGGCCCCTGATCGGTGGCCAGCCAGAACTCTACGCACGTCCCTTCGGGCGTGTCATGCCAATGCCGGGTCAGGACAAAGCCCTGCTGCAACTCCACTGCGATGTCCTCGATGCCACCGATCTGTCGAATGGGGCAATTCTACCCCTCACAGCGGTGCCTGTGGGGGGGGTCAACCGTACAGGTAGTGGATGTCCTTGTAGGTCAGCGGTGGCACCTGGCCGACCAGAAAATCACGCAGCTTGTGCATCTGTCGTGCCTTGGGGCTGGCCTTGAGCCAGGTCATGTAGTAACCGTCACCGGTGGCCACCGCATGTTTGAATGGTGTGCTAAGGCGCCCGGCCGCCAGGTCGGTGCTGGCCAGCACCAGGTCGACTACCGAAATGCCCAGGCCCTGCTGCGCCGCCGAGATACCTTGGTCAAGGGTATCGAACACCTGCCCTTGGTCGATGCTGATGTCCAGCGCATCCATGCGCGCCAGCCAGCGCCGCCAATCGCGCCGGTCCGGTGACGGATGGAGGAACTCGCACTGGCGCAGGTCGCCCAGTTGCGCAGGCTCATGCTGCATGTAATCCGGGTGGCACACCGGGATCAGCCATTCATCGAACAACTTGAAACTCTCGACATCAGCGGGGAAGCGGCCGTTAGCCAGCAGGATCGCGCAATCGTAGGGCTCGGAATAGAAATCCACCGAGTCAATGTCCATCCACACGCTCGACAGCTGCACGCTGCAGCTGTCGTCGATCTTCTTGAAGGCGTCCAGGGCCCGCAGGAGCCAGCGCACCGTGAGCGTCGAAGGCGCCTTCAGACGCAGCCCGTAACGGTCCTGACGCAACAGCGCGCAGGCGTTCTCGATGATCTTGAAGCCGACCTTCAGCTCCTGGGCCAGCAAACGCCCGTGTTCGGTCAAGCTCAGTTTGGGGCCGCGACGTTCGAACAGGTCACAGCCAAACATGGCTTCCAGGGTCTTGATGTGATGGCTGACTGCACCTTGGGTCAGTGCCAGTTCCTCGGCCGCGCGGGTGAACGAGCCGTAACGCGAGGCCACCTCGAAGGCACGCAACGCGTGCAAAGCCTGAATCCGTTCCGACATGGCGCCTCCGAAGCATGAGTAAGACTAATAGTAGGTCATAGTTCCACGCGTTTTACAACGTTAAGTACGTCTCAGAAAATGCAGGTAAATAACAAAGATAAACACCTGAACCTGCCTGCATATGAGTTGAACTTCCACTTAACTAAACGCCTGGGGAAATCATGTTTACGGGTTATGGAAACTGCTATCGCCTGGATGCGCTAGAGCTGGCCGCTGAACATGTCCGGAACACGCAACACTGGACGCACAAAACCATAGAACACTTTCGTGGGATTCTTGCCAACCCCGACTTCCCATGCCTGTTCGGGCGCAAGGCGGTGGCCGGCCAATCCTGCCACATTCTCTTCGCCCGGGCCGAGCAACTGGCCGACGACATCGCCCAAGGGCTGGCGGACTACGTACGTACCATCGCCACGGTGCCCGTCAAGCAGCGCATCGGCAGCCCGTTGGTGGTGTTCCTCGAGACCCATGCCGACAGCAGCCTCGCCGACCAGCAGGCGCTGGCCTGGAAGGTGCTGCGCGGCGTACATGCCCGCGACCCGCAGCCCTGGCCGCAAGCGATACCCACCGACCCCGACGACAGCGGCTGGTCATTCTGCTACGCCGGCATGCCGTTGTTCATCAACATGAACTTCCCTGGCCACCAGATGATGAAGAGCCGCAACCTGGGCAACCACATCACCTTCGTCATCAACCCGCGGGAGAACTTCGACGAGGTCGCCAACGCCGGCACCGAAAGTGGCAAGCGCATTCGTGCGCGCATCCGCGATCGCGTGCGCCACTACAACGACGGCGTCATGCCCGACAGCCTGGGGTTCTTCGGCGAGCAAGACAACTTCGAATGGAAGCAGTACCAACTGCAGGAAGCAGGCTCGCTGAACCCATCGCGCTGCCCCTTCCATGCCCACACCAACGCAACACCCGACACACTGATCGAGAACTGACCGTGAATACCGCCCTGACTGCAACCTACGCCCTCACCGTCCTGCTACTGATTGCCACGCCCGGCCCGGTGGTCGCCCTGATCGTCAACACCGCCGCGGCCTCCGGGTCGCGCAAGGCCATGTTCACTGCCGTCGGCACCAACTGGGCATCGTTGGTGCTGATCGGCGCCGCCGCCTGGGTCATCCTGACCAGCGCGGCCATCGACAAGGCCTGGCTCAGCGGCATGAGCCTGCTCGGTTGCCTGTTCATCGGCTACATCGCCGTGGGGACCTTGCGCGAATGCCTGCAGGCGCCTGCCGCGCAGGATGTGGAGCAGGCGCCGAAGGCCGGCCGCGGGGGGCTGTGGCAAGGCTTCATGGTGGGTATTTCCAACCCCAAGGACATCATCTTCTTCATCGCCTTCTTCCCGCAGTTCATCCAGATCACCGAGTCGTTCGGCAAAAGCATGGTGGTCTTGTCGCTGCTCTGGGTGGCCATCGATTTCGCCGTGCTCAGCCTGTACATCTTCGCCATCGGCAAAATTGCCTCGCACCGCAGCAACCGCATGATTTCCCTGGCCTCCGGGGTTGCCCTGCTGCTGATCGCCGTGGGCGGCCTGGCCTACAACATCAAGGAGCTGGCGGGCTGAGGCCAGGCCAGACGCAACGGGAGCGCCCATGACATCGAATGACACCGCCGCACACGTCCAGGGCCACCCTTCGCCGCTGCAACAGGACTACCAGCGCTTCCTGCAACTGGGCAACCGCCGCGCGCCCCACACCCTGCATGTGCACGAGAGTGGCTACCGCTCCGGCACCATCAATACCGACGCCCTCGGCCTGCGCTACAGCCATTGCGCCGGCAAGCGTTTTTCGGCAGCCGAGCGCGGCGGTAGCGGGCGTGTCAACCTGCTGGTTGGCGGCTCGACCGCGCTGGGCATCGGTGCCAGTTGCGATGAGCACACAGTGGCCTCGCACTTGTCGATGCTGACGGGCGAAGTGTGGCTGAGCCTGGCTGGCTGCGGCCTCAATGCCAGCCAGGAGCTCCTGCTATTCCTGACGCATCAGCACCGCTTTGGCGAGGTCGGCCACGTGGTGGTACTCAGCGGCCTGAATACCTTGGCCCATGAAGCACTTGGCGAGGTCCTGACCAGCCCGCAGGGCCCACAGCACGCCAAGGCTTATCAGGACTACCTCAACAGTTTCAACGAAGGCATGGGACCGATCGCCCCGCAACGCCGCGAATCGCTCTGGGACCGCCTGGGCAAGGCGTTGGCCCCCAGGCGTCAGGAGGTAGCGCCTGCCTGGCCGCTGTCGGCCCCGGAAAAACGCCTGGCACGTGCGGCCGACACCATTGGCCGCAGTTTGCGCCAGTGGGAGCGCATGCTGGCGGACAGCCACGCCACACTGACCTTCATCCTGCAGCCCTTGCTGCCCTGGTGCCGCGAAAACCTGCCAGCCGGCGAACAAGCGATGCTCGCTGCACTGCAACTGCAACCGGCAAACTTCGACCGCCTGCTGCAAGGCACCTTCGACAGCCAATTGCACATGGCCTTCTTTCGGCGCATCAAGAGCCAGGCAGACCCGGTGCCGTGCTACGACATGAACAGCATGCTCAGCAGCTCCCCGGTGTTCGGCGCCGATCTGTTCATCGACCGCTTGCACCTCAACGACCTGGGTAACAATGCCTTGGCCAAGGTAATCACCGCCAAGCTTGGCCTTGCCCAGGAAAAACATGCCCAGCGCAAGGTCACACCGATCAAGCTGGTCTGACAATGCTGCAACGGCCTTTCGGTCAGACCGCTCGCTTGGCTAGAATAGGCTGTCGTTCCGATTCGCCAGAGGCGTACGTGTACTTGTCATGAACACCCAAGCCGTCCATCAGTACCTGTTTGCCTTGCGTGGCTGTTGCACCTGCGAGGCCTGCCTGTGAGCCGCCCCGTTCGCGTGCCTGCGCTGCTGCTCAGCCTGCTTCCCTTCGCCGCCCACGCACTTGACGTGCGCATCGACCCACATGCCGACCTGCTCTACCGCCAGGCATTGCCACTGCTGGAACAAGCTGACAATCAGGACGACAGTGCCAGCACCCTGCGCACGGCCATTGGTGGCGACCCAGAACTCAATCGCCAGGGCCAGGCGCTGGCCCGCACGTTGCCGACGGCGGTGGCGCTTCTGAAGAAGTCGGTCGAGCTCGGCCACCCTGTTGCCCAATACCGCTTGGCGCTGTACTACACGACCTACCTGCCGGCAGCGCAAATCGCCGATGCCGCCTGCCCGTTGCTGGAGTCGAGCCTCAACCAGGGCTTTGCCCCACCGGCGACGGCAATCGCCACCTGGTGCCAGCCCTATAACGCCAGCCCCGCCTACCGCGAAGCGCTCGAAGCGATCCCGAGCATGGCCACGCTGTATGCTTCCTACTACCCGCAACCCGCCGCTCGGCTGTCCTGCAGCCGTAGCCAGCCACAAGGGCTGGAAATGCAGTGGGGACGCCAGCGCGACTATCAGGCCGAGGTGTATCGGCTTCTGGGCGACCTTGACCCGCAGCATCGCCGAGACCTGTTGCAAAAGGCCGTGGAAATCAATGGTTGTGCGGCCGCGCAGCAGCGGTTGACCAGCCAACGCTAACCGGCACCGGGGTCGGCGGGCAGCAAACCAGCAAGATCGTTCAAGCCAGCCACCCTCACGCTCTGGCATGCTGGTCTACCGAACAACAGTGTTAGCCCGCTCATGCCAAGCCGCACACCCATTGCCCGCCAAGCCTTCCTTCACGGCGCCATCGCCATTTTGCCGTTATCCCTGGCGGTCGCCCCTTGGGGCCTGCTGGCGGGGTCCATGGCCATCGAGGCCAACCTCAGCGCCTGGGAGGGCCAGGGGCTCTCGGCCATCGTCTTCGCGGGCGCCGCGCAGTTGGTGGCCATCGGCATGCTTAAAGGCGGCGCCAACCTGCTGTCGATCCTGCTGACCACACTGCTGCTGACTTCGCAGCACCTGCTTTACGGCTTGTCCATGCGCCCGTTGCTGTCCAGGCAGCCCTTGCGCTGGCGGCTCGGCCTGGGGTTTCTGCTGACCGACGAGTTCTTTGCCCTCACCAGCCACCATGACCAACAGCAGTTCAATCGCTGGTACGCCCTAGGCGTCGGCCTTACGTTCTACGTAGCCTGGAACCTGTTTACCCTGGCTGGCATCGTGCTAGGCCAGAACATTCCGCACCTCGACCAGTTGGGCCTGGACTTTTCCATTGTCGCCACCTTCGTTGCACTGATCGCGCCCTTGGTGCGCACCCTCCCCACGGTGGTGTGCGTCGCGGTGTCGCTGTTTTGCTCGGTTCTGTTCAGCTACTGGCACTGGGAAACCGCGCTGGTGGCGGCCGGCCTGCTCGGCATGGCGGCCGGTTTCATCTGTCAGAAATGCTCTGGAGGCCGTGCATGACCTGGCTGCTGATCTTCGCCATGGGCGCCGTGGTGTTCCTCAACCGCTACGCCTTCCTTGAACCGCGCCTGCCGTTACGCCTGAGTTCCAATGCACGCCAGTTCCTCGGATTCGCGGTACCTGGCATGCTCACCGCCATCTGCGGGCCGATCATTTTCCTGCCGGGCCACCAACTGGACCTGAGCCTGCTCAACCCTTACCTGCTGGGCGCTGGGGTAGCCGTGGCACTGGTGCTGTTGACCCGCAGTGTATTGCTGAGCATGCTGGTGAGCATGTTGATCTTCTTCCTGCTGCGCAGCTGGCTGGCATGAGCACGCCCCTGCGCGAACAAACCCATCTGTGGCAGGCGCCGGCTCTGGGCGATGTCGAGATGCTGCATGCGCGCTACTTTCAGCAGCGCTTCGCCCCGCATGTGCACGAGGGCTTCGTCTTCACCGTGATCGAGTCTGGCGCCCAGCGCTTCTGGCACCGCGGCAGCGAGCACCTGGCACCGGTGGGCAGCATGGTGCTGATCAACCCCGACGAACTGCATACCGGCGCCACGGCCCATGAAGCGGGCTGGCGTTATCGCGGTTTCTATCCTGAGCACGAGCGGGTTACCGGGGTGCTGGATGAACTGGAGCTGAGTCGGCATGGCATGCCGCATTTCAAGGACAGCGTGATTCAGGACCCCACGCTGGCGGTTGCTTTCAGCCAGTTGCACCAGTTGTCGGAGTCCGGCGCGAGCGCCCTGGAGCAGCAAACGGCTTGGCGCCAGGCCGTGCTGGCCTTGGTGCAACGTCATGGGCAATGCGCCGAGCCGTCGGCGCCTGGCCATGAGCCCCTCGCCGTGGCCCGTGCCCGTGAACTGCTGGAAAGCCAATTGGCCGACCCGCCCTCGCTCGAAGCGCTGGCGGCGGCAGTCAACCTGTCGCCATTCCACTTCGCCCGGGTGTTTCGCCAGGCCACCGGCCTGCCGCCGCACGCCTGGCTGAAGCAGCGGCGCCTGGCCCGCGCCCGGGAAATGCTGAAGAGCGGCCTGGCCGCTTCGGAGGTGGCGTTCGACCTGGGTTTTGCAGACCAGAGCCATTTGAGCCGGCAGTTCAAGCAAGCCTATGGGGTGACACCGGGGGCGTATCGGCAGGCATGCGTCCATTCGGTCGTGCCTGGCCCACTCTTCACAGGGCCAACTCCAGTTGCAAGAGGTCCGAATGATTTCGTCGAATCCTGACGGCAATACCGACCAGTCGCACTGCCCGCCCTTGCCGTTTGGTGTTCCAAAGCATACGGCACAGGCCTTGAATGACGTTCGGCTCCAACGCCAAGGCAGGTGCCTCGGCGCTGGCAATGGAAAAATCGGAAAACTTGAGTTTGACCTGGTTCCTGACTATGCGGGGCACGCTGCCAAGCGCGTTCAGGCGTCCAGCTAAGGTCGCCAGCAATTCATCCAGTTGCCTGGCACAGCAGGCAAAGTCAGTGCAGTCGCTGGGCAGCGTATGCTCGACACCCAGTGACTGGACACTCCCAGGCTTCCCTTCGTAGCCCTCCTGGCCCCGACAACGCTCCCATACATAGAAGCCGTGCGCCCCAAGCTGGCGCAGCAGTGCCGGGATCATTTCGTCAGTGACATCAGCACAAGTGCTGCAGCCCATGGCCTGCAGCACAGCCCAGGTCTTGGGCCCTACCCCGGGAATCTTGCGAACGTCCATGTTCGCAAGAAAGGACTGCACCTGATTCGGCGCCACAACACACTGGCCATTGGGTTTGTTCACTTCCGAAGCCATTTTCGCCAGATACTTCAAAGGTGCGATACCTGCCGAAGCCGTCAACTTCAGCTCCTGTTCGATTGTATTGCGGATCCGACTCGCCATCAGCGTCGCCGAGCCGTTGCAATGCACCTGCCCTGTAACATCCAGTGTGGCCTCGTCCAGCGAGAGAAACTCAACATTCGGGTCATAACGGCGAAAGATGCTGTCCAGCCGGCGTGTCACCGCTTCATAGCGTTCGAATCGCACCGGTAACAGCACCAACTCCGGGCATAGCCGCTGCGCAGTTGCGGTTGCCATCCCACTTCTGACACCAAACTGCCTGGCTATGTAGTTGGATGTGCTGATCACCCCGCGGTCCATCGCTCTGCCGCCCACGGCAACTGGCCGTTCGCGCAGCCACGGCGCATCCAGCAACTCGACGGCGACGAAGTAGGAATCCATATCGACATGAATGAACTTGCTGTTCGGGCCCGAGGGTGATTTTGCGTTTTCAGTCAAACACGAATACCCCTAGCGAGGCCGAGCCATCCGAATTACGAACGGTATGTACCCCTTGAATGTGTGGGGCGAATACAGCTGTGAAGCGTGCGCTGATCTGCTTGTGTAATTTGACTGACGTGGCGGCATTGTTTGAATTTGCCTGTGCTTGGCTCGGGCAACAACAATCTAAGGCTCATTCAGGATCGTGCTCAACTTGTAAGTTGTAACAACAGCAAGTCGCGCCACACGTGCAGTTCTGAACCTAGGAATACTCCTACAGTCAGTAGGCTTTTGAATGCAGATGCTGCCCCAACTGCCAAACAGCGCAGCAGAGCGCTTTTATTCAGGCATATCAAATGCCGTGCTTCATCGCGTACGCACTGAACCACCAGCAACGATAAACATGCCGTTTATAAGTAACGAGTTTTTACAGCGTTGCCAGAGCGAGTCTTTGCCACGACCTCAGCGCGTTTTGCCAGGGGAGTAGAAGCCCACCAACCCTCTGCTACACTGACAAGGCTGAATGGAGGATCCTGCCATGTCCGAAAGAGAGCTCACCACCCTCCTGTCGCTGATGAACCAGCGCCAGGCCTGCCTGAACAGTGCCTGCAAGGAGATTGCCGACTGGATCGACCGGCAGGGCGATGTGCCCGCCGCAGGCAAGATCCGCGCAAGCCTGAAGGCGCTGGAGGCCGATGAGGCCCAGGTTCGAAAGACTCTGACGTCGCTGACACTCGACAGGCCGCTGCCCAAGTTTCGCAGCTGACTGAACCAAAGACCGGCGCGGGAGCGGGCTTGCAGGCGAAGGCGGCAACGCGATTAAGCGGTTCGCGGGGCAAGCCCGCTCCCACAGGCCGCCCCGTTCAAACTTATCAGTGCTTCATGTGCATGTGGTCATGCCCACCGCCAGCCTCGGCGTTGAGCGGACGCACTTCGGCCTGCACGTCGAGGGTTTCCTTGGCCCCCTTGGCATCCTCGATGGTCAGGGTCAGTGGCACTTTCTCGCCTTCCTTCACCTGATTGTTCAGGCCCATCAACATTACATGCAGGCCATTGGGGTCCAGGGTCACGGCCTTGCCGGCTGGCAACTCGACAGCCTTCACCTCACGCATGCCCATCACGTCGCCATTCATGGTCATCTCGTGCACCTGCACGGTCTTGGCCACGGGCGAAGCCACGCTCACCAGCTTGCTGTCGCTGCTGGCGGTCAAGGTCATGAAGGCACCGGTGGACTGCTGGTGCGGCACGCTGGCACGAACCCAGGCATCACTCACTGTGGTCTGGGCCAGGGCCGGCAGGGCCAGGCCCATCAGTGCCAGGGCAGCCAGGCCGCGTTTGATCGGTTGCATCGACATTCAGCAGATCTCCATCAGGGTGACCAGGTCTTCGGCGCATTCCTTGGCGTTCAGGGAATGGCCCAGGCTCAGGCGCAGGGTGCCACGTGTGTCGTAGACGTAGCTGGTGGAAGAATGAGAGATGGTATAGGTGTCACCGGCCGGAACCTTCTCGTAGAACACCTTGAACTCCTTGGCGACCTCGGCGATTTCCTCCGGGGTGCCAGTCAGCGCGGTGAACGACGGGTCGAAGGCCTTGACATAGGCGTCGAGCACTTCGGGGGTGTCGCGCTCCGGGTCCAGGGTGATGAACACCACCTGGAACAGTTGGCGATCGCGGCCTTTGAGCAGGTTCTTGATTTGCACCGCCCGCGCCAAGGTGATCGGGCAGACCGCCGGGCATTGGGTGAAACCGAAGAAGATCATCGGCATGCTGCCGTAGAAGCTGGACAGGGTGACGTCGTTGCCCTTGGTATCCTTCAGGCGGAACTTGCGCCCGAGGATCTCGTTGCTCATGTTCTTGCCGTACTTGAACTCAAGCCCCCGTGCCGGGTTGCAACCCGCCAACAGGCCGAGCCCGAGAACGCCCATCCCAGCGACAACTGCGCGCCGGGTCAACAGATCATTCATGGAACCATCCTTTACAGGGAAGGTGCCGACCCTCGGGACGGGCCGGCCGAAAAACCGGGGCATTCTGGCATGACACCTCGAGGGCTTCTACCCGACGAAGGCGGTGATGGCCTGCAGCCCTTTAAACACGGGCTGCGGCCTGTTGTCGCAGGGGTTGAATCCGTAACAGATTGTTGCTAGATGTGCGCCACGACCCCGGATCAGTAGTAGGCGTTTTCCTTCTGGGTGTGGTCGGTAACGTCACGCACGCCCTTGAGTTCCGGAATACGCTCGAGCAGGGTGCGCTCGATACCGTCTTTCAGGGTAACGTCGGCCTGGCCGCAGCCCTGGCAACCGCCACCGAACTGCAGCACGGCAATGCCGTCGTCAACCACATCCACCAGGCTCACCTGACCACCGTGGCTGGCCAGCCCCGGGTTGATCTCGGTCTGCAGGTAGTAGTTGATGCGCTCGTTGATCGGGCTGTCTTCATTGACCATCGGCACCTTGGCATTCGGCGCCTTGATGGTCAGCTGGCCGCCCATACGGTCGGTGGCGTAATCGACCAGCGCATCTTCCAGAAACGGCACGCTGACGGCGTCGAGGTAGGCGGTAAAGCTCTTCAGACCCACGGCGGTGTCGTCAGGCTTCTCTTCGCCCGGCTTGCAATAGGCAATGCACGTCTCGGCGTACTGGGTGCCCGGCTGGGTGATGAAAATGCGAATGCCGATGCCAGGCGTGTTCTGCTTGGAAAGCAGATCAGCCAGGTAATCATGGGCGGCGTCGGTAATGGTTATAGCGCTCATGGAAGTTCCTCACAGACTTGCGGCCAAGTGTACGCCAACCTGGCCTGTGAACAAAGTCCTAGTATTTAACTCGGGAAAGCGCAAATGCCGGGCTTTGCTGCCGTGGTTGCGCCAGCCATGCCTGCATCCGCCGGTACAGGCCACGCTCCAGCCATTGGTAGCTGAACCACGACATTAGTCCAATGGACGGCACGCACAGGGCGAATACCAGGTAGGGATTCAGGTGCAGGCGCTCGCTGGCGAACCAGCCCGCATACAGCACCAGCACGTGAATCAGGTACACCGAGTAGGAGCAGTCACCCAGTGCCTTGAGCACACGGTTGCCCTGGAAGTACGGTTCCAGGGCGATGAATGCCAGCACCACCAGCGCGCTCGGCACGCCCCAGTGCAGCAGGCGTTGTGACGCATCGAGGTGGTAGATCGCATACCCCGCAGCGCCCAGCACCACCAGTGGCAGCCACAACCCCTCGCGCACCAGGCCACGCCGATACAGCACACCAAGGCCGATACCCAACAGAAACTCGTAGATGATGCCGTTGTTGTAGAAGTGGCTGAGCACCCCCAGGCGGCCAAGCACCTCGCTGACCAGCAGCAACGCCGCCGTCACCAGCAGCAGGTGGTGGCGCTGGCGAACCAGAAAGGCCAGGCCGAACAGCAGGTAGAAAAACATCTCGAAGTTAAGCGTCCAACCCACGTTCAGGGTGGGGTACAAGCCATAACCCCCAGGGTTTTGCGCCGGGATGAAAAGCATCGACAGCAACAGGTGGCGCCAGGCGAACTCCTGGTGCGGCATCCACTGACTGAACGCCAGCAGCACCACCGCCATGAGTGCCGTGTAGAACCAGTAGGCGGGTATGATACGCAGCGCCCGATTGAGCAGGAACTGCCGCGGTTCGATGGGCTTGTCGCGGGTCGACAGGTAGATCACCAACCCACTGATGACGAAAAAGATGTCCACGCCCACCGCGCCCCGGTCGGCGAGCAACTGGCCAATGGGGCCGGTGGCATGGAAGTCGAAGAAGATCTGCATGAAATGGTGGCAGACCACCACCCAGGCGGCGAACGCCCGCAGTGCCTGAAGCGAATACAGCATGTAATACCCTGCGATTGCCGGTGCATTGAGGCCTTGGCGAACGCGGTGCGTTCGATCGCCGAAAGCGGCGATGGGCTGCAAGCAGCCCCGGACCACCCAACCTTTCCGACCGCAGTCGTATCGGAAAGGTCAGGCCAACCGATCAGAGGTTCTCGTAGCGGTTCATGTCGAGCACGCCGGCCTCCACCGGTTCGGTCTCCTTGATGTAGGTGTTCAGGTCATGGAAGTAGTGCCAGAACTGCGGGTGGCTGCGGCGCACGCCCCACCGCATGACGATACGCTCGAACCTGGCCGCATCGTCGCGTGCATACTCCATGTCCTCGACAAACTCCGGCACGTCGCTGGCAGGGATGTTGAAGATGAAGTTCGGGTAACTGCTGAGCACCCCGGGGTACAAAGTCAAGGTGTCCAGGCCCGGCTGGTAGCGGTAGGCTTCGCCGAGCAGGAAGGCGACGTTGCTGTGGGCACGGTTGCGCAACAGGCTGTAGACCTGGCGTTGGCCACCCTGCCCTTCGATACGCAGCAGGGTTGCCTCTGGCAATTGGTTGATCACTTTCAGCCCGGCAGCCGGACGGGACACCAGACGGCTGAGCGATTGCTCGACGTTACGGAACTCTTCACTCATCTGGGGCCGTGAGCAGTATGCGCCCTGGCAGCGGTTGATCGGGTCGGGTGCGGCATTCAGGCTGCCGGTGCGCTGTACCAGCTTGAGGCCGAAATCGCGCTTGGGGTTGCGCGGGTCGAGCTTGATACCGCTTGGGGTATCGGTGTCGATGTCTTCATAGTCCAGCCACATCTTCACCTTGCCGCTGTTCTGGTACCAGTCGCTGAGGATCGCGCCACGCTGGTCGGCCGGCATCAGGCGCAGGAAGTTGACCTCGGCACCATTGCGAATCAGGTCGAAGTACAGGCGAGTCTGCAACTGGTGCGAGACGTTGCCGAACACATCGAAATTGACCGCCAGCTGGTAGTAGGTGCGCTCGAACAGCGGATAGTCGAACAGCCACATTGTCAGCGGCACGTCGCCGATCAGGCCTTTGGTTACAGACGCACTGTCGAAGTGGCGGAAAATGCTCAGCAACGCATTGTCGTTGCCGGCCCACAAGCTCGACCAGCCCGGCGCGGGCATTTGCGCATAGGCCTCACGGCGCAGCTTCTCGTATTCGTTACGTTTGTCGCGGTAGGCATGCCAGAGGGTGAGCACACTGCCCACATCGTCGATCTGCCCCGGCATGGCCAGCAGCGGGGTGGCCTGGCCACGGTATTCGGCATCGGTGATGTAACGGTCGTGGGCCGGCTCCTGGAACAGCGCCCAGAAGTTGTCACGGATCACGTCGGTGGCGATCTGGCCACGGCACACCGGGCCGCGGATGAAGGTGCGGACGAAGTATTCGGCGTTGTCGAGCATGAACTGGTAGCGCGCCACCGCCGGGATCGCCTCGAAGGTTTCGAACGGGTTGGCCCGATGACGCGGGCCATAACCTGGCAATGCGGTGGCATGCCAGTCGCCAGCGTAGAACAGCTGCTTCACGCGCTTGAGTTTTTGGGGCCCCATTGGGTAGGTGATGTGGGTCTTGTGAACGATCACGCCCTGCACCGGGATCAAGCGGTAGTAGAAGTCGGTGCCTGGCGGATCGTTGGGGCGACGGGTGGCGATCAGGTCCACCGGCTGGCCACTGGGCGTGCGCGAGCGCACCCACTGGAAGAAGTGGCCCTGCTCGCCGCCGACAAAGTAAATGTGCGCCAGGAACAGGTGCTCGTACAGCCACCGGCCCACCAACGCTTCGGTGGAGCCTGGGCGGTTGAGCAACGCTTCCCAATCAGCGATCTGCCTGGCCTCTACCGGGCTCGGCGTGATCGCTTGATACTCGACCGGCGCACCCGCGGCCAGCCAGCGCTGCAGCGTCTGGTATTCCGGGTCGGTTAGCCCAGTGACCGCCAACGGCATGCCCTCCTTAGGGTGCGCGCCGGCATAGGCGTCGAACTCATGGGGCAACGGGCACATATTGTTGCGATTCAGGCCCAGGACGATTTCGTCCGGCAGCTTTGCGTTGGGGGTCAGCGGCGTCTTGTGCCCCAGCTCCAGCATCCGCGCCATCAGCGCGGCCTGGCTGCCCTGGTTGTCGAGCACTGAGTAGAAACCCTTCTTGCGCCACTCCCCTTCGCTGTGAGCGTCGTAGAACAGCCGTGTAGTGGGCACTGCCTGGCTCCGTTCACCCTGGTACACCGGTACCTTGGTCGCGCCGCGCACCGCGCCTTCCGGGCTTTCCAGCTTCAATTGGCAGGCAGCATCGTTGCAGGCATGGCAGGCCACGCATTTCTCTGTGAGGATCGGTTGAATATCCCGAGTGTAGGAGATTGCCGGGCTTGATTGGGGGGCTTGCCCGAACGCCGCGCCGCTGATGAGCAGGGCGAAGGCGACGACAAGAATACGCTGCACCATGTGCCGAAAGTCCTGGGTTCTGAAAGCTATCACGATTGCCTGGTCGTTCTTGGGTGCTTTGGGCTCAACATGAACGAAATTCATGCAATTGGCTGATGCGCCTAAAAACCGCGCAGCTTTGATATGATTCCGCACCTTCTGATTTCGCCCGACCAGGTAGTTCCTATGTCCGACCGCAGCGCTCGTCTCCAAGCACTCCAGCACGCACTCAATGAGCGCATTCTGATCCTCGACGGCGGTATGGGTACTATGATCCAAAGTTATCGCCTCGAGGAACACGACTATCGTGGCACGCGTTTCGCCGATTGGCCAAGCGACGTGAAGGGCAACAACGATTTGCTGCTGCTCAGCCGCCCCGATGTCATCGCGGCCATCGAGAAAGCCTACCTGGATGCCGGCGCCGATATTCTCGAAACCAACACCTTCAACGCCACGCAGATTTCCCAGGCCGACTACGGCATGGAGTCGCTGGTTTACGAACTGAACGTCGAGGGCGCACGCATCGCCCGCCAGGTGGCCGATGCCAAGACCCTGGAGACCCCGGACAAGCCGCGCTTCGTTGCCGGTGTGCTCGGCCCGACCAGCCGTACCTGCTCGATTTCCCCGGACGTCAACGACCCTGGCTACCGCAACGTTACCTTCGACGAGCTGGTGGAGAACTACATCGAAGCCACCCGCGGGCTGATCGAGGGCGGCGCCGACCTGATCCTGATCGAGACCATCTTCGACACCCTCAATGCCAAGGCGGCGATCTTCGCCGTGCAGCAGGTGTTCGAGGACGACGGCATCGAACTGCCGATCATGATCTCCGGTACCATCACCGACGCCTCGGGCCGTACCCTGTCGGGCCAGACCACCGAAGCGTTCTGGAACTCGGTGCGCCATGCCAAGCCGATTTCCGTAGGCCTGAACTGCGCACTGGGCGCCAAGGACCTGCGCCCGTACCTCGAAGAACTGTCGACCAAGGCCGACACCCATGTTTCAGCCCACCCCAACGCCGGCCTGCCGAACGCCTTCGGCGAGTACGACGAAACCCCGGCCGAGATGGCTGCCGTGGTCGAAGAGTTTGCTGCCAGCGGCTTCCTCAACATCATCGGTGGTTGCTGCGGCACCACGCCAGGGCACATCCAGGCCATCGCCGAAGCCGTGGCCAAGTACAAGCCACGCAAGATTCCGCAGATCGCCAAAGCCTGCCGGCTGTCGGGCCTAGAGCCGTTCACCATCGATCGCCAATCGCTGTTCGTCAACGTCGGCGAGCGCACCAACATCACCGGCTCCGCCAAATTCGCCCGCCTGATCCGCGAAGAGAACTACACCGAGGCCCTGGAAGTCGCCCTGCAGCAGGTCGAAGCCGGCGCCCAGGTAATTGACATCAACATGGACGAAGGGATGCTCGACTCCCAGGCTGCCATGGTGCGCTTCCTCAACATGATCGCCGGCGAGCCCGACATTTCCCGCGTGCCGATCATGATCGACTCCTCCAAATGGGAAGTGATCGAGGCCGGCCTCAAATGCATCCAGGGCAAGGGCATCGTCAACTCGATCTCCATGAAGGAAGGCGTCGAGCAGTTCAAGCACCACGCCCGCCTGTGCAAGCGCTACGGCGCTGCGGTGGTGGTGATGGCCTTCGATGAAGTCGGCCAGGCCGACACGGCCGCCCGCAAGAAGGAAATCTGCCAGCGAAGCTACGACATCTTGGTCAACGAAGTGGGCTTCCCGCCGGAAGACATCATCTTCGACCCGAACATCTTCGCCGTTGCCACCGGCATCGAAGAACACAACAACTACGCCGTCGACTTCATTGAGGCCTGTGCCTACATCCGTGACCACCTGCCCCATGCCCTGAGCTCGGGCGGGGTGTCCAACGTGTCGTTCTCGTTCCGCGGCAACAACCCGGTGCGCGAAGCGATCCACTCGGTGTTCCTGTTCCACGCCATCCGCAACGGCCTGACCATGGGTATCGTCAACGCCGGCCAGCTGGAGATTTACGACGAGATTCCAGCCGACCTGCGCGAAAAGGTCGAAGACGTCGTGCTCAACCGCACGCCGGAAGGCACCGACGCCTTGCTGGCCATCGCCGATGACTACAAAGGCGGCGGCGCCACCAAGGAAGTCGAGAACGAAGCCTGGCGCTCGCTACCCGTTGGCAAGCGCCTGGAACATGCCCTGGTCAAGGGCATCACCGCGCACATCGTCGAGGACACCGAGGAATGCCGCCAACAGTGCGCTCGCCCAATCGAGGTCATTGAAGGGCCATTGATGAGCGGCATGAACGTGGTCGGCGACCTGTTCGGTGCCGGCAAGATGTTCCTGCCCCAGGTGGTCAAGTCGGCGCGGGTGATGAAACAGGCCGTGGCCCACCTGATCCCCTTCATCGAAGCTGAGAAAGGTGACAAGCCTGAAGCCAAAGGCAAGATCCTGATGGCCACGGTCAAGGGTGACGTGCACGACATCGGCAAGAACATTGTCGGCGTGGTGCTCGGCTGTAACGGTTACGACATCGTCGACCTCGGCGTGATGGTGCCGGCGGAGAAAATCCTGCAAACCGCCCGTGACGAGAAATGCGACATCATCGGCCTCTCCGGCCTGATTACCCCGTCGCTGGACGAAATGGTCCACGTTGCCCGTGAAATGCAGCGCCAGGGCTTCGAGCTGCCACTGATGATCGGTGGCGCCACCACATCCAAGGCGCACACCGCCGTGAAGATCGAGCCCAAGTACAGCAACGATGCCGTCATCTACGTTACCGACGCCTCGCGCGCCGTGGGCGTGGCCACCCAACTGCTGTCCAGGGAGCTCAAGCCAGGTTTCGTGGAAAAGACCCGCCAGGAATACGTCGAAGTACGTGAACGCACCGCCAACCGCAGTGCCCGCACCGAACGCCTGAGCTATGCCCAGGCAGTGGCGGCCAAGCCGAAATACGACTGGGCCGGCTACCAGCCGGCGGTGCCCACCTTTACCGGTGTCAAGGTGCTGGAAGACATCGACCTGCGTACCCTGGCTGAGTACATCGACTGGACCCCGTTCTTCATCTCCTGGGACCTGGCCGGCAAGTTCCCACGCATCCTCACCGACGAAGTGGTCGGCGAAGCGGCCACTTCGCTATACAAGGACGCCCGAGAGATGCTCGACAAGCTGATCGACGAGAAGTTGATCAGCGCCCGCGCGGTGTTCGGTTTCTGGCCCGCCAACCAGGTGGCCGACGACGACATCGAAGTCTATGGTGACGACGGCCAGCCGCTGGCCACCCTGCACCACCTGCGCCAGCAGACCATCAAGCCCGACGGCAAGCCAAACTTCTCCCTGGCCGACTTTGTCGCGCCGAAAAGCAGCGGCGTAACCGACTATGTGGGCGGTTTCATCACCACCGCAGGCATCGGTGCCGAGGAAGTGGCCAAGGCGTACCAGGACAAAGGCGACGACTACAGCTCGATCATGGTCAAGGCCCTGGCCGATCGCCTAGCTGAGGCCTGTGCCGAATGGCTGCATGAACAGGTACGTAAAGAGCACTGGGGTTACGCCCGCGACGAGCACCTGGACAACGAGGCGCTGATCAAGGAGCAGTACAGCGGCATCCGTCCCGCCCCTGGCTACCCGGCCTGCCCGGACCACACCGAAAAGGCCACGCTGTTCCGCCTGCTCGATGGCACTGCGATTGGTGAAACCGGGGCTAGCGGCGTGTTCCTGACCGAGCACTTCGCCATGTTCCCAGCGGCAGCGGTCAGCGGTTGGTACTTCGCGCACCCGCAAGCGCAGTACTTTGCGGTGGGCAAGGTCGACAAGGACCAGATCGACAGCTACAGCGCGCGCAAAGGCCAGGAGGTCGGTGTGAGTGAACGCTGGTTGGCGCCGAACCTGGGTTACGACAGCTGAGCCCGCCCCGGCCTCATCCTCGGCGCCCACAGCCCCCAAGGTTGGATCAGTGTCCAACTTCTTGGGGGCAGTCCACCCTTGTAGGAGCGGGCGTGCCCGCGAATACCGGCCAAGCCGGTGCCAACCACCGCGTTAACTCCAGGTTCAAATCCCTCTGAAGGCACAAGCGGGCAATGGTGCCGGCGCTTTCACCTACAATGTCCCTGATTGCCTCCGATACAGCTCAGGAGCCACCATGGACGACTCAAGCCAAGGCAAGCCCCCTACGTTGTGGCAGATGCTGCACAGCATCCTCGCCGCCGCCTTCGGTGTGCAAAGCGGCAAGAACCGCGCGCGCGATTTCACCCACGGCAAAGCCAGCCACTTCATCGTGCTGGGCACGTTGTTCACCCTGGTTTTCATTCTGGTGCTGATAGGCCTTGTACAACTGGCCATGCACCTGACCGCCCGCTAAAACGCGAACCGCCCACGCAAGTCCATTGCGCGGGCGGCCTGCTTGCATCACGGTCTTGTCACGAAGGTTACTGGTGGCTGACCCAATACACGGCAGTGACCACCACCAGGACGATCAGGCACAGTATCGCCCAGGCATCAACACTGCTGTCAGCCTTGCGGACCTTGGTTGAGTTTCCCATTGCATTGCCTCTTGTAGTGGTTATGGGAATGCACTTCACACCCAGCAGTTAAGACGAGCACCGCCCAGCTCTCAAGCGGGCGCCCCGCACAATCGACGAATGACGCCTGATACCCGAGATGAGCGCACGCTGGTTGGTCTTCAGTACGCCATGGGGGACGTCAGGAACGGGTATTGATAATCGGCTGGGCGCCCTTCGGCGCTGTAGGGCTGGAAGTGAACGCCATGCCCGTCTTGTTCGAGCAGCTTCAGCCAGCGCCGGGCCTTGGCCTGGTCGATCAACTGCAGGGCTGGCACGGTGTGCTCGCGCTGGCCATCACGGTTGATCTCGAGCCCCAGAGCGTCGTCATGCAGCATGACCATCGCCCAGCCCCCCAAGCTGAAGTGGCCGCCCATCAATACACCCAGGCGTCCGTCGATACGCGCACGCAAGGCTTCGGGGGAGCTGTTGATCGCGCTGAACACCACATCACGCCCCGGCTTGCGCCCGGCGGCCTCGAACGCCTGCATGGCACCGAAGGCCATTTCGTCGTTGGCCGACCACACCAACTGAGTATGCGGATAACGCTCAAGCAGTACCTGCGCCTGTTCGAAAGCACGCTGACGGCTCCAGCCACCGTAAACCACCTGGCGCAAACGCACCTGAGGAAAGTCGGCCAGGGCCCGGCGCATGCCCGCCTCGCGCAGCTGCGAAGCCGGCGTGGTCTTGACCCCGGCGAACGCCACCAAGTCCACCGGGCCATCGCTGCGCGGCAGCAACGCAACCATCTGGTGCAGCATCTGGTAACCGGCCTGCTCATCGTTGGTGGTCAGCGCACCCAGCACCGGGGCATACTTTTCAGGATGCGCCTGGACGCTCTGCGCCTGGCTGGCGGTCAAACCGTTGTTGACCAAAAACAACTTGACCCCCGTGCCCTGGGACAAGCGGATGATCTCCGGGGCTACATACTGCTCGTTGACCAGCACCAAATAATCTGGACGTTGCGGGCCGTCGAGCACTGCCCGTGCCTGGGTCAGTGCCAACCCGGCGTTGCGTTCGCTGTACGCCACCTGCAGGGTCATACCCAAGTCGTCGGCGGCCGCCTGCATGAAGCGCGAATAACTCGCCCAGAATGCCTCATTGGGCAACCCAGGGTTTAGGAAAACCACTGAAGCGGCATGTGCGCCAGCTGCCAGCGGCAGGCTCAGGCACAAGCTTTGGCAAAGCGCCTTGAGCATGCGGTTACACCCCTTGCAACAAACACGCGAGTATAAACACATGGCACCGAATGACGAACAAATGCCAGTCAGTCTCACTTAGTCCGTTTGGTTCTTTTCATATGCAAAAACATCACTTTAGCGCATAAACGCAACCTGATATCGTTCCCCGGCTCCGAACCGGAGTGCGCGGCCGTGCGCGCGAATAGCTGCATGCCTGAGACAGGACTTTTATGTACGTATACGACGAGTACGATCAGCGGATCATCGAGGACCGCGTCAAGCAGTTCCGTGATCAGACCCGCCGCTACCTGGCCGGTGAGCTGAGCGAAGAAGAATTCCGCCCTCTGCGCCTGCAGAATGGCCTGTATATCCAACGTTTCGCGCCGATGCTGCGCGTCGCCGTGCCCTATGGCCAGCTGAACGCCCGCCAGGTCCGCACACTGGCCAAGATCGCTCGCGACTACGACAAGGGCTACGCCCACATTTCCACCCGTCAGAACGTGCAGTACAACTGGCCGGCGCTGGAAGACATCCCGGACATCCTTGCCGAGCTGGCCACCGTGCAAATGCACGCGATTCAGACCAGCGGCAACTGCCTGCGCAACACCACTACCGACCAGTTCGCGGGCGTTGCCGCAGACGAAATCATCGACCCGCGCCCCTGGTGCGAGATCGTTCGCCAGTGGACCACGTTCCACCCAGAATTCGCCTACCTGCCACGCAAGTTCAAAATCGCCATCAACGGCTCCAAGGAAGACCGTGCCGCCATCGAAGTGCACGACATCGGCCTGGAGCCTGTGCGCAACGCGGCCGGTGAACTGGGCTTCCGTGTACTGGTCGGCGGTGGCCTGGGCCGTACCCCAGTGGTCGGTTCGTTCATCAATGAATTCCTGCCGTGGCAGGACCTGATCAGCTACCTCGATGCCATCCTGCGCGTGTACAACCGTTACGGTCGCCGTGACAACAAGTACAAGGCGCGGATCAAGATCCTGGTCAAGGCACTGACGCCGGAAGTGTTCGCCGAAAAGGTCGAGGCCGAAATGGTCCACCTGCGTGGCGGCAGCTCCACCCTGACCGAAGAAGAACTGCAGCGCGTTTCGCGCCACTTCGTCGACCCGGCCTACCTGCCCCTGGACAATGTCGACTACAGTGCCCAGGACGCTGAAAACCCGGGCTTCGCCCGTTGGCGCTCGCGCAACACCCGCGCCCACAAACGCCCAGGCTATGTGGCCGTGACCCTGTCGCTCAAGCCCACCGGCGTTGCCCCTGGCGACCTGACCGACAAGCAACTGGACGCCGTTGCCGACCTGGCCGAGCGCTACAGTTTCGGTTTCCTGCGGACCTCGCACGAGCAGAACATCATCCTCGCGGACGTCGAGCAACGCCAATTGCACGCGCTGTGGCTGGAGCTGCGCGAGAGTGGCTTCGCCACACCGAACATCGGCCTGCTGACCGATATCATCTGCTGCCCGGGCGGTGACTACTGCTCGCTGGCCAACGCCAAGTCGATCCCGATCGCCGAATCCATCCAGCGCCGTTTCGACGACCTGGACTACCTGTTCGACATTGGCGAGCTCGACCTGAACATCTCCGGCTGCATGAACGCCTGCGGCCACCACCACGTCGGCCATATCGGCATCCTCGGCGTGGACAAGAAGGGCGAAGAGTTCTACCAGGTGTCACTGGGCGGCAATGCCGCGCGCGACGCAAGCCTGGGCAAGATTCTCGGCCCGTCCTTCGCCCAGGATGACATGGCCGATGTGATCGAGAAGCTGATCGCCGTGTACGTGGAACAACGTACCGAGGAAGAACGTTTCATCGATACCTACCAGCGTATCGGCATCGACCCCTTCAAGGAACGCGTCTATGCAGCGAATCATTAAGAACAACCAGATCGTCGACGAGACCTGGCACCTGCTGCCCAAGGAAACCACGCTCGACGAACTGACCAACTGCGATGACTACATCGTCCCGCTGCAACTGTGGCGCGACCATGCCCATGTGCTCAAGGCCCGCGACGGCGGCCTGGGCGTGTGGCTGGACAGCGATGAACAGGCCGAAGAAATCGGCGAAGACGTGCAGCACTTCCAGGTCATCGCCCTTAACTTCCCGGCGTTCACCGACGGGCGCAGTTACTCCAATGCGCGCCTGCTGCGCGACCGCTACAAGTTCAAGGGCGAGCTGCGGGCCATTGGCGACGTACTGCGCGACCAGCTGTTCTTCATGGCCCGTTGCGGCTTCGATGCGTTCGCCATCCGCGCCGACAAGAACCCTGAAGATGCGCTGCAAGGCTTGAAGGACTTCTCGGTGACCTACCAGGCTGCCACTGACGAACCACTGCCGCTGTTCCGCCGCCGCTGATCGTCACCCGCCATGGCCCACGTCGCTGGGCCATGGCCTTCCTCACCGTCTGCCCCGAGGGCGCCCTGCATCAGCCATGGCGGCTCGGCGGTTTCCTGCTCGCTGTCGCAGGCGGTATGTCGGCCCCCCTCGCCGCCTCCTCCCTGAACCGAATCAATGCAGCCCGCACCCGCTCCATGACCTGTGAACTCAACACGTTGTGCTCAAGATTGACGTTGGCTGCATGGGTCTCGATCCAACTGAGCGCGTCCTCGCTTAGCGTCGCGATGCGATTGCCACGCAAATCCACGACCAGATCAGGATGGCGCTGCATCAGGGCCAAGGGGAAACTGCGCAGGCCGGTTGCGCGCAGTGACAGGTAAGACAGGTGCGGGTTGTAGCGCAGCCTCGGCACAATGCCCAAGGGGTTGCCTGCCAGGCTGAGGATTTCCAACCTGGAAAACCATTCCAGCCGCAGCTCGCTGCCTGCATCAAGGGTGATGACGTTGTCATGCAGGTACAACTGGGTCAGCCGGCCAAGGCCATTGAGGTGCTCGGGTACGGTGGTCAAGCGGTTGGCGCTCAGATCGAGTACAACCAACCGCTCGAGGTTACCGAGGCGGCGCGGCACGCTGCCCAGCAGGTTGCCGCTCAAGTGCAGGTTCTCCAGGCTGGTCAATCGGCAGGCCCGTTCGCTGAGGTCGGTGAGCTGGTTGAACGAGAGGTCCAGGTCGCGCAGGTGTCCCAGTTGCTCGATACCGGCTGGCAGTTCTTCCAGCTGATTGCCGCTAAGGTCCAGTTCGGTCAATTGGCTTAGGTGTTGCAATCCCGTCACCGTGGTCAGCAGATTACCGCCCAGGTTTAACCGGCGCAGGTATGGCAGGTGTTCCAGCCCGTCAAAACGGGAAATGCTGTTGCCGGAAAGGTCCACCTCTTCCAGATTTGGAAAGCACCTCAGAAATGCGCTGTCGACCGCCGTGAGCTGCTGATTGCTCAGCGACAGCGTCCGCAGCCGGTCGAACACGATACCCGCTGGGAGGGTGGGCAGCGAGCTGATCGATAAGCCTTCGATTGTTGAATTCAACGATGAATCCTGGTCCTGATAGTTCGACAGCCAGACATCCCTCAGCACCCCGGCGATGTAGGAGCGCGCCTTGTACTCCGGGTCACCAGGATGCCCCCGCCATGCCATGAGGTTGTGCTCGAGGCGCCTCGACAAATGGCTGAACCCACGGACATTTGGACCATGCGGGCCATCGAGCCGGTACCACGTCCAATAATTACCCCGGGCCAGGGTCAATGTCATGGCCTGCTCCTCTTCCCGGCGCTGATCACGCAGCCGCTCGATCACCTCTGCAGGTGCCTGCCCTTCGCCCTCAGGAACAGCGGCAGCCAGGCGCAGGTGGTAGTCCCGGCGTATGGCGGCGAAGGGTGCGAGGTATTCTGCCTGAACATATTCCTGCCAGAACGGCTGTTGCGCCAGAAACTGACTCAGCACCTCGGGGGTTTCGGTTTCATACAAATGAGCCTCGGCGTCAGTCAGGTTGCCCAGTGTCACGGTGTCGACGTGCTCATAACTCAAAAGCGAAGGCTGGCCTTGGAGGCCCAGTGATTCGGCGAGCCCAGCCCTGAACGCCAGGTAGATATCATTTTCGTTCACAGGCTCGCCGCCCGTACGCAGGGCTTCGATATGACGTGCGGCAAAGCGGTCGAGCTGATCGAGCCTGAACAACTCACGCCCCAGGTTGCGTAGCTCGCGCTCCACACGCCGGCCGCGCAGGCCCTCGGTGCGCAACACCACCTGCATCCGCACCCGCCATGCCGCAAGATCCGCCCGCCCACGTGTCGCAGCGGCCTGCTCGAACAGCGCGCTGCGTACTTGCCCATGGTGGTACATGGCATTGAGCAGTTCGACGACCTGCCGGCGCATCTCTGCAGGATGCTGGATAAACGCTGGGCCATCGGACAGCTCCGCGAGCTGAGAAAAAAAGCGCTCGCTACCCACTTGTGCGCGAAGCAACCGCCACTGTTCACGGCACTGATTCGCTTGCGCCTCCGCCAGCCCGTCGAACCATGGCGCGCCGTCCACGGCCGGCTCCTGCACGACAGGCGCGGGCTCGCTATGGAGTCGCTCCCGCGCACGCTGAGACAGCGGATTGCCCTGCAACTGAACCTCGTCGAGGCTGGCGCGCAGCCGGGCAGCCTGCGCTTGGCTGACCTCGGCAATGCGGTTGTCCCGTAGGTCAATGTGCTGCAAGCACTGCAAATGCGAGGTATCGGGTATCGATGTCAGCCGGTTGCCCGACAGGTTCAGCCGAGTCACATTCGGGAAGCGGGCGAGAAACCCCTCGCTGACCTCGCCCAAGTCGAGGCTGCGCAAGGTCAGCGTGGTCACATGATCAAAGCTCACCGTCGGCGCAAGGTCAGGCAGGGTGCCCAACCTGGAACCTTCCAGGGTCAACGCCCGATTGCCGCTCGCATCATGGTCACGGCGCTGCCAGGCACGCCGGATACGCCGTGCCATACGTGCACGGCGAAGGAACTGTAGTGGGCCGGAGGCCTGTCGCCGCCACTGCCCCAACGCCTGATCCAGCGCCCGCAGCTCGTCGCACAGGCGCAGGTAGTAGTTCCAGGGGGAAAGGCCGAGGCTACGGGCAGTCGCCGTAAAATGGTCGAGTGTGTGCTCGTCGCTCGCCGGGAACAATTGCTGGAGGCCGCGCCGCAGTGCGCGATTGCTGCTCTCCCCGCGGCCGCTCAAGGGGTAACCCACACGGCCATCGCCCAGGCGTACCGGCGGCCTGAAACCAAGCCCGACCGGCGCCATGCCCAGCAACGCAGCGGCCCGCTCACGGTGCTTGCTTGCCCACAACGACAGGGCGTCGGCCAGTGCCTCAGGCGACTCACAAGCGTCGCCCAAGACTTTCTTCTGCCAGGGGTCGAGCTGCAGCAGCAGTGCCTTGAACAGGCTGTCTTCAGCGCTGGCCGATGGCAAGGGTTGGCCAAGGGCATCCAGCGCTTGATAGCCCTGGGCAGTCCTGAGCACGGTTCGTACGTGTGTTGCCGCAGGAGCGCCAGCACTGGCGGTAGGCGTCGCCGCCAGCGTGTCGCCGCGCACATCGAGCCGCACTGCGCGCCAGGGCGCGCGGTCAGCGATCAGGCCCAGGGCCAATCGCTCAGTGTCGCGGTTGATCGCTGCCGCTTGCAGCAGGCCCGCACAGGCGCGGTCCAGCCGCGCATCGCGGATGTACCAGCGTGCCTGTTCAGCCAAGGCCAGCGGCACACGCTGGTGAGCTTGCATGTGCTCGACCAGGTCCTCAGGCGCGTGATCGATGATCTCACCCGCGCCCAGCACCGTCAGGCCGGGGAAGTCACGGCGCATCAGGGTTTGCGCCGGGCTGGGGCTACCCTGCTGCGCCTGCAGCTGCCGTTCGAACGCCTCTCCCTCCAGCCTGGGGAACTGCGCATGCAACTGGTGACGCTGCACGGCATCGCGCAAGCGCGCTGGCGGCGGGGCCTGTTCAATGTGCAAACCGCGCAGTTGCGCTTCGTCATACCCCGTTGCTCGCATTACTTCATGGACTGTTCGTTCATCGAGCTGCGCCCAGTCGCGGCTCAAGTCCTGCATCAGCTGCACGCTGCCCTGCCACTCTTGCGGGTTCTCAAGCGCATGGCGCCAGCCGCCGGCCCCATTGTCCTCAAGCACAGGGGCGTAAGCATCGCTACGCAGCGGGTGGCGGATGCGCCGCTGCTGCGTGGCCTCGTCCAGGTACGTCATGTGGCTAGCCAACGGTGTACGCACATACGCTTGGCCTTGCACCTGGGTGAGCTCGCCGACCGCCCCTCGGTCCTCGACGCCATAGCCCGGCAATGCGGGGTCACACAGCTTGAGGGTGCCTTCACCGGGGTACACCGGCACCAGCTCATCGACCCTGTCAGCACGGGCCAGACGCTGCGAAGCCGCACCAGCCCCCACATTGAGCGCGGTCATGATCACGGTTTCGGCCACGGCATACAGGTGTTCTAGGGCCTCCTGGCGGTCCCCCAATCGCCAGTCGGCATACCCCTCATACACGTCATCGGCCACCTGCAATGCCGTGATGCCCAGCAAGGGCACGGCCAAAACAGGCAGCGCGAAACTGACCAGGCCCACCGCATCGAGCGCAAAGCTGCGATAGAAATGCAGGCGGCGATCCCGCACTTGCCCATCCACCGCGGCAGTGGGCGGCGCCTGCACACTGGCGTTGTCCAGCAAGGTGTCGATCTGTTGCTGACGCAGGTGTTCGAACAACGGCACTTCAATGGCCTCGTAGCGCCCGTCGAGCCGGACCGGGACATCCACGCCGACGCCTTGCAGTGCCTGGGCCAGGCCACGCGCATACGCTTCTCGGTCACGCTCACCGATAAAACGTTGGAAGAATTCTTTGTAGCCCGGCAAACGGAACTGTTTGCCCAATGCCAGAAACAGCATCTCCCAGGAGGCGTACCAGGTGAGCGCGCCCTGGGGGTCGTCCGGGATCCAGCACAGCACACCTTCAACCGCCGACCCGCTGGCGCCGTGTTGCTTGAATTCAAAGGCCACCGCTGAGCGTACCCGTTGACCAAACACCCGCAGTTGCATGGGCCGCAAGCCGCAGGCCGACTCCGGTTTGGCCGCCAGCAAGGCAAACAGCGGTGCACACGGGGCGTAGGCCTCTACACCGATTTCACCCTTGGCCAACGACAGCCGCAGTGTCGCCTCGAGGCTGGCCCGAAACCCTTCCTCAAGCAGAGCCTGAAGCTGCCTGCCCGCCTCGCCGTCGGGCGTAAGCTGGGCCCGCAGGTAGGCCTGGTATCGGCCCCCCAAGTCCAGCGTACGGCACAGCCTGGCAAAAGCGTTGAGCGACAAACCGGTCTCTAGCCCCGACGGATCCAGCACGGCGCTGCCCTGGAGAACCTCGGCCGCGAACGTTTCACGTTCAGTGAAGTTGTGCAGTGCCGCTTCCAGCAGGCTGTGCTCATGGACCTGCTCTCTGACGCCATCTGGCACTTGAGCGATGTAAGACGGAGAGCGTTGCAGCGTTCTGCGGCGCAAGCGGGCTTCACGCACATCAAGCGTTAGCGCGTGCTGTGTCTGCAATGCTTGTTGCAGCAGCGGCGCGGCAAAGGCCTCCAACGGGGTGATGCACGTTAGCAGCTCGTGTAATTCTTGTTGCACCTGCTGCTGGCGCTGCTGGCTGTGGTGCAAGGCGTAGAGCGTGTCCAGCGAACCGGTGGTCATCCACACCGGCAGGCGGCTGGCAATCAAAGCATCGGTGGAATCATCGGTGAACGCTTGGCTGGGCATCGCGGGCTCCTCGCGGCAAAAGCGCGATTGCACCACTGCTGTGTCAGGCGGTTGCGGTAGCTATTGCTGTACCAGTGCTTCGGACCTGGCGGTGCGCATGCCCCTCGGCCTCGGGGATACCTACATCAATAGCGCTCATGTTCCTGTCCGGCCTGCCGATACCAAGCTTTATATGCCGTGAACAGTAAGGAAGCTGGCGATGAACCCCATTACCTCAGCAGCACGCCTGACCCCCGTCTTCGACGTTGTAGCACGCGCGCCTCAGGTGAGGGCTGCCAGTTCGACCCAAACATTGGCAACCCCCCCAAGCACCGTGGTGAGCCTCGGGCAGCAGATCGACAGCGTCGATGCTCCGCTCTACACGGCCAAGGGCACGCTGGGCGAGGGGCAGCGCCAGTATGCGTGGGAGCAGGACAGCACCGACAAACTCAGCATGTACATGTTGAGCGCAATCCAGTCGTCCTCCACTGCCGCACGCTTCCAGGGGTTGGGTGCCGCCTTGCTGGAGCAATTGGCAGCCAACGGCGGGCAACGCATCTCGCAATCGGGGCTGGCAATCAGCAACAACACGCCAACCGACCCTTTGTTGCTAGGTCTGCAGCAGGCCAGGCTGCGCGAACATGCCACCAGCAGCGTGAGCTTCAACCTGACCACCGCATCGGGTGCCACGGTGACCCTGGGGCTGTACAGCAGCGCCAATGGCCTGGCAGTGGACGCTGACGTGCAAGGGGGTACGCTGAGCGGCGAAGAGCTCAAGGGCTTGGCTGCCATGGCAGACAGCTTCCAGTCAGCCCTCAACGGCTTGTCCCAGGAGCCACCGCGCCTGCAACTGGGCACACTGGTCAAGCTCGACCCCACGCTGTTCGCCGGTCTGCAGTTGAATGCCAAACTTGAGAACGCCAATGGCGACATGCAAACCTTCGACCTGCAGCTCGATGACCACACCCGCAGCCTGAAACTGCAAGGCCCCAGCGGTGAGGTGAAAATGAACCTCGATACCCAAGGGGGTGCGCTGCTGGGCAGCCAGGCACAGCGCCAGGCTGCGGTGGCCAATTACCTGACCCAGTTCGATGCTGCACAGAAGCGTGGCCACGGTGACGCGCAGTTGATGGCCCTGTTCAAGGATGCCTTCAGCCAGCTCAACAGTGTGGACGATACTCAGCCGCGCCCGGTGGGCCATACAACGGCGCAGAACACCGCCAGCCGCCTGCTGTTGAGTGGTCTGGCCGACTTCACCGCCTCGCTCAAGCAGGCCGAACAGAAGATCAACCCCATGCGCAGCGAAGAGGTCGATCACTTCGACTACAACGCCTCGCAAGCGACCACGCTCAAGGGCGGCACCACCAACCTGTCCGTGCAACAGGACCAGCAGGCCGATCTGAAAGCAGCCTGGCACACCGGCCTGAACCCCTTGGTCCAGCTCAACCTGACCCGTGACAGCAAATCGCAGAATTACCGCTACCACGAGGTCAACGACCAATCGAGCAGCACCACACGGCTTGAGTTCGCTCGCGATAAGCTGGTGCACGCCAGTGCGACCCAGCAAGCCAGCCAGCAGGAGCGAGTACGCACCTATCAAGAGGGGGTGATGAAGGACGATGTGACCCACAAAGCGTCGTCCACCAAGACCCGTGATCTACTGGCCATGCTCGATACCCTGCTTACCCAGGATCGCGCCGCACGCCGGGTAGGCGCGGCCTCTGTGCTGGAAGACCAGTTGGCTAGCCAGCGCCATCTGTGGCTGCTGCAGTCGGTCCCAGGGCAGATCGCCGCCTGACAGACTTGATTGTAACGCTGGGAGTCACGAGCCAAAGCTGTACTCGTGACTTTCAGTCAAAGCACCTTGACCCCGCCCCGCCTTAATCAATCCCCGCCAAACCCGCACACTGCTCCCATTCGAACGAGCTTGAGGCTAAAGCGCCTAAGCTCTTGTTCACCTTTCATCACTCAGCAGGAGCAGCCATGAACATTCCATCCTTCGGCCTCGGCACCTTCCGGCTCACCGGCAACGCCGTCATCGATTCGGTCAAATCCGCCCTGGCACTGGGCTACCGGGCCATCGATACCGCACAGATCTACAAGAACGAAGCCGACGTCGGCCAGGCGATCGCCGAGAGCGGCGTCCCGCGAAATGAGCTGTTCATCACCACCAAGATCTGGGTCGACAACTACGCCGCCGCCAAGCTGGTCCCCAGCCTGCGCGAGAGCCTGAACAAGCTGCGCACCGACTACGTCGACCTGCTGCTGATCCATTGGCCGGCTCCGGATAACGGCGTCGAATTGACCGAATTCATGACGGCCCTGGCCGATGCCAAGAAGCTTGGCCTGACTCGCCAGATCGGTGTGTCCAACTTCAACATCGAACTGACCCGGCAGGCCATCGATGTGGTCGGTAAAGGGGAGATCGCCACCAACCAGATCGAACTCAGCCCCTACCTGCAGAACAGCAAGCTCGCCGCCTACCTCAAGGAACAGGGCATCACCGTGACCTCCTACATGACCCTGGCCTATGGCAAGGTCCTGAACGACCCGGTGCTAGCCGAGATCGCCGCCAAGCACAAGGCCACCGTCGCCCAGGTCGCGCTGGCCTGGGCCCTGCAGTTGGGCTACGCGGTGATCCCGTCGTCCACCAAGCGCGAGAACCTGGCCAGCAACCTGCTTGCCCGCGACCTGCGCCTGGACGCTGACGACATGGCGCGCATCGCCACGCTCGAGCGTAACGGTCGCGAAGTCAGCCCCGACGGCCTGGCGCCTGCCTGGGACTGATCCCTATGCGCCGGTAGCGCTTCCCTCGCAGGTAAACCCGTCAAGGGAGCGCTACCGACCACCTTCGATGACCTGCATTCTTGGAGCTGTAGATGAGCGCGCTTTCCCCCAAACGGGTCCTGTTTGCCCTGGCCATCGGCGCCTTCGGCATCGGCACCACAGAGTTCACCCCGATGGGCCTGCTGCCGGTGATCGCCCAGGGCGTCGATGTCAGCATCCCCAGCGCGGGCATGCTGATTACCGCCTACGCCATCGGCGTGATGGTCGGCGCACCGATCATGACGTTGTTGTTCAGCCGCTTTGGCAAACGCGCCGCGCTGATGGCGCTGATGGCTATCTTCACGCTCGGCAACCTGCTGTCGGCGTTCTCGCCGGACTACTACACCCTGCTCGCGTCCCGGCTAGTCACCAGCCTCAACCATGGCGCCTTCTTCGGCCTGGGTGCGGTGGTGGCCGCCAGCGTGGTGCCCAAGGATAAACAGGCCAGTGCCGTGGCAACCATGTTCATGGGCCTGACCATCGCCAACATCGGCGGCGTGCCCGCCGCCACCTGGATCGGGCAGCAAGTCGGCTGGCGCATGGCGTTTGCCGGTACCGCAGGGCTCGGCCTGCTGGCCATGAGCGCCTTGTGGTATGCCCTGCCCAGAGGTGAGCGCGGCAGCGTACCCCACGTGCGCAAGGAGCTGGCAGTGATCGCACGCCCCAGCGTACTGCTGGCGATGGCCACCACGGTGCTGGGTGCCGGCGCCATGTTCACCCTGTATACCTACGTGGCACCGGTGCTGGCGGAGCTGACCGGCGCCTCGGACAGGTTCGTCACCTTCGGCCTGGTACTGATCGGGGTGGGGTTCACCCTTGGCAACAGCTTGGGGGGGCGTCTGGCCGACTGGTCGCTGGACGGCGCAGCCCGAATCTTTCTTGGCCTCTTGGCGTTGATCATGTTGCTGATGCCACTGGTGCTCGGCAGTCACATGGGCGCCGCCATCGCGCTGTTGGTTTGGGGCGTGTTCACCTTCGCGGTGGTGCCGCCTTTGCAGATGCGCGTGATGACGGCGGCCATCGAGGCGCCGGGGCTGGCCTCGTCGATCAACGTTGGCGCGTTCAACCTGGGCAATGCCGTGGGTGCGGCCCTGGGTGGCGCTGTGATCAGCCTGAACCTGGGCTATGCCGCGGTGCCGGTGGCCGGTGGTCTGCTGGCGGCGGCAGCCCTGCTGCTGGTCTGGCTCGGCGGGCGCCAGAAGGCGCCTGACCAGGCCCTCAAGGGCGCCGCTGAGCAGTGAAAGCGGGAGGGGGCTGTTGCGGGCCCGCATCATTTCGCCAACTGCAATTATCAAATGTTGCATGCAGCCATTCTCAACCCAGGCATCGTGGTACTACGCTGCTCCAGGCCCACCACCACCGAGGAGTATCCCGATGTCACGCCCACCCTTGCCACCCTTCACCCGCGAAAGCGCCATCGAAAAAGTCCGCCTGGCCGAAGACGGCTGGAACAGTCGCGACGCCGCCAAGGTAGCTCTGGCCTACACCGTGGACACGGTCTGGCGCAACCGTGTGGAGTTTCCCCGGGGCCGCGCCGACGTGCAGGCATTCCTGACCCGCAAGTGGAACCATGAGCTGGAATACCGCCTGATCAAGGAGCTGTGGGCGTTCACCGACAACCGCATTGCCGTGCGTTATGCCTACGAATACCACGACGATAGCGGCCAATGGTTCCGCGCCTATGGCAACGAGAATTGGGAGTTCGCCGAAGATGGCTTGATGCAACTTCGCCATTCGAGCATCAACGAGCACCCCATTACCCAAGCGCAGCGCAAATTCCACTGGCCCCTTGGCCGTCGCCCGGACGACCACCCAGGCCTTGGCGAACTGGGGCTCTGAAGGTCAGGCACCCTCGCAGACGGCGCACCTGCGGGTGACGCACGCACAGCACGTAGCGCTCATGCACGACGCTCTGCTGCGAGTAACCACCCAAGGTCCAGCCAGGCGCATGTTGCCCAAACCAGCAATGTCCGAAACGTGCTAGTGGGTGCCTGTTCGACGTGAGACAGGCAAAAGCGGCGCTGGATATTCTCCAGCCGCAATGCCTTGTTACCACTCGACAAAAAGAGCCTCGCCCATGACGACTTCTGCCGCCACCTTGGCCTCGCCCACCGCGCCCGCCGATCAACCCCAGGGCTTTCTGGTCCGCATCGTCGGTGCTGCCGCCTTCGCACACCTGCTCAACGACCTGATCCAGGCTGTCCTGCCGTCGATCTACCCCATGCTCAAAAGCGACTTCTCGCTTAGCTTCGCACAGATCGGCTGGATCGCCCTGGTCTACCAGGTCACCGCCTCGCTGCTGCAACCCTGGGTTGGCATGTACACCGACAAACACCCACAACCTTACCTGCTGCCCGCCGGCATGCTGGTGACCCTGGTCGGCATCGCCCTGCTGGCATTCGCCGACAGTTACCCCATGTTGCTGGTGGCGGCGGCGGTAGTCGGCGTCGGTTCGGCTACCTTCCACCCCGAAGCCTCGCGGGTGGCGCGCATGGCCTCGGGCGGGCGCTTCGGCACCGCGCAGTCGACCTTCCAGGTCGGCGGCAACACCGGCTCTGCGATCGGCCCATTGCTGACGGCAGCGATCGTCATCCCCCACGGCCAGTCGGCCATCGCCTGGTTCATGCTGGCCGCTGCGTTGGCGGTCTTCGTGCTGCTGCGCGTCACCGGCTGGACCATCCGCCATGGCCAGACACACCTCAAGAGCTTTGCCGGGCAACAGGCGCCAGGGCTTTCCAGGGGCGCCATGTGGCGTGCGGTGGGTGTGATCGCAGTGCTGATGTTCGCCAAGTTCGTGTACATCGCCTCGTTTACCAACTACTTCACCTTTTACCTCATCGAACACTTCGGCCTGAGCGTGCAGCAAAGCCAGTTGTACCTCTTCGTGTTCCTTGCCGCCGTGGCGCTGGGCACCTTCGCCGGCGGGCCGGTGGGTGACCGAATCGGGCGCAAGGCGGTGATCTGGATTTCCTTCCTTGGCGTAGCGCCCTTCGCCCTCGCCTTGCCCTATGCCAACCTGGCATGGACAGCCGTGCTGGCGGTGGCCATTGGCCTGGTGATGTCGTCGGCCTTCGCCGCGCTGGTGGTCTACGCCCAGGAAGCGGTGCCAGGACGCGTCGGCATGGTGTCCGGGGTGATGTTCGGGCTGATGTTCGGCATCAGCGGCATCGGTGCTGCCGGGCTGGGGGAGTTGGCCGACCTGCATGGCATCGAGTGGGTGTACCGGGCGATCTCGTTCCTGCCGCTGCTCGGCCTGGCGACCGCCTTGCTGCCGGCGACCCGTTCCAAGGCACGACCAGCCACCTGCTGCTAAGATGGCGGCGCCGGATTGCGGCAACATGAGGGCACCATGGTAAAGCCACTGAAAGACATGCTGGTGGAGGTCGATGAATGGACCTGGGAGGTCGGCAGCCGTGCCACCGACTACCCCCCGGACTGGTACATCGCCCCGCACTCGCATGCCAAGCATCAGCTGATCTACGCCATCAAGGGCCTGATGATCGTGGCGTCGCAATCCGAACGCTGGACGGTACCGACCAGCCGTGGCATCTGGATGCCCTGCGGGCAGGAGCACGCCATTCGCTGCGTGGGCGACGTGAAGATGCGCAGCGTGTTCGTGCGCCCGGATGCCGCAGCAGGCCTGCCACTCCAGAGCAAGGCCATCAGTATTTCACCGCTGCTCAGCGAGCTGATCAAGGCCTCGGTACACTTCACCGGGCCCTTTGCCGACGATTCGCGGGAAGCGCGCATCATGCGCCTGATCCTTGATGAAATCAGCGTTCTGCCGACCTTGCCGCTGAAGCTGCTGCAACCCCGCGACCAGCGTCTGCTGACGATTTGCTCAGCCCTGCAGCAACGGCCGGACGACCCCTCCACCGTTGCCGACTGGGGGCAGTACCTGGGCGTGGACGAGAAAACCATCCAGCGCCTGTTTCGCAAGGAAACCGGCATGACCTTCGGCCAATGGCGCCAGCAGGCGCGACTGATGCAGGCCCTGGAGCGCATCGCCCTCGGCGAGCGCATCATCGATGTGGCCGGGACGCTGGGCTATGACAGCCCCAGCGCGTTCGCCAGCATGTTCAAGCGCCAGTTCGGCACCACCCCGAGCCAGTTCTTCAAGTAGGCTTCACGCCCTGAAAGCCTGATCCAGGTCACGCTGCAGCGAGCCCACGTCTTCAAGCCCGACATGCAGGCGCACCAGCGTGCCGGGCAATGCCGGTGACGTGCTGCGTTCGCCGACCTCGGCCAATGTGACCAGGCTCTCGTAGCCGCCCCACGAGGCGCCGATCCCGAATAGCCGCAAACCGTTGACGAAGGCCTCGGCGCGGGCGCTGTCTGCGTCGGCAAAGGCAAAGCTGAGCAGGCCGTTGCTGCCCTTGAAGTCGCGCTGCCACAGCGCATGCCCAGGGTGCTCCGGCAGCGCCGGGTGGTACACCCGGGCCACTTCTTCACGGCCCTGCAGCCAATGGGCGATCTGCAGCCCCTGGCGCTCGTGCACGGCCATGCGGCTGGCCAGGCTGCGGGCCCCGCGCAGTACCAGCCAGGCATCGTCGGGGCTGACGGTGCAGCCGCAGGTATCGCTCATGCGCGACAGCGCGCGGAACGCTTCGCGGGTGGTGCAGACACTGCCCATCATCACATCGCTGTGGCCGCCCAGGTACTTGGTCAGGGCCATGATCGAGATGTCGGCCCCCAACGCCAGGGGCTGCTGCAGATAGCCCGAGGCCCAGGTATTGTCGACCGCCAGCAGGATGTTTCTGGGCTTGCACAGGGCCGCCACGGCGGGCAGATCGACAAGTTCGTACAACAGCGAACCTGGGTTCTCGCAGTAGACCATGCGCGTATTGGCGCGCAATGCATCCTGCAAGCCGTGGCCGTTGGCGGCAAAATACTGCACCTGCACGCCGAAAGGCTCGAGCAGTTCACGCGCCAGGCGTCGCACCGGGCCGTAGACGCCATCACTGACCAACAGATGATCCCCCGGGCGCAGGTAGGCGAGCAGGGTCTGGCTGATGGCCTGCAAGCCGGTCGCGAAGAGCTTGCTGCGGTATCCGCCCTCAAGCTCGGTGACCAGGTCTTCCAAGGCGTGACCGGTCGGGTTGCCACGGGCACCGTAGCTGAGCACCCGCTCCTGGTCGCGACGGCTGCGGGCCTCGCGCATGGCCGCGACGTTGTCGAACAACACCGTGCTCAACCGGCTTACCGGCGGGTTGACGCCATGGGCACCCTGCCCTGGTTCGCCGCGCCCGCCGTGCACCAGGCGGGTGGCGACCGGCTCGGCCGGGGTCAACGGGGCGAAGCTGGCGATTTCCGCGGCGCTCATCTGGGCGATCAGGCCGGTCTCCCACGCCAGGTACTGGCGTGCAGCCTCCTTGTTGCCGGCATGGCGGTCATGCACGAAGAACAGAAAGTCGATGCACTCGGCATCGGCCAGCGACAGGTCATCATCGACCTGGGGCCAGGTCGCGAGCGCGGCGGCCGGGAACAGCCGTGCTGCCCTGCGTTGTGCGTCGGGCAGCTCATCGGCGGCCAGTTGCGCAACCCGCGGGTCGTCGGCAATGAACACCAGGTGCTGCTCGACGCCCCGCACATCTGCTGCAAGCCGCGACCGGGTCGACCAGCGCGCACCACGGGCATGGCGCTTGCGGTAGGCCATGCTCGGGCGCAGGTCGATCAGCAGGGCGTCGTCGAGCGCCGCCATACTGGCCTCTGGCAGGCTGGCAATCGGTGCCGGCACAGGCGCCAAGGCCAGCCCGCTGGCCACGCCGCCATCGAGGACATAGGCCGGGTGGCCCATCTGGCGCAGCCAACTGGCGACCACCGGGGCCCGCACCCCGTCATCGTCGAACAGCACGACCCGCGCCTTGCGCACGCCAATGTACAGGTCGGTCCCCTGCACCAGCTGACCGCCCGGCGCATGTTGCGCCCCTGGCAGGCTGCCTGCAGCGAACTCCTCCGGCGTGCGTACATCGCACAGGAACAGACTACGGGTGCGGTCAGCCGCCCATACCTGCACCTGCTCGGCCGACACCCATTGCACCCCCGCCTGCTGCCCCAAACGCCGGGCGCGTTCGCGCTGGTGCGCCAGCGCCTGGCCGCTGTGGGCCGGGTAGCCCTGACGGCTGCCATGCTCAAGCGGCAGGTCGACCAGGTGCCAGCCCTGGGTGCCGTTCTCCAGGGCATAGACCGGGTTTTCGAGGCCCAGGTTGATCAGCGTCTGCGCCCCGATGATGCTCCGGGTGCGGCCCGCACAGTTGATGACCACCGGCGTCTGCGGATCGCTGACCAGGTCCTCGATGCGGTAGCCCAGCTCGCCATTGGGGCAGCAGATGGCGCCTGGGATGCTCATCTTGGCGAATTCATCCAGCGGCCGGCCATCGAGCAGTACCAGGGATTTGCCCGTGCGCTGCCACGTTGCCAGTTGCTCGGCGCTGATGCTTGGGGTATGGCAAGCATGCTCAACCAGTTCGCCAAAGGCCTTGGACGGCAGATGCACGCCAGCGAACAGCTCATGGCCAGCGGCCTGCCATGCCCGGCTGCCCCCGGCAAGCCGATGCACCGCGCAGTAGCCCAGCGCGGCCAGGCGCTGGGCCGCACGCTCTGCCAGCGCGCCGTCGTCAAGGTCATAGATCACCGTGCGCACCGCCGGGTTTGGGGCCAGGCGCGGGGCGTCGATTTCCAGCCGGCTGTACGGCAGGTTGACGGCATGGAACAGGTGGGCTTCGCCGTATTGGCCGTGCTCACGCACATCGAACAGGGCGATTTCCTGGCCATCGAACAGCCAGTCATGCAGTTGTGCGGGGGTAACGCTCGAGCTCATGGGACGCGGTCCGTGGTCGTGATCGTGGTCGGTCAGAGGCCGTAGGCCTCGATGGAAGGCGCCATCTGCGATTTGTTGTAATTCACCACGCTGCCGTCGTCCTTGACGCCGTAGCGATGGTCGAGGGATTCCAGCGGGCGGCCGTACAGGTGAAAGTGCAAGGTAGGGGTCTGCCCTTCGACACGGATGCCGTGCAGGTCTTCACCCAGGAAGGCCACCGAAGTGCCTGGCTGCACGATGATCTCGCGCTCGAGCGCCAGCTGCGCCCGGGTCGGGTCGCTGCCGTCGTCGGCGCGGCGGTACACCCGGTTGAGCTCCTGGCCTTCGACCGCAACGATGATCGCCCAGGTTTCGTGGTTGTGCGGCAGGGTCGCTTTGCCGGGCAGCAGCGAGTTGACGTACAGCGTCGGCGACTCGCCATCGTCATTGAGCCGATAGCGGAACTGGGTTTCACCGCTGGCGGCATCCGGTGCCGGGAAGCGCTCGAAGTTGAACAGCTCACGCTGGTTGGCCAAGGCCTCGAGCAGGGTGACGATCTGCTGCAGTGCAGCGCGGTCAACCCCCCGCTCGTGTATGGCACGCACTTGCGCGAGGAATGGCTGGATCACGGATTCACGGGACATCGTAGGCCTCTCTTCTTCGGTGGGGTCATACGCTGAGGCTGTAGCGCCCCAGGTTGCTCAAAAGGTCCGGTGCAGGTCGGCCGGGGCGTTGGCCGGCCTCACCTTGGGCATGCTGCAGGAACGTACGCGTGCGCTCGTGCTGCGGGTCACGGAATACCTGCTGGGCGCTGCCGTGCTCGACGATGCGGCCATGCTCGGTGAAGTACACCTGGTCGCTGATCTCTTCGGCAAAGCGCATCTCGTGCGTCACCAGCACGCAGGTCATGCCCTCCTCGGTCAGGGCACGTATCACCGCCAGCACCTCACCGACCGTCTCTGGGTCGAGCGCCGAGGTTACCTCGTCGAACAGCATCAGCCGCGGCCGCATGGCCAGGGCGCGGGCGATCGCCACGCGTTGTTGCTGACCCCCGGACAGCTGGCCGGGGAAGGCATCGGCCTTGTGGCCCAGGCGTACCTTGTCGAGTAGCACCCGCGCTTCTTCGCGGGCCTCGTCACGGTTGCGGCCCAGCACTTTGATCGGAGCGATGAGCAGGTTGTCCAGCACGCTCAGGTGAGGGAACAGGTTGTACTGCTGGAAAACAAAGCCTACGTGCTTGCGCAAGGCAATCAGCTCAGCCTCGCTGCGCAGGTCGTGCACCTGCGTGCTGCCAATGCGGATGCTGCCCCGCTGTGGGCGCAGCAAGCCGGTGATGCAGCGCAGGATGGTCGACTTGCCCGAACCTGACGGGCCAATGATCGACACCGCCTGCCCGGCCTGCACCTGCAAGTCGATGCCGCGCAGCACCTGGGTATCACCGAACGCCAGGTGCACATCGCTGAGCTGGATCAAAGGTTCAGAAGGCATAGCGGCGCTCCAGGCGTTGGGTAAGGCGGGAAATCGGGTAGCAATAGAGGAAGAACAACACCAGCACACTGGCATACACCAGCACGGTGAAGTGGGTCTGGTTGACCGTGTTGGCGGCGATCTGGGCGCTGTCGATCAAGTCATGCACACCCACCAGCGAGGCCAGGGCGGTACCCATGGTCACCACCGCGTACAGGTTCATCCAGGGCGGCAGCATGCGCTTGAGGCACTGCGGCAGGATGATCGAGCGGAAGATCTGGCCCCGGCTGAAGGCCAGTGAGCGCGCGGCCTCCCACTGCGTCGCCGGGATCGAGGCGACTGCACCGCGAAAAATCTCGGCCACATTGGCGCTGGCGGGCAAGGCCAGGCCGACTGTGACCTTGAGCCAGTCGGGGAACGCCAACCAGGTACCGCCGATGTGTACCTCGAAGGGGAACACGTAGGACGTGAAGTAGAGCAGCACCAGCCACGGCGCGTTGCGGAACACCTGCACCCATAACCGTGCAAGCACGCGCAACGGTGCCAGTGGCGACAATGCCAGCCCCCCCACCAGCAGGCCCAGCAGGCTACCGATGGCGATGGCCCCGACACTGATCTGGATGTTCTGCAGCAGGCCCAGCGCCAGGCTGGGGGCCCAGTGCCACAAGGTGGTCAAGGCATCAGTGGCCATAGCCGGGCATCCTCAGGCGTGCTTCCAGCGCACGGCCGATACAGTTGACGGCGAAACTGAGCAGGCCGAAGAAGGCCAGGATCAGAATCATCAGTTCGATCACGTTGTCGCTCTGGGTCCAGATCATGATCGAGGCATAGGTGATGTCGTTGACCGCAATCGCCGAGGCCACCGCCGTCATCTTCACCAGGTCGATCAGGTTGTTGACCAGGGCTGGCAAGGCGAAGCGCAGCGCCAGCGGCAGCTGCACCTCCAACAGTTGCTGGCGCCGGCTCAAGGCCAGCGAACTGGCGGCCTCCAGGGTGACCGGCGGCACCGCCTCGATACCGGCACGCAGGGCTTCGGCGTGGAACGCGCCCTTGTGCAAGGAGATCACGATCACGACCCAGGCGAACGGTGTCATGGGGTTGGCGTTGCCCAGGCTCTGGTTGAGCAACATGTTCAGTACCAGGAAGGCGCAGTACAGTTGAACCAGCGTCGGGGTATTGCGCGTCACCTCGACAAATGCCCGTGCTGGCCAGCGCAGCCAGCGCTGCTGGCTGGTCAGCATGGCGGCCAGCACCATGCCGACCAGCAGGCTACCCATGATGCTCGTCAGGCACAGCCAGAGCGTGGTCAACGCGCCCTCGAGCAGGTTACCGCGGTGGTAGGCATCGAGCAGGAAGTGGTAGTCCAGACCCAGCCGGGTGCCCTGCTCGACCAACCCTTGCAAAATCGCGCTCATTTCAGGCGCCATCGCCCTGCAGTTGCTGGCGCAATTCCACCAGCGCCGGCGAGGCCGGGGTAATGTGGTTGGCCTGTTCGCGCTCGATCAACCAGCCGCTGCGATGCCACTGGCGCACGAACGGATCAAGGCGGGCCTGGGTGTCGGTTTCGCCGAGCCGGGTCCAGATCACCGACGGTGCCGGGTTGAGCTCGGGCGCCAGGGCACGGTAGCCGCTCCACTCGCCGCCCTTGGCCAGCAGCGGGTTGATCAGCGTGGCGTCGTGCACCGCCGCCACGCAGTTGTTGCCGCGCAGGGCCAGCAGCGACTCGGCCGATGTCTTGAAGGCCTTGAGCTGGGCCCCCAGATCGATCAGCGCCTGGGTATAGCTGCTGCCCTGGGAGGTGCACACCGGTTGCCCCTTGAGCTCGGCCCAGCTGTGTACCGGGCTGTCCTTGGCCACTGCGGCAGTGCCACCCACGCGGTAGAACGGCGTCGCCACGTGGCCAAGCAGCTTGTCGCGTTCAGGGTTCCATTCCATGTTGGCGATCAGCAGGTCGACCTTGCCCTGTTGCAGGAACTGCACGCGGTTGGCGGGCTGCACGGCCACCAGGTCGAGCTGCACATTGAGCTGGCGGGCCAGGTCACGGGCCAGGTCGACACTGAACCCTGTCGGCTGGCGGGTGGCCGGGTCGATGGCACCGAAGGGCCCGCCAGACAGCACGACGCCTACTGACAGGCGCTGGCGTTGCTCGATCTTGTCGAGGGTGGCGTCGGCATGGGCCAGACCGCTGCCGGCCAGGGTGGTGCCGGTGAGCAGCGTGGCAAGCAGGGCCTTGCGGGCAACAGTGGACAGCGACATGGTGAGCTCCTCGTTCCGGCGGCCGGAGCACCCGGCCTGATGAGGGCGCATGCTAGGAAGTCGCAGGCGCGAGGGGAAATGCAAATATCGCCTATCGTTATAACTCTGAGGCTATACACAATCATCAAAACGGACATAAGCCAGCATTTACAGGCGCTTCAAACTTTTTAAATGCACCGCTCTCGCAGAACGCATAAAGATCCGTTATGTTTATTTGAAACGGATTAATGTAAAGCACACCCGCCCATGCCTGCTCTGGACCTGGAATTGCTCCGCACCTTCGTCGCCATCGCCGACCACGCCAGCTACGCCGAGGCGGGCCGCCACCTTGCCCGCACCCAGGCCTCGGTGACGCAGCACATGCAACGCCTGGAACACCAGGTGGGCGTTACCCTGCTGCGCAAGCAAGGCCGCCACAAGGCCCTTACCGACGCCGGGCGCCAATTGCTGCGCCATGCCCGGCAAATGCTGGCACTCAACGACGAGGCCCTCGCCGGGCTGCGCGAGGACGGCCTGAGCGGCGTGCTGCGCATCGGTTCACCCCACGACATCGCCGATACCATCCTGCCGCCCATTCTTAGCCACATCGCCCGTTCGGCGCCCAACCTGCGCCTGGAGATCGACGTAGGCCGCAGCCCGTTCCTGATGGAGGACCTGCAACGCGGCAAGGTCGACATGGTCATCTCGACGCGCACCGCAGCGGGGCTGGAAGGTTTTGCCCTGCGGACCTCGCCGGTGTGGTGGATCTGCGCTGCCCAGTACCAGCACGTACCGGGCGAGCCGTTGCCGTTGGTGCTGGTGGATGAGCCAAGCCTGTACCGCAAACTGGCCCTGGAAGCACTCGAGCACGCCGGAATCGCCTGGCGCCAGGCGTACCTGGCGTCCAACCTGATCGGCATCAAGGCGGCGGTGCGCGCCGGGCTGGGGATTACCGCACGCAGCCAGGAAATGGTCAGCCCGGACATGCGGGTGCTCGGCCAGAGCGATGGCCTGCCACCGCTGCCGGACGTGACCTACTACCTGTGGGTGCGGGCGAATACGGTCAACCCGCTGATTCGCCAGGCCTATGCCATGGTGCGCGCCAGCATAGGCCTGTAGCGCAGGCGCTTACTGCCCAGCGCGGGGCTCGAACACGGTCACCGCACGCGCATCGACCGGCTTGGGCAGTAGCCCTTCACGGTAGAACGCATCGGCGATGCGCTGCTGCTCGCCGAGGTTGTCCAGCTTGACCGGCTGCACATCGTAGCTGCGCCGGGCATTGGCCTGCTGCACGGTGGCGCTGTCCAGGTTGCCCCACAACGGCCCCAGCACACGGGCGGCAGCTTCAGGGTTAGCCTTGGTCCAGGCCCCTATCTCGCGCAATGCCTGGTAGACCTGCTGCAGCACCTCGGGGTGCGCCTTGGCGTAGTCGCTGCCGGCCAGGTAATAGCGCTGGTAGCTGGCCAGGCCGTTGCCATCGGCGAGAACCCGCGCATTCTGCTGGCGCTGGGCACTGGCCACATACGGGTCCCAGGTTACCCAGGCATCGACCTTGCCGTTCTCGAACGCAGCGCGCCCATCAGCGGGAATCAGGTACGCCGGGGTGATGTCCTTGAAGTTCAAGCCGGCCTTGGCCAGCGCCTCAATCAACAGGTAATGGCTGCCCGCCGCCTTGGTTACCGCCACGCGCTTGCCCTTGAGGTCGGCCAGGGTCTTGAGCGGCGAGTTGGCCGGCACCAGGATGGCCTGGGCCGACGGCGACGGGGCTTCCCGGGCAAAGTAGGTGAGGTTGGCGCCAGCAGCCTGGGTGAACACCGGCACGGTATCGGCAACGTCCGCAGACAGGTCGACGTTGCCCAGGTTCAAGGCCTCGAGCAGCGGCAAACCGCTGGGGAACTCGTGCCAGGTGACGCGAATGCCCTCGGCCTGCAAGCGATGCTCCAGGCTGCCACGGGCCTTGAGCAACGTCAGCAAGGTCGAGGACTTCTGATAGCCGATGCGCAGGGTCTGCTCGGCGCTGGCCAGTGACGGCAGCAGGCCGCCGATCAGCAAGCCCAGGGCGAGGTGGCGCAAGCGTTTACGGTGCAACATAGGGGGTCTCCGGATCAATGTTGGGCCAACGCGCTGGTAGCGGGCACGGTAAAGCCAGTGGCAAAGGTGGGCGCCACGTCCAGGCGCTGATTCATCAGCCCGTGGGTGTGGTAGAAGTCGGCGGTGTCCTGCTGCTCGCTGATGGTCTTGGCATCGATGGCGTGCCAATGCAGCTGACGCCGCTCGAACTGCAGGCGGGCCGCGTCCTCGGGGAAGCCGATGATGGCGGCGAGGGTTTTCGAGTAGCCGTCCAGGTGCTGATAGGCCCAGACCTGGGCATTGCTCAGCCGTGCCAGGTAGTCCTGCAGCGCGCCGCGGCGCGCTGGGTCGTCCAGCGCCTTGTCGGTGGCAGCCAGGAAACTGTTACCGCTGGAAAGGCCACGACCATTGACCAGCACCCTGCCCTGCCCGCTCAGCTCAGCCAACGCGGTGTAGGGCTCCCAGGTGGACCAGGCATCCACCGAGCCATTGGCCAGGGCGATCTTGGCATCGACCGGGCCGAGGAAACGAAAGTCCACGTCCTTCTCCGACAGGCCGGCCTGGGCCAGCGCCTTCAGTGCCAGGTGATGGCCGATCGACCCCCGGCCGGTGGCAATGCGCTTGCCTTTGAGGTCGGCGGCACTGTGCAGCGCTGCATCGGGGCGTACCAGCAAGGCGGTGCCGTAGGGGTCGGACTTGTCCACGGCAATTGCCTTGACCGGCGCACCGGAGGCCAGCACGAACAGCAGCGGAGCGTCGCCGATGATACCGGCATCGATCGCACCGGCGTTGAGCGCTTCGGCCAACGGCGCAGCAGCCGGAAACTCCGCCCAGCGGATGTCGTAAGGCAGGTCGCGCAGGCCGTCGGCCGCCTCCAGCTGAGCACGCATGTTGCCCTTCTGGTCGCCTATGCGCAGGGTCAGGCGTTCGGCGGCGAACGCCTGGCTCGCCAGCAAGGTGGTGGCGATGACAATCAACAAACGGGACCGTATGGACATCCGCTGCTCCTGTTAAGTCCTTGGGGAGCAGCGAATGTAGCGGCATGTCAGAAATAAATAAAAGTGATTTTAGGAATAACCTAATATGCTTATTTAAGCAGCCAGACTACGCCCGGCGAGATCGCCAGCCGCAATGGTCTACGGCCCAGGCCCAAGCCTTCAAAGCGTCCCGCGCGGCCAACGCAATTTCTTCGTCACTGCGGCTGGCAAACTGGCGCTCCACAGCATCCGCTGCGATGAGCCCGACAACAGTGGGTTTGCCAACCGCATCCGTCAGGTCTAGCCATTCGATCCAGTTGGCTGGGGTGTCGTACCAGCGCAAATAACCCGTAGGCGAGCGCGGCCACCAGCGCTGATCGAACTGAAGTACGACCTTCTCGAGCTTGCCCATTCCAAGGTGAGCCAACGCCTCTTGCTGGCGCTGAGGCAGCTGCGGAACGAATTCCAGCAGTTTGAGTACCCCCAGCGGTACGGTGCAGATGCAGAAGTCGCCCCGCTCTGCGTTGATACACAGCTCACTGCCTCTCCAGTCAATCTGCACGACGGGCTGGCCCAAGCGAATATCTATGCCGTCGGCCAGATGCTCGATGAGCTGGCTGTATCCGCCGGGTAAGAAGTGATCATCATTGCCGACGCCTTCTTCATCCAGAGACGCCACCGAAAGCTCATCGAGCGCAAGACAGGCCTCGCTGATCAGGTTGGCATCGATGGCATACCTCGCTATCCGCGCCTGGTCGGGTTCCAAACCAGCCAGGTAGCGTGCTACACCTTCGGCCAGTGGGGCACTGCGCTCGACGCCTTGACGCAATGCCTGCCAAGCCTCGTCGATGCCATGGATCGGCCCATCACTGGCAGCGCAAAGCGGTTGACTGAAGTCGGTTGCCTCGACGCGAACCCCAAGACGCTCTGCCTCCCGGGCCAGGGCGTTGTCGGCGAACTGCTGCAACCAAGCTGCGCCGACGTCTACGGTCACTGAGCCCAGTTGCACGCTAAAGGTGCGGCCGCCGATGCGGTCCCGTGCTTCGATTACGGCACAATCGACACCGTGGGCGCGCAGATGACGGGCAGCTGCCAGACCGGCACATCCCGCACCGATAACTATGACCCGATGGGCGCCGTTTTGGATCGCAAGGTCTGCCGCGCGAACGCCGTCATCCCAAGCACCGTGAGCCATTGCAGGCGCGTGCGGGTTACACGCCTCGCCAGCAATCACTAGCCGCCCACTGAGGCATTCACCCAACGCGCGGCGATGCTCCAAGCTGCCGCCGGGCAGAAGAGCACTGTATGCGCCCCGACAAAAAGCATCCTGGCTCCAATGGGTAACGTGCCAGGCAGTAGGGCGATGCATAGAAGCGTCCGAGTCGGCACTTGGCTTGCTCATGAACGTAACCATCCTCTGTAGGGGCTGACCATGCTGGAGAGTGCCACACTAGATTTCATCCCTGTAGTTAGCAGATTCAAGTTTTTGACCTCTCTGGGATAGCGCTCATCGCCCTAGGCAAGCATTGCTCAACCCTGTCGGGCGAGCGCCGTGGCTGTTTGTCTACGGACACCGCCCCAGCAGTTTGCGCCGATGCGGCGCACGGGGGAGCCTTGCGGTTGGCCTCAAAGGCGCCAGTTTACCGTTGGATCCTCGCTGGCATGGCCCGTGCAATTATCGTACTGCATGCCACTTCAAGGTCTGATCTCATGGGTTACGTCCGGCCGTTAAACGAACTCCTTGTTCGCAAGCCCCTCAGCAGTGATGCCGCAGCCATCGCCACACTCCATGTCCGCAGCTGGCAAAGCGCCTACAACGGGCTATTGTCGGCACATTACCTGAACGCCCTGAGCGCCAGCGTGTCATTGAAGAGAACAGTGAGCCGCTTGCGCTCACCCGTTTTGGCCGAACGCTCTTCACCCAATCGGATCACGCGAAGCTGGAACGCCGGGCAAATGATGGGCGGGCTTCAGACTAAATGATGCTAAGACATCCTGGCTGTCAGCCACTGCTCTGGTAGGTCGTCGTTGTCGACGTAAGAGGCAGCGGGGGTTCCGGTCGTGAACGTCAGCTCTCGACCCTGAGCTGCC